>DASXOV010000121.1:0-12771 GCA_036494005.1 Pseudonocardiaceae bacterium | reverse complement strand
CCCACAGCGGTGCGGCACGCCTGAGCAGCGCCGACCTCTGCCCGTTCGGCCGCCGAAACCCCGTCCGCAACGGCGAAGATCACACTGTCCGTGGCGTCGTGCACCGCCACCACGATGTCGTCCTGCCGGGGAGTGCCGTAGAAGCGGTGTGCGTAGCCCCGGACGGAGGCCAGCCGCACGGTGAAGTGGCTGGTGGACCAGCCGTCGACGATCGTGTCCGGCAGGTACGGCGGGCGGTTGGCAGGGCGGGGGTCGAACGAGGTGACCGGCCGGTCTACCACCACCGGGGCCCACCGCTCCCGCAGCGACGCCCCGGCCGGCGCGATGGTAACCGGGCGGGCGGGGGATTCATTGCTCGCTGTCCGTTCCGAGTGGACAGCCGAGTGCGGTGCAGGAGCCCGCGAGGCCACCTGGGGGCTCGCCGCCGGTGACTCATTCACCGAGGGTGATCCCGACCCGCCGGCGGGCACGGCGTGCCGGCCGTTGTCGAGAGGTCTGATCCGTCGGAGGCGCACGTCAGATCACGTCGATCGCGAGGCGGAAGCCTTCCGGCCTGTCCACCACCAGTTCCGGGCTGTCGGTCGTCAATGACCGGCCGGATGCCACGATGCTCTTGGTCAGTGCGGTACAGAACTTCGCAATGGCCGATCCGACCTGCGTACCCTCGATCGCCACGAAAGCGAAGTCGGGGTGGGTGGCGACTTCGAGAATCGTCTCCGGCTCCGCGTCGCCTATGCCGCAGGCGATGATGTTCGGCGCGGCTCGGGTGGTGCTCCGGTCGGTGAGCCGCCGGTGCGGCTCCTGCCAGCTGCCGCCGTCGTTGGGTTGCCCGTCGCTGAGAAAGAACACCGCAGGGCGATGGACCTGGAACTGGTCCCGTTTCAGGCTCGCCACATCCTGCGGGATGTGGTGCAGCAATGCGGTGAAAGCTGCCGAGTAGTTGGTGGCCCCTCGGCTGAACAGCTCCGGGAGCCGGTTTTCGCCGCGCAGGTCGGTCAGGTGCAGCCGGACGATGACGTCGTCGGAAAAACCCAGGACCGAGAATCGGACCTTCGCTGCCGCCATCGGCTCAGCGATCAACGCCTCATGCAGCGACGCAAGACCCGCGTTCAGCTCCCCGAGGTGGTTGCTCATCGACATCGACTCGTCGGCCATTACGTACACCGGCAACAGCTGGCCTCGGACTTCCGACATTGCAATCCTTTCTGTGAACGTGGTGGCTCAGACCAGGTCGCAAGCCAGTCGAAACCCGTTTGGTGCGGAAATCAGCGGACCGGGTACGCCCTCCAGCACCGAGCGGCCATAACCGACGACATGCCGGGCGACGAACGCGAAATACTGCTCCACCGACGTCGTCAGCTGACCGCTTTCGGCCATGAATGCCAACTCCTCACTGGTGGCTACTCGCGCGATCGTCTCCGGCCTGGCGGTTCCGACGCCGCACGCAACGATCTCCGGGGCGTACCGGTGCTGGTTGCGGTCCACCAGCCGCTGGTAGACCGAACTCCACCGGGATTCGTCGGATGGCTGGGCACCGCTGAGGAAAAGCACCTGTGGGCGGCGGACGTTCGGCTGCTGGCTCTTGAGTTGTTCGACATCGCGCGGGATGCAATCGAGCAGCCGTTCGAAAGCCGCAGCGTAGTGAGCCAGCCCGTGCGCGGACAGGTGCACTCGCTCGGTGCTGTCCCGCACTGTGGCCAAGGCGAGCTGGACAGCGACGTCGTCGGCGTAACCGAGAACCGAGAGCCGGACGATGGCGGCAACCTCAGGCTCCGCGAGCAGGGCGTCAAAGAGTGAATTGATCCCCGCGTTCAGCTCGTTCACGCACCCCTCCACCGCCACGGACTGATCGATCACGACATAGACCGGGAGGACACCTGGACGTCGGTAGGGCACCGCCTCCGGTGTCCGAACCGCAGAACTATCCACAGCGACTGGCGGTGCCGGGCTCGGCCACGGGCCGGGGGCTGCCAGCTGGGGCAATGGATCGTCCCAGCCGCCTCCTGCGGACCACGTCGGCGCGCTCTGCAGGCTCTGTGGTTCGGGCGGGCTCTGTAGCTGCGTCATCACCTGGTCCCGGAACGCGCCGATGTCCACGGCGTGAATGAGGTTGCGACTCGTGAGGAACTTGAACAGGTCCCGCGACCGCTCTTCCTGCACCTCTTGGCGCTCCCACTGCGCGTTCTCCATGTCGCGAAGCATCTGCAGTGCGGTCTGGGTGTCGTGTGGATACCGCTCCAGGTGGATCGCGATCAACTCCCGGAAATTCAGCGTCCGGTTGGCCAGCGCGGCACGCTCGCGGCTCCGCGCTTCCAGCGCGGCGTCCTGATTGATCCGGTCGAGAGCGTTGCGGCGTAACGCGTCATCGGCGTCCACCATGTGGAGTGCAGCTTTGTCGATGTTGGTCCGCTTGGCTTCTACCTGCGTCTGCAGGTGCTTGCGAGTGTGGCTGTCGGCGGACAGGCGAGCCCGGCAACGGTAGAGGTGGATTCCCTCCGGCAGGGTTTCGCCGTGCCGGAAGCGGTTGTTGATCGCATCTTCGGCGCCGATGGGGTCGTCGATGTCGAAATCCCGAGTGATCGGTCGGCAGACGTCGATCAGATGGTTGTAGACCACGGTGAGCCCGTCATCCACGTCGCGGCTCACGATCGCACCCGGGTCGACCACCCGGAAGCCCACGTCGAAGAAGGTGTCGAAGCTGTAGATGCCGCCGCGGGCGGGGAGCGGCGAGGTGCGGAGCTCAACTGTGCGGCGATGGTCGCCGACATCGACCTCGTACCTCATGCGATAGCGGGAGAACGCCCGCCTGGTCCAGCTGTCGCGTTGTCCTGGGTCGAAGACCGCGACCTCGCCCGCCGATGTCGCGTAGACGACCGCGACGTCCGGAGTCCGAGCCCTGACCGGGCCCATTGCGCCGCGCGGGATCGGCTCCTTCGCCAGAATGAGCGGCACTCGATTCGTCATGGCAGACCTTTCATCCCGCGAGCACGGTCTCGACCGCGTACACGGTTTTGGGGATGGGGAAGAGGTTGTCGTCGCTGTGCCACCTCGCCGCGCAGCGCCGCAGGATCGCCCGGGCGCGCGGATCACTTGCCCCCACGGCCCGGACCATTCGGGCGAAGGTCTCGAGCAGCTCCCGGTCGCTCTCGGCGTGCCTCGCCCAGCTGTCGACCACGATTTCCGCGAGGTCGAAGTACGACCCCTCGTGCAGCACCCGGGACCAGGTTCGGACCAGCAGGTCGCGGAGTCCGGACGAGTCGTGCGCCAGCCCCAGCAGGGTCGGCCAGGTCACCGGCTCGACGCCCGCATCGCTCGGGGCGCGTTCAGTCAGCAGGTCGTTGGCAACGATGAGAAAGACCAGGCGGGCCGTATCAGTCCGTTCCGGATCGTCGAACCATTGCAGCAGCGTGCTGAGGATCGTCGGGGCGAACCGAGGGGCGTCGGCCATGAGCATGTCGATGAAGCTGGCCCCGATGGCGAACTCGACCTTGGGGTCGGCATCCCGCGCGAGCCGGTCGAGCGCGGCCAGCGATGCCTCGGGGTCAGCGCTGGCGAGGCCGACCCCGTGTACGCGAGCGGCCGTGGCCTGCAGCGCCGGCTCGTCCTCGGCGCCGAACCACTGGTTGACCACGTAGGTCACACTGGCGCGCAACCGCTCGTCGGCGGCTGGCACGCGCAGCGCATACGCAACCGCGTCCCGCTTGAACAGCTCCTCGCTGCCTGCCCAGTTGGCCAGGACCGCGGTCAGCAGGTGGTGGAAGGAGAAGGTCGACAGCACGCCGAGCGTCGTCGCAACCTGCATCCGGACCGGCTCGGAGAGCTCCTTCATCAGGTCGCTCAGCCAGGCGAGTAGGTGGTCATGGATCTGGTAGCCGTGCCATACCAGCGAGAGGACATCCCGCGGGTAGGAACGATCCTTGTATGCGACCGTCTGGGACGGCACCCGTCCGTACGGACGTTGAACCTCCGTCTGCACCACCGTCGCCCGCAACAGCTCCAGCACCTGCCTGCGCGGCATCCGAAAATGGTCCCGGCCGACCTGTTGACCTGCATCCACTGACACGATCCGGGTCTGCGCCGGCGGATCCAGCCGCTGGCGCAGCTTCTCTGCCGCCCGCGCCACGTCCTCGTACGGGAGACCGTCCAGCGCAGCGAGGGCTATGGCGAAGCTGCGCACATCGACGTCGCGCAGATCCTCGAACCAGGTGTCGAACGCGTCCAGGCTACGGCGCGTCAACCGTTCCCGTACCCGCGTGAGATTGATGGCGTCGGTGGGCTCCTCGTTGATGAGGTAGGCCAGGTTCGCGGCGCCATCGCACGAGGCGATCTCACCCAGGAGGTCGTCGAGGCCCGGCCGCAGATCCTGCCGGGCGAGCAGTTCCTGCACCGCACGCTCGCTGCCCAGCCGCCATTCAAGATGGCGTTCGACGATCCGTTGATATTTCGGTGCGGGGGGAAGCTCGACCAGGTACTCGATCAGGTCGTCGTCGCCCAGCCGCACGTCTGGGCCGACCGTCAGCACGAGCCGTGCGTCGGCCTCGGTCAAGGCGTCGTCGAGGTCCCGCAGCGTGCGGCCGTGGAGCACGGCGGCACGGCCGGTCGGGCGCAGCAGGAAGCCGGCACCCAGCTCCACCGCCCCGCCGCTGTGCTGGTCCTGCTCGATCTGCTCCGCCAGCCGGTTCAGATCGATCCGGGGATCGAGGTTATACATCACCTCGGTGCTGGCGGACATCAGCAGCCGCACGGCCATCGCCGTCCGACCTTGGCCCGGTATCCCGCGGAGTATGACGGTCCGGCGCTTGCCGAACTGCTCGCGAAGCTCGTCCCAGCCCTCTGGATCAACGAACGCTTGCTGGACACGCTCGTAGAGCAAAGGAGAGAGCCGGCGAGCGGCGGCTTGCTTCTTACCACCGACGAGGAAGACGAACTTGTCTCGGCCGACGACGTCACCGTCGATGAAGTGCTGCGCGTTGCGCAGGGCCTCCTGTCGGGCAGCCCCTTGGCCGGGTTCGTTCAGGGTGGTCTTCGGTTCGCTCGCCTGGTCCTCGCCTGACTGCGAGTCGTCTGACGGGGACGGATCAGCTGCCTTCGGGTCGGAATCGGCCGAGGGGGTATCGGCCGGAGCCGCCGAGGCCGGACCGCCGGGGCCTGTGCCGAGCGCCGCCGCCCCCTGCGGTGCGGGCGCCCCCGGTGTGGCCGGGGCCTGCCCCGCCGGCGCCTGGGGTGTGCTCATCTGTGCTACCGCCCGTTGTGGACGTGCTTGTCACGGGCGACCGCATCACCTTGGACGTTGCCGTTGATGACGAGGCTGCTGGTGCCAGGCAACTCGGACTCGTCAGGAACCGGTGATGGGGGCACGGATGTGGGCATAGCTAAGGGCGCGGTCCGGGTACGTCTCGTCCGCGGCAACTTGGGCGGCGCTGCGTAGCCGGGAACCTGGACCCAGGCACTGAAATCCACCAGGTTCTTCGATGTCACCGTGACCGGCGCGAACGTCGAAGGGTCCATTGAACGGTGGCCGGGTCGAATCACCGACTGGTAGAAGCTGTTCGACACGATCAGCGCGACCTGAGCACGCCGGGCCTCCGCCAGCGTATCCCGCAGCGGCTGGGCATCGACCAGCCGGCAGGCGGTGTTGATGGCGTCCCCCGACCACCCCTCGTCGTCGGGGTTCGCCAACCCCTGATGTAGCGCAACCCGGAATCGCATCTGGTGGTCCGCGCTGTGGATGCCCGCCTTCTCCGCCAGACCCCACTCGAGGGCGCGCACGAACTCGCCCGCGAGCGCGACAGGCGAGACATGCCCCCCGACGATCATGATCACGCCGTCTCCACGGTCCTGTGGGTGGAAGTCCACCCAGGTCAGGTGCGCATCGTCCACGGCCGTCGTCAGCACCTCGTACATCGCGCGGCGAAGCGACCTCTGCACGGGGTCGGACCGCTGGCTGAACCCCTCGATATCGACGACCACAACGAGGTGGGTTGTCGGTGCCCTCATGACGAATCCTTCTGACAAGCAATCCGTGGCCGGTTGATGAGAACGGACAAAGTGCCGACGTACTCTGTAGAGAAATCGCCGGCGTGGCAGGACCTGTTACGTGTTGCCGTGTTCCGATTTCCTGTCGATTTCGTCGTAGCAGCCATACCCGCCCGACCTGCACTTCCGGCGTGCCCATCAAGATCAAGATATTAAGAAGGGACGGGACCTTCCACCACGGGGCTCCTTCATCCAAACGATCTGGCACACCGTGAACCGTGCAGGTCACACACACCACATCATCAGATGGTTTTCGTGTCTTCTTTTACTCAGCAGCAGGAACAAAATAGGATGAATAAGACAAATGAGACAAAGCCAGTCTCCCCTGCTTCGGGACCGCCGTGAGGGCAGGTCCGCGACCGCATCTCACCGCTGGGCTTCACTGGTGGCTCGGCCCGGTGCGGTTGTCTCACCGGGCCGCCAGCGGTTTGCTGGCATCACACATTGTGGAAGGAAGGACAGTACAAAGTGGATGCGACCCGTGCGGGCTCGATGGTCGACGAGGCGTCCCAGGAACCGGTCTCGTCAGCCGATGAGCAGGTTCCCGAGTCCTTCCTGGCCCGTCTGCGACCGACTGATCGGGACTTTCTTCTCGACGGTTGCGCCCCTCGTGCGTTCCCGGCGAACGCGGTGCTGTTCCACTACGGAGACCTGTCGGACTTCGCCATCTTCCTGATCAGCGGGTGGGTCAAGGTATCAACGGACTCGCTGAATGGGCACGAGGCACTGCTCGCGATCCGCGGTCCAGGTGATGTGCTGGGTGAGTTGGCCGCTATCGATGGTCGATCGCGGTCAGCCACGGTGCGTACGTTGATACCGGTGCGTGCCGCGGTCCTGCCCGCCGACCGCTTCGTGAACCGGTTGCGGGAGCGCCCCGAGATCGCGCTCGCGCTGCTCGGAGACGTCGCCGACCGACTGCGCGACTCCGACTCCCGCCGCCTGGGATTCGGTGCGCACACCGTGCCGGAACGACTGGCCGCCTATCTCCTGGAACTCGCTCAGCGTCACGGAACAGCGGTGGCTGATGGCACGGAGATCGACGTGCCGCTGTCCCAGCGAGAACTCGCCGGAGCCATCGGCGCTTCTCGGGAGGCGGTGGCTCGTTGTCTGCGCATCCTCCGTGAACGGCGTGTGATCGTCACCAGACGGCGGCGTGTCGTCGTCCTGCAGCCTCAGATCCTGCGGTCGATGGGAATAAACGTGCACATTGACACAGACGAGAGGTGGTGAACGACAGCGCGGGCAGCGCACGCAGGAGACATCCTTCCCTGGCACAGCCGGCTGCCGAGATGCGGTTACCAGTTACTGGCGGAGGACAGTTCCGATGGAAGAAGAGACCGTTGTCTCACGAGTTACGCAACGACTGCTCGATGACGCCCGTGCCGAGCTCACCCGAGCCGATGACAAGGCCTCCTCAGCGCTCGGTGGGGTCAGTGCGTTCATCGCGGTGGTGGCTGTGGCTCCCAACGGATTGCTGCTTGGCAGGCAGGCCATCGTATGGAGCTGGGTCTGTGGACTGTCGATCTGCGTGCTGGCGATGGTCTTGCTGATGCTGGCGGCACTACCCAGACACACCATAGGATCACGGCACCAGGTGCTCACGTACTACGGTGACGTGGCGCGGGTACGGCATGAGCGGGACCTTGGCTATCTACTTGGGCGACTAGCTGGAAGTCCCAGCGAGGCAGTATTGAGTGAACTAAGAGCAATCAGTAAGATCATTGTTCTCAAGTACCGTTTTATTCGGTACGGGATTCTGTGTGGGGTCGCGGGCGGTGCACTACTCCTCATGAGCGCAATCCAATAATAAGCTACTCACAATCTTGTCCGCGGGCCGCCGGGGCCCCTGCACCAGATGCGGCATGATACCGACGACGCAATCGATACATATCGTGGGGAGACACGATGGGCTGCCTGGCCAAGAATACAAAACGGCGCGTTAGCGATAATGGAAACCTCGAATGGGGCTCAGAGACCTTTGTCGGGCGTCTACAACCCGCCGATCGCCTGGCACTGTTCAACCTCGGTGCGCCTGCCCTGCATACGGCAGGCGAGCATCTCCTGGTGGAGGGCGATCGGAGTCGCTTTGTTCTGGTACTCCATGGAGGCCCGGTCAAGGTCGTTGTGCATGACACATCTGGGCGTGAGCACCTGCTTGGCCTCCGCGGCAGAGGGGACATCCTCGGTGAGCTGGCTTACCTGGACAATCAACCTCGGTCCGCGTCCGTGGTGGCGCTGAGCCCGGTATACGCGACCAAGATCTACGCGGACCAGTTCAGGCGCTTTCTCGAAGAGCATGCCAGGGTCGGGTTCGAACTGACCCGCTGCGTCGGGGAGCGGCTGCGCGATTCGGATCGGTCCCGCGTGGAACTCAGCACCGGCGATGTGACGCTTCGGGTGACCCGGTTGTTGCGTAACCTCGCCCTCAGGTCGGCAGCAGGTTCGACCCGCCGCCGGGCAGTGATACCACTCACTCAGAGACAACTCGCGCAGTTGGCGCACGCTGCTGAGGTGACCGTCCACCGCATACTGCGCGAGCTCAGGACGCGAGGAATGGTCCGCACTGCCTACCGCAGCGTCGAGGTGCCCTGCGTCATCTGTCTCGATCTCTTGCTAGCGGAACTGTCCGTTGAACGGGACGACAGAGGCAGCATCCGTGGATGTGATGGCCGCGAGTCACATAGTTCGCGATAGCACAACAGCCGGACAATGGCGCTGGCCGATGCCCGGGTCAGGTGGACTCGGGAGAGGTACCCGTGGTGTTCGCCTCGAGCAGCCGTTGCATCGTGGCGAGACCGTCAAGAAGCGCTGCCCGCTGCTCGGCGCTGATCTGCCGGAGCACGGCGACCAGAGGCGCCTGCCGCAGGGCAGGGAGTTCATGATCCACCCAGTCACGGACCGAATCGGTCAGTTCGATACGGATCTGGCGCCGGTCGCCGGCACACGTACTCCGGCGCACCATGCCGTCGCGTTCCAGACGAGAGACGATGCCGGACACGGTGCTGTGCGCCAGACCCAGCCGCTCGCTGAGGTCGGACAGGGACAGGCCTGACTCGCTGCGGTCGTCCTCCTCCACGAGGATCTGCAACGCCAGCACCTGCGGCCGGGTGAGCGGTACCGGCAGACGCTGCGCACGCGCCGTGATGGACCTGCGCAGCACCCGGTTGATGGCAGAGAGATGGTCGGCCACCTGTCCGGCATCGGTCACCGTGCCGGTATCAGCGGCCGGATCGGATCCGTCCTCGCGGGAATCCTGCCTGCTCATCGGTGCCTCAGGAGACCGGCGCCGGGGATCAACTGGGGGACCCGGCTGCGGTACCGCTCGTACTCGACGGGAAACTGCCTCGTCAGCAGACGCTCTTCACTGTGGATCTTCAGCTCGACCAGCACCACGAACAGCACCAGCCACACTGCCCACAACCCCGCGCCGGTGAGCAGCACGGTGCCGAGCAGCATGCCCAGTACCCCGGTGTAGATGGGGTGCCGGGTGATGGCATAGGGGCCGTCGGTGCGTAGCCGATGATCGTCCTTGATCACCACCGATGCGCTCCACATCGTGCCGAGAACACCCCGGGCCCACAGCGTGAAGGACGTGGCGGCGAGCAGCACCACCACGCCGATGACCCGGATCCAGACTCCACCGGGTATCCCCCAGTACCGGTTGGCTTCGGGTAACTCGTGGCCGATCAGCCAGAGAACGAGCGCGGCCGGGATCAACCAGTAACCGGTCATCGATCGCTGCCGCGCCGGGGGTGCCCGCCGTACGTTGTAGAGCGCACCGGCCACCCACACCAGGCCGAACAGCCCCCAGCAGAGCGCGATCACCCATGCCGAGATCACGGACCACAGCGAACCGGACACACCGTCCTCCCCAGCTCCTGATCACGCTACCGCGATCGCGTCGTATACGAAAGATCGTATACGATGTTTCGTATACGATGTTTCGTATACGAAAGATTACTCCGGGATCAGGCCGGGTGACAGGCACGGGCGGACTTGTGATCAGGGGCGTGACCCGCTCCTCAACGGCAGGCCAACCTCAGTGCGTGGCTTGTCCAGGCTCACCACGCCGACCGGGTCGTAGCCGGCGAACAGGAAAGCGGTGACGTCGCGCGACATCGAGTGCACAGCCGCCGCGTAGTAGAGCTGCAGGACCCGATCACCGAGCGACCAGCCGTACAGCAGCGCCGCCAGCACCAGGATGCCGACCAGGGCCACCCGCTCCCAGCGAAACCGCGCCGTCTCGGCCGACGGAAGGCCCGTTCGCACCGCAGCCCCCACCATGATGCTCCCCTCGTCGGGCGCCGCATCCGCATCACCGAAACACGCGGCGAGCTCCGTCGAATTACCGGAGCGCGGGTCACCGAGCGCGATGTGCCCAGTTGAGACGACCGCGGGCGGTGAAACTCGTCGCCCGCAGGGCTGACTCAGGCAGCCGGTCCGGTGACCAGCTGCACGATCTCGGTGTGCTGCTGGCCCGCGCTGTCCAGCCAGCCCAGCGTGACCTGGTCCCCGGGATGGTGCAGGCCGAGCAGGTCGCTCAGGGTGGTGGTCGAGTCGACGGTGTGCCCGTCGAGGGAGGTGATGAGGTCACCTTCGAACAGACCCGCCTGCGCGGCCGGTGACCCGCTCATCACGCCGCTGACCAGCGCACCGCTGGCGGGGTAGACACTTTGCTGGGTGAACTGCCGGTGGTGGCGGCCGATCGCGACGCTGAAGTCCTGCGCCTGGATGCCGAGGATCGGGGTCGGCCCGACGTGGACCGCCGAGGAACCCACGCCGGATTCGATCTGACGGGCGATGTCCAGGGCCTGGTTGATCGGAATCGCGAAGCCCTGACCGCCGGTCTGCTCCACCTGGAATCCGGTGGAGGCAGCGGTGTCGACGCCGATGACCTCCCCCGCGCTGTTCACCAGGGCACCGCCGGAGTCGCCGGGCTGGAGGTCGGCATTGACCTGGACCAGGCCGGTGAGCTGCTCGGAAGTGCCGTCCACCTGATCACTCGCGGTCACGGAACGGCCGATCCCGGTGATCTTCCCAGGTGCCGCACTGGGCGCTCCCCCGACACCGCCCGCATTCCCGATGGCGATGACGGCGTCTCCGACGCGCGCGCTGGAGGAGTCTGCGAGGACCGGCGTCGGCAACCCGGAAGCACCCTGCAAGGCGAGCACGGCGATGTCGTGACTGCGGTCGTAGCCGACCACCGTGGCCGGATAACTGTGTCCGGTGCCGATGTCGGTGACGGCGATCTCGGTGGCGCCCTCGATCACGTGGTTATTGGTGAGCACCTCACCGTCGGGGGTCAGCACGATCCCGGTCCCGGCGGCCTGCCCGTTCGCATAACCCAGCGTGGTGGTGATGTCGACCAGACCCGGGCTGACCCTGGCCACCACCGCGGACGGATCGCCTGCGTCCGACCCGGCCGGCGCTCCAGATCCGAGTCCCGGGCCCGCGGCGCCCGGACCGGTCCCGCTCGCCGCTGTGCCGGAGGCGATCCCGGACACCACGTTGATCTGCTGCCACAGGTGCCCGACCCACACGGCCAGTACGAGGACCAGCGCCATGACGATGTACGGAACCATCGCCGCCAGCCCGGCTGCCCGGCGGCTCGGACCCGGGTGCAGAGGACCCGGGCGCAGAGGAACAGTGGGGTAGCCGTCTATCGGTGACCCGGACCCGCTCACAGCGCCTCCAATCGCCGCCGATGCGACAGTGTGTCAGCATGCGCCGCCGCCCTGAAGTTGCGCTGACGACTTGCTGTGCACCCCATGAGAATGGAGCCGCGCCGGCTTGGTCGGCCCTCCCGGCCCGGGCATGCCCCATCCGACAGGGTCAGACGGCGAGCACGGTCACGACACCGTCCAAACCCTTGAAGTCCTCCGCGTTACGCGTGTACAGCGGAAGACCCCTGGCCGAGGCGATCGCGGCGATCATCAGATCCATCCTGCGGGGCCGAGGATCACGGCCAACGGCGATAGCCAGCGCTACCAGGGTCCCGTACCTGGCGACAGCCTCGCCGTCGAAGGGCAGGGGGTCGAAGTCGGCGACCGCAGTGCCGAGCTTCTCCGTGCGCGCCGCCCTGGTAGCGGGGTCTTTCGCCATGGCTACACCCTGATGCAGCTCGGCGAGGGTGACCGCAGTGACCTCCGGGATTGCCGGCAGGGCCGCCGGGTCGATTATGTCGAGGTCGATGTAGGCGCAGGTGTCGAGCACTCCGGTAGCGGGGCGGTCAGGCACGGCTTCGCTGCCACGGATCGTGGTCGCCGGCCCGGTCTTGTGTGCCGAAGAATTCGTCGGCGTCGGCGCGCATGCGCCCATGGTCCACTCGAGGCAGCCGGCGGTGCCGGGCCACCAGTTCCTCGGCGCTCAGCCGACGCCTGCGGGCGAGTGGACGCAGCTCAGCGACTTCCACGCCGTTCCGGGTGATGTGATAGGTCTCCCCCGCCTCCACTGCGTCCATCACGGCCGCGGAGTTGTTGCGGAACTCACGCTGGGTGATGGTCTTCATACACCCAAGCGTAGCACTACGTGTCTCGGCGAGCTACGCCCTTGGTGCCGTCCGGCAGGGTGAGCGATCACCACAAATAGCCGAAGGCGTTGCCCAGGCACACCGCCACGTCAGCCGGCGAATCAGTGGGCAGCGCCCGCATGTCGCCGAGTCGCAGATCGGCGACGAGATGTTCGTCGGCGGTGGCTTTGCGGGCGTATTCGATCGCTTCGGCCGACACGTCCAGG
>DASXOV010000120.1:0-8811 GCA_036494005.1 Pseudonocardiaceae bacterium | reverse complement strand
GACACGGCGGGTCAGGGGGTGATGCCTCGGCAGGGGCGGCTGCGCAGTGCGGCGACGTAGTCCTCGGGGGCGCCTGCCGCTTCGGCGGCGTCGGACATCACGCCGATGTAGCGTGCGGAGGGCAGCCCACCCTCGTAGGCGTCGAGCACGTAGAGCCAGGCGAGCATCGACCCGTCCAGGGTGTGCACCCGCAGCCGCAGCTTCCGGTGCAGCCCGAGTTCACCGCCCTCCCAGCGGTCGAGCATCTTCTCGTCCTCGGGGGTCACGTCGTAGATCACGACGAAGACCTGGGACACGGGATCCTCGACGACGGTGGACAGTGCCCCCTCCCAGCCGAGGTCCTCTCCACCGAAGGTCAGCCGCCATCCGATGAGCCATCCGGTGCCCGCCATCGGTGAGTGCGGGGCGCGCTCCATCATCTGAGCGGGATCCATGTTGGACCCGTAGGCGGCGTAGAGCGGCACGGCGGACAGCCTAGCGGCCGCCCCGGAGGCAGTCGCCGCGGCGGCTACGGTGGGCGCGCCAGACCCCGGGCCTCGATGATGGGGGCGAGTGCGTGATCCGAATCGTGATCATGGGCGGTGGCCCTGCCGGCTACGAGGCGGCGCTGGTGGCCGCGCAGTACGGCGCCGACGTCACGGTGGTGGAGGCCGAGGCACCAGGTGGCGCCTGTGTGCTGCACGACTGTGTGCCGTCCAAGACTCTCATCGCATCGTCGGGTGCGGCAGCGTCCTGGCGAAGGGCCGCTGACCTGGGGATCCGGCTCGATCCGGGCCAGGTCGAGGTGGACGTTCCCGCAGTGCGCGGGCGGGTGAAGGGGCTGGCGGTCACCCAGTCGGCCGACATCCGGGCGCGGTTGCAGCGCGACGGTGTGCACTTGCTCACCGGCACTGCGCGGCTGGCCGACGAGAGCCCGGGCCGGGCGGTGCACCGGGTCGTGGTCACCAGCCACCCGGGCGGTGCTGACGAGCATGACCTGGACGCCGACGTCGTGCTCATCGCCACCGGCGCCACGCCGCGGATCCTGCCCGGCGCGCGACCAGATGGGGAACGGATCCTCACCTGGCGGCAGATCTATGACCTCGACGAGCTACCCACCGACCTGGTCGTGGTCGGTTCGGGTGTCACCGGGGCCGAGTTCGTCTCCGCCTTCACCGATGTCGGGGTGCGCGTGACGCTGGTGTCCAGCCGGGACCGGGTGCTGCCGGGGGAGGACGCCGACGCGGCGGCGGTGCTGGAGGAGGTGTTCGCCGAGCGCGGGGTCGTCCTGGTCAAGCAGGCGAGGGCGGACACGGTGGAGCGGACCGCCGACGGCGTGGTGGTGCACCTGGCCGACGGGCGGACCGTGGTCGGTTCGCACGCTCTGATGACCGTCGGCTCGGTGCCCAACACCGCCGATCTGGGCCTGGCGACGGCCGGTCTGCACACCGACGTGGGCGGTCATGTCCCGGTCGACCGGGTATCCCGGACCGTGGTGCCGGGTATCTACGCCGCCGGGGACTGCACCGGGCTGCTGCCGCTCGCGTCGGTCGCCGCCATGCAGGGCCGCACCGCCATGTGGCACGCATTGGGCGAGGGTGTGACCCCGATCAGGCGGCGGACCGTGTCCGCGGCGGTGTTCACCAACCCGGAGATCGCCACGGTCGGGATCAGTCAGCGCGCCATCGACGCCGGAGAGGTGGCCGCGCGCGCCGTGATGCTCCCGCTGGCCACCAACCCGCGGGCCAAGATGCAGGGATTGCGGCGCGGTTTCGTGAAACTCTTCTGCCGTCCGGTGACCGGGGTCGTGATCGGTGGTGTGGTGGTCGCGCCGTTCGCCAGCGAGCTGATCGTCTCGATCGCGCTGGCGGTGCAGAACAACCTGACCGTCGCCGATCTCGCGCACACGTTCTCCGTGTACCCGGCTCTCTCCGGGTCGATCACCGAGGCCGGACGCCAGTTGATGCGGCACGACGACCTGGACTGACTCGGCCGCCCCGATGTCGCGGCACCACCGTGGTCGCCTGATCGCGCCGTGATTCACCGGAAGGCCGCAATGTTCGATGACGGTTCGGTATCACGGTGAACCGTACCGCGACCGGGTGCGTCTCCCTGTCACGAACAAGCAGGTGAGAGTTGGCCTGCTGCAGTGGGAGGAGCAACACCATGCGGGGGTTCATTCTCGGAATCGGCGTGCTGCTGGTCGTCGCCGCGGCACTCGGTGGCCCGGTCACGGTGGCTGATGTCGATCACGTATCGGCTATCGATCACGGATCGGCTGTCGATCACGGATCGGCGCTGATCCCCATCGGATGTGCTGAGGGCCGGCTGTCCTGCGGTCCGCAGGGCGTCCGGGGCGCCGCCGACGGTGTGCGGGGCATCTCGGTACCGCTGCTCGGGGTGGGTGTGATGGTGGGTGCGGCCGCCGGTGCCGGTGCCATCGCGTGGCGCGAGGCGCGGCGATGACCCGGCCGCCCACCGGGGCGGGTTCTGGATGACCGGGGCAACCCGGTGTCCGCTCACACGTCTACTCGAAGAGACCGGTGCGCAAGGAGGTCGAGATGCGGATCGTCGGGTGCGGGTTGGTCGGGCTCGCCGTGCTGCTGGGCCCCACCCCGATGGCGGTGGCAGGTGAACCTGCTGCCGGATCACACCATCCCGCCACCGCATCCACCGCCACCGGCCCGGGCAACCGCACCGCGACGCAGACCCAAGCCGGCCCGCAGACCGAGGTGAGCATGCTGGCGGTCTCGCTCACCGCCGGTGGCGCGGTGGCTGCCGCCGGATCAGGAGTGGCACTCGCGGTGACCCGACGTCGCAGCGTCGGCAATCCGCCCAGGTGAAGTCTCACCGACCGTGACGTAGATCTGCTCGCGATCGGTCGGCTGCGGGTGTGTCCCGCGACCCGGTGCGCCACGGCGTTACCCCGTACGGCCCCATGCTCTGATCAGCGCTGAATACGTTTCGTCATGAGATTCAATCTCACAGTGTTCAGCATTCACCCGTCTGTACCAACATCATGGTGAAAGTACGTTTATAGTTCGGCGTCGGGGCAGGACACACATCATCCGCAAGGGCGCACGCGCATCGGAGGGGCACAGGTGAGCGTTCGGAAGTCACCCATGCTGTTCATCGGCGACAGTTGCGACAACAGCGAGTGGGGCGGCAACAGCGAGTGGGTGGGCGCTGCGCACGGGCACCGGTCATCCACTCCCGCGCGATGGCGGAAGCAACCGCCGGGGGCGATCCGTTGTCAGTCCACCCAGTCCAGGGTGCGGGTGACCGCCTTGCGCCACTGCGCGTAGAGCTCCGCCCGCCGCTGGGGCGCCATCATCGGATCCCATTGCCGGTCCGCCGCCCAGTTGGCTCGGATGTCCTCCTCGCCCGACCAGAATCCGACCGCGAGACCGGCCGCGTACGCCGCGCCCAGTGCGGTGGTCTCGCTGACCACCGGCCGGATCACCGGAACCCCCAGTATGTCGGCCTGAAACTGCATCAGCAGTTCGTTGGAGACCATCCCGCCGTCCACCTTCAGCGAGGTCAGGGCCACTCCGGAGTCGGCGTTCATGGCGTCGAGCACCTCGCGGGTCTGGAAGGCGGTCGCCTCGAGCACCGCCCTGGCCAGATGCGCCCGGGTGACGTAGCGGGTCAGCCCGACGATGACCCCGCGGGCATCGGAGCGCCAGTGCGGGGCGAACAGGCCGGAGAAGGCGGGCACGAAGTAGGCGCCGCCGTTGTCCTCGACGCCGGCCGCGAGTTCCTCGATCTGCGCTGCCGAGGAGATCATGCCCAGGTTGTCCCGCAACCACTGCACCAGGGAACCGGTGACCGCGATCGAGCCCTCCAGCGCGTAGACCGGGGCGGCGGACCCGATCTGGTAGCACACCGTGGTCAGCAGCCCGTTCCGGCTCATCACCTTGCCGGTACCGGTGTTGAGCAGCATGAAGTTGCCGGTGCCGTAGGTGTTCTTGGCATCCCCGACCGACAGGCAGGCCTGGCCGAACGTGGCCGCCTGCTGGTCACCGAGGATGCCCGCGATCGGCACCCCGCTCAGCGTGCCGCGCTCCCGGACGGTGCCGTACACCTGCGACGAGGAGTGGATCCGCGGCAACATCGCCACCGGGACGCCGATCTCCTCGGCGATCGCCTCGTCCCAGGACAGCGTGTCCAGATCCATCAGCAGCGTGCGGGAGGCGTTGGTGACATCGGTGACGTGCAGCCCGCCCGAGGGGCCGCCGGTCATGTTCCACAGCAACCAGGAATCCATGGTCCCGAAGCACAGCTCCCCACGCTCGGCCCGCGGGCGGGCCCCGTCCACCTGGTCCAGGATCCAGCGGATCTTGGGGCCGGAGAAATAGGTGGCCAGCGGCAGGCCAGTGCGTTCCTGGTAGCGGGCCGGCCCCTGGTCGCCGCCGAGTTGGGTGCACAGCTGGTCGGTGCGGGTGTCCTGCCACACGATCGCGTTGTGCACCGGTTCGCCGGTGCGCCGGTCCCACACCACCGCGGTCTCGCGCTGATTGGTGATGCCCACGGCGGCGATGTCACCCGGGGTCAGATCCGCCTTGGCCAGCGCCCCGGCGACGACCTCCCTGGTGTTGGTCCACACCTCGGCCGGGTCGTGCTCCACCCAGCCGGGCCTGGGCAGGATCTGGTGGTGTTCCCGCTGATCCGCCGAGACCACCCGGCCTTCGTGGTCGAACACCATGGCGCGGGTGGACGTGGTGCCCTGGTCGATCGCGGCGACGTACTGGCTCATCAGATCGCAGGCTAGCCCCAGGCGAGCGGCGGCACGAGCGGCGCGGCCCGGCTGGGAGCCACCCGTCACCGGCACCGCTCGGTATTCCGAGATCGGCCGTTCACCTCTGTAGAGATGAAGAGGGATGACGGCATCACACGCGCTGAGCAGCCGACCGGGCTCCGCGGCGGTAGCGTGCAGTGGCGAGCGGTATGGCGGGGCATCGGGTGGGGGCGGACTCGGGAGGTGCGGTGGCGGAGGCCGAGCGGGACCACCAGCGGAGCAGATGCGGACCGGCGCCCGGGCAGCTCGGTCCGGCCCAGCGCGCCGCGGACTGGCAGCGACTTGTCGATGAGCAGTTCGACGTCGTGGTGGTCGGTGGTGGCGTGGTGGGTGCGGGTGCCGCGCTGGATGCGGCGACCCGGGGTATGAAGGTCGCGCTGGTGGAGGCCCGGGATCTCGCGTCGGGCACGTCGAGCCGGTCCTCGAAGCTGTTCCACGGCGGCTTGCGGTACCTGGAACAGCTCGAGTTCGGGCTGGTCCGGGAGGCGCTGCACGAGCGGGAGCTGATGCTGACCCGGTTGGCGCCGCACCTGGTCAAGCCGGTGAGCTTCCTGTACCCGCTGAGCCATCGGCTCTGGGAACGGCCCTACGTGGCCGCCGGGCTGACCCTGTACCACCTGCTGGGCGGTGAACGTTCGGTACCCGGCCAGACCCACCTCACCCGGGCCGCGGCGTTGCGGATGGCGCCCGCGTTGCGCCGCGACGGGCTGGTCGGCGGGGTGCGCTACTACGACGCGCTCACCGACGACGCCCGGCACACCATGATGGTGGCCCGCACCGCCGCCCAGTACGGGGCCGTAGTGCGCACCTCGACCCAGGTCGTCGACTTTCTACGGGAGGCTGACCGGATCTGCGGGGTGCGGGTGCGCGACTGCGAGACCGGCGAGGAGACCGACGTCGAGGCGCATGCGGTGCTCAACTGCACCGGTGTGTGGACCGACGAGATCCAGCGCCTTTCCGGTGGGCGGGGCCGGTTCCGGGTGCGCGCCTCCAAGGGCGTGCACATCGTGGTGCCCCGGGATCGCATCGTGTCGGAGAGCGGGCTGATCCTGCGCACCGCCACGTCGGTGCTGTTCGTCATCCCGTGGGGCAACCACTGGATCGTCGGCACCACCGACACCGGCTGGAACCTCGACCTCGCCCACCCCTCGGCCACCCGGGCCGACATCGACTACCTGCTGAACACGGTCAACACGGTGCTCGCCACCCCGCTCAACGAGGACGACATCGAGGGGGTCTATGCCGGTCTCCGTCCACTGCTGGCCGGGGAGAGCGAGGAGACCTCCCGGCTGTCCCGGGAGCACGCGGTGGCCCGGGTGGCCCCCGGCCTCATCGCCATCGCTGGTGGCAAGTACACCACCTACCGGGTGATGGCCGCCGACGCCGTCGACGCGGCGGTGCCCGACCTGCCCGGCCGGGCCGCGGCGTCCATCACCGACAAGGTGCCATTGCTGGGCGCCGACGGATACCACGCGCTGGTCAACCAGGCCGATGTGCTGGCCGCCCGGCATGGGCTGCATCCCTACCGGGTGCGGCACCTGCTGGACCGCTACGGCTCGGCGGTGCACCACGTGCTGGCGCTGGCCGAGGACCGGCGGGAACTGCTCACCCCGGTGAGCGATGCGCCGGACTACCTCAAGGTCGAAGTGGTGCACGCCGCCAGCCATGAGGGCGCGCTGCACCTGGAGGACGTGCTCGCCCGGCGAACCCGCATCTCGATCGAATATCCGCACCGGGGCGAGGCCTGCGCCGCCCAGGTGGCGGACCTGATGGGTGAGGTACTCGGCTGGGACGCCGCCCAGCGCAGCCGGGAGATCGAGACCTACCTCGCTCTGGTGGCCGCCGAGCGTGATTCCCAGCGCGAACCCGACGACTCCGCCGCAGCCGCCCGCCGCGCCGGCGCCCCCGAGATCCGCCCCCGGCTGCTGGAGGCGGTCAGCTGACTCCCCGGTGGTCCCTACCGGACGATTGTGTGGTTCTCGGTGAGCACTCGTTCTGCGGATCGACGGTCGGCGAAGCGAGCTGCCAGCGTGGCTCGCGCGAGTTCACCCGGTAGCGCGGCGGAGAACTTGAGGCCGGCCAAGGCACCGGCCTGGACAGCGGGATCGACGATATCGGCTGGGCCGATGGTCCATAGTGCGTCGGCGGCTTCGCCGGGGTCGCGGTCGCGCCGCATCCGCACCGTGCGGTCGCCGAGGCGCTGGTGGGGGTCCACCAGGTCGGCAAGCGATGCGTGCAGGGTGCGGTTGGCGGCAGTCCCCGCCCAGGTCCACCAGTACAGGTCACCGGTTGACGTGCGTTGCAGCACGGTCCGGCCGTCACGGACCGAGCTCTGGTGGTGCTCGCGCAGCTCACTCAGTGCGTTGGACGCTCGCCGAGTGAGCTGCACCCCGGCGGGGTCATGGCCGAGCAGCACGTCCCGCGTTCCGCGGGTGATGTCGAACGACAACCCGCCACCGAAGCTCGTCCATCGGGCCCTGCCGGGCAGGTCGGTAGGTTCGACGAAGCATCGGCGACGTTTCCAGTCCACATAGGTCACAAGCCACGCCCGTCCGGCGAGCAGCAGTACCCGCGGCCCCTCCGCGTCGTCACAGGCCAGCACGTCGTCGCTGACGGTCCCGATCTCGTCCCGACCCGCAAACACGGTGAACTCGGGGGCTGCGCTGAACACCCCGGTGAGATCGGAGAAGTGCCGACGGCCGAACCGCCTCTCCGCCTCGGGCCCGATGAACGCCAGGTCACCGTCGGTTTCCAGATAGCCGGTCTCGACGAGATGCGCCAGCACCTCAGCCCCGTCCGCGGCCATCGGGGACAGCCCACCCCAACACTCCAGCCAGGTCCGCAGCCCGACGGTGTGCTCCTGCAGCGCCAGCCCGAGCAGTTGCTGAGCAACGATGTGCCGTGGCGAGGGTGGTGGGACCACCGGCTCTACCCAGCCTTGCGACCAGCGCAGCAGCAGTCCGGCGGCGTGCAGGACGTCGTCCGGTTCGAGGCACAGGAACAGGCAGTTGCGGCTGGTGCTGGCCCGGCGGCCGGTGCGGCCCAGCCGTTGCAGGAACGACGCGACCGTGCGGGGCGCGTTGACCTGGATGACCCGGTCGAGGTCCCCGACGTCGATGCCGAGCTCCAGGGTCGAGGTCGCCACGATGACGCAGTCCCGCCCCTCGGCAAAGGCCGCCTCGGAGCGCCTACGTTCGGTGGCCGACAGCGACGAGTGCGACAGATATGTCTCCACCTCGCGGGCCCGTAGCGCGGCACCGAGTTCTTCGGCCCTTCGTCGGCTGTCCACGAATACCAGGCGCTTCGCACCACGGTGCAGTGCCGAGATCACCGTGGCAGCGTTTTCGATCGTCCCGACATGATCGACGGTGACGTCGACGGAACTCCCGGCCGGCGCGGCGGGAGCGATCACCTCAGCGGGGCGGCCGACCCCAGCCCCTTGCAGCCAGCTGAGCAGCTCGCCGGGATTGCCGACGGTGGCGGAGAGCCCGACCCGCTGCAGCGGGCGGCCGGCCACCCGCGACAACCGCTCCAGCACGCACAGCAGATGCCAGCCGCGGTCATCCCCGGCGAAGGCGTGCACCTCGTCGACGACGACCGCCTGCAGGTGGGCGAAGGCATGCCGCGGGTCGACCTTGGTGGAGACCAGCATGGCCTCCAGCGACTCCGGCGTGATGAGCAGAATGTCGGGCTTCTCGCGCAGGATGCGGCGCCGGTCACTCGCAGCGACGTCGCCGTGCCACAACGCGGCGCTGCGCCCGATCCAGGCGGCGTACTCGGCCAGCCGGGGATGCAGGTTGTTGAGCAGTGCCCGCAGCGGGCAGATGTAGAGCACCGAAGTACCGGTCCAGCCTTCCCGCGCCATGCGGGAGAGCAGTGGGAAGGTCGCAGCCTCAGTCTTGCCTCCGGCAGTCGGTGCCAGCAGCAGGCAGTCGACGCCGTCGAGCAGCGGCTGCACCGCTGCGGCTTGCAGTGGTCGCAGCGAAGGCCACTGCAGCGTGTTCACCAGGTGGTACTGGACCACTGGATGCAGT
>DASXOV010000119.1:0-18814 GCA_036494005.1 Pseudonocardiaceae bacterium | reverse complement strand
GCCGTCGGCGGAGATCGCCGGGTGGCTGCTGGCGTCGTCGCCCTCGCAGGTGGCGTCTGCCGCCGGTGCCGGGCCGCAGTCCTGAGTCTGACTGGGAGAGGCGAGTTCCGCGGGCAGCGCCGGCAGCTTCGCGGCCGCCCGCGCGGCGTCCAGGCCCAGATCCCGGACGACGACGTCGCAATGTGATCCGGTAACCGGAGCCGAGGACGGCGATGGCGTCGGCCCGGGCGCCGTGGTGCCGGGTGCAGGGGTACCGGGCGCTGTGGTGGGCACAGGGGTGGTGGGGACAGGGGTGGTGGGGACAGGGGTGTCGGGCGGGTTGAGGATGGGCAGGCTGATCCCGGGCAGGACCAGTCCGGGAATGGGGCTGGGCAGTGGGCTGGTGCTGGGCACGCTGAGGTCGGGGCCAGGGGTTGTCGTGCTCGGCCCGGGTGCCGGACCGGACCCGCACGTGGTGTCGGGCCCGTCCACGCCGTTGTGTGTGCCGCGGGCGGACGTGGTGTAGGCGAGGTAGCGGCCGTTCGCCGAGAGCGCCGGATCCGTGCCCTGGACCTCTCTCCCGGTGGTGTCGGTCGAGATCACCTTGGATCGCGGGCCCTGGCCGGCTTCCCAGGGCACCGCGCGCACCAGCTGAGAACCGGCTCCCGGGGCCGTGAACGCAACCAGCCGACCGTCGCCGGACATCGTGGGGGCGGCCGTGAAGCCGGGTGGAAGAGTCAAGGGGCTGCCGTTCTCGTCCACATCGAGCCGGACCGCGGCGAACACCGTGTTTCCGCTCCCGGCCTGCGGACCGCCGGACAGATCCACTCCGAGCACCGCGGAGCGCGCATCGGCGGTGGGGCCAGGCCCGGTTTGCGGTCCGATCTCGGCGACCAGAGCGAGCCGGCGACCATCGCCGGACAACGCGGGAGCGCTCTCGCCGCGCAGCGCGAGTCCCTCGGCCTTGGCAGCGATCTGCTGGGACCGCGCAGCGATGACGGCGCCGGTGGGCCCCTTCTGCAGAATGCTCCGGTAGACCATCGGTATTCCGCGGTAACCAGGCGTCTCGGCGGGAGAACTGGTCTCATCGGGCGGTGACACACCGACCCAGGCGACGGCATCGCCCGCCGCCGAGATGCTGGGCTCCCCCGCCCCCGCCAGTGGTCTGCCCTGCGCGTCAAGCCCGTCGGTGCTCACCTGAGTGACCTGGTGGCAGCCCTGCTGCGGAGCTGCGCAGTTGCTCTCGTCGAAGACACCGTTCCCGTCGGGATCACGATCGACCACGACCACGGCGGATCTGAGGTTATTGCCTTGCACGGTGAGGTTGCTGGCAGCCGTCTGGAACGCCACATAGCGGCCATCGGCCGAGATCGACGGGTTCCAGCTGGGGCCATCGGCAGGAAACGACGGCACCTCGGGCAGACCCTGTAGCCAGAGCACGTTCTTGGGGAGTGGCAGTACGCCGGCGGACAGCAGAACGGTCTTCTGCTCCTGCAGGTCCCGGACGTAAACGTCGAGGTCCGAGGCGCCGCCGCGGGACACGTCCAGTGGGTCGAGGCTCGTGTTGGTGGCGAAAGCGACGTAGCGGCCGTTGGCGGACACAGCGGGCTGTCCGCTGGCCGCCGACGGGGTGCCCTGGTCCACGGACACGAGTTGGGTCGTGCCGGGCGAGACGGCGGCGTTGGCCCACTGCTGCCGTCCGGCCCCGACCAGCACCAGACCGACGGCCACCAGGATCGCGACGGTGAGTAGGACAACGGCGCGACCGGATCGGCTGGCCACGAAATATCGGCTCAGCACGCGCGTGCGCATAGCGCCTCCTCCATCGCAGACATCACCGCGACTGCATTACCGCGACATGAGGAGAGGCTAGGAGAGACACATCCCGGTGACGCCCACTTGTCGGTGCGGGCCTGCGGGCCGAATCGGTTGCCCCTTCGGGCGCTGCTGACTGCCCCAGGTATCACCCCTACGCCATGATCGAGGTCCGCTCTCCCTACCCCACAATCGTCCTTCATGGGTGCCATCACGTCGCTGGAACAGCGGAGCATCGCTGTGGATCCCGGTGCGGAAGCGAGCAGCTCGATACTGGTGCGCAACACCGGAACCGTCGTCGACCAGTTCACCGTCGAGGTACTGGGCGATGCCCGGGCCTGGGCGCGGGTCGAACCTGGCACGGTCAACCTGCTGCCGAACGAGGAGAGCACCGTCGTCGTCCTGTTCCAGCCGCCGCGATCATACGAAACAGCGGCCGGAATGGTGCCATTCGGGATTCGGGTGTCCTCCCGTGAGGATCCGGCCGGCTCGGTGGTCGAGGAGGGCACCGTCGAGGTCGGGGCCTTCACCGACGTCCGGATCGAGCTCATACCCCGCAAAATGCGGGGCCGGCGGCAGGCGAAAGGTGAGCTCGCCGTCGACAATCTCGGCAATCATCCGGTCCCTCTGATGATCGATGCCGACGATCCGGAGCGCAGCCTGCGGTTCCGGCCGGCCCACACCGATCTCACCCTTCAACCCGGGACGACGACCTTCGTCGGCATCGTCGTCCATCCCGAGCGGCGCTTTCTGCGGGGGCCCGAGCGAACCCATCCTTTTCAGGTACGTGTCACCGGAGCCGGCGTACCGCCGATCACCGCCGACGGCGCGATGGTGCAGGAACCCCTGCTCCCGAAGTGGCTGCCGCTGGCACTCGCCGCGTTGGCCGCCGCGGCGATCGCGCTGGTCGTTCTCTGGTTCACTCTGGTCAAGACGGCGATCCAGACGTCGGCGCGACAGGCGGCTAACCAGCAGGTCCAGGCGGTGGCCAATACCGCGAACCAGGCGAAGGACCGGGCCGAGCAAGCGGCGGTCGCGGCGGGACTCGCCCCGCAGGTCGAGTCTCCCCCCAAGAATAAGGAGGGTGTCCCCGTCCCTGCTCCCACCACCCCTCCTGGGCCGCCTGGACCTGGTGCCCAGCCGACTCGGGAGCCGATCGACTTCCGCATCGCCGTCCGCAATGCGCCGCAAGCCAACGATCCCAATGTCTTCACGCTCTTCCCCCATGACTTCCCCGCCGACGCGACTGTGACGATCTCGGACCTGGTGCTGCAGAACCCGTTCGGCGACAGCGGGATCCTCCGTCTTCTGCGAGTCGCGGGTAACCAACCAGCGGAGAAGGGGGACGTCCTGCTCGAGGAAGGCCTCAATAACTTCCGCGATTTGGACTACCATTTCCTCCAGCCATGGCGCTTCAAACCGGGCGAGAAGCTGGTGCTCGCCATCAATTGCCAGAACCCGCCCGTTCCCAACCAGCCTCCCAACCAGCCGCCCGCGCTCAGCCCCTGTAATCCATCCGCATCGTTCTTGGGACAGATCGAGCGTCCCGCGGCCGCCCCGGCGAGTTCTGCTCCCAGCGTTCCGCCGGTCAGCCCTGGTCCGGGCGCTCCTGTTCCCGGCGTTCCGCCGACCACCGGTAACCCAGCGACTCCGCCTCCCAAAGCCTCGCCCACCCCCGCCACCCCAGCACCTCCCACTACCTGATCAAATAAGCACTAGCCAGCCACCAGAGGTTTTCCTACGCTGATCCCTCGTGAGCTTGACGTGGCCCTTTGTGGGCAGGGAGGGCGAGCTCCAGCTCATCCTCCATGCGATGACCAGCGAGACCGGAATCGTGCTGGTGGGTGCGCCCGGCGTCGGTAAGACCCGACTCGCCTACGAGGCGGTCACCCGGGCGGATCCCCGACGGTATGTGAGCCTATGGGCGGCAGCGGCATTAGCCACTACGAAAATTCCACTTGGCGCATTCGCCCCGCTACTTCCTGTCGATTTGCCCACCAATCCGGTCGCATTGCTGCGCAGCGCGACCGACGCACTCCTGGACCGTTGCGGCACTCGCCGGCTGGTGCTGGGGGTCGACGACGCGCATCTGCTGGATGACATCTCCGCGACCTTGGTGCACCAGCTGGCCCGGACCCGGCGGGCTTTCGTGCTCGCGAGTCTGCGCAGCAGGCACGCGGCGCCCGACCCGATCCGGGCGCTGTGGAAGGACGCGTTGACCAGCCGGGTCGATGTCGAGGCGTTGTCCGCGACCGCGACCGCGGCCGTGCTGATGGCCGCGCTCGGCGGCCAGGTCGACGGTGTGACCTGTCATCGATTGTGGCAGGCCGCCCGCGGCAACATGCTGTTTCTCCGGGAGCTGGTCCACGCGGGCCTGGACAGCGGTGCGCTCACCGAGCGCGCCGGAATGTGGCACTGGGAAGGGCCTTGGGTCACGACACCGCGCCTGGTCCAGCTCATCTCCGATCGGATCGGGCGGCTGGATCGGGCCGAACAGAACGTGCTCGAGCTCGTCTCTTACGGCGAGCCGATCGGCGCCGACCTGCTGATCTCGCTGGCGGACCGGCACACGGTGGAGGCGGTGGAGTCCAGGAATCTGCTCTGGACCCGGTATGAGGGCCGCCGGGTCGACGTCCGGCTCGCGCATCCGCTCTACGGTGAAGTGCTGCGGGCGGGTTGCTCCCCACCGCGTGCGGCAGCGTTGCGCTGTGCGCTGGCTGATGCGATCGAGGCCACGGGAGCCAACCGCAGGGACGATCAGTTACGCATCGCCACCTGGCGCCTCGATGCCGCGGCACCGCTGCGGCCCGATCCGCTACTCGGGGCAGCCCGCCGGGCATTCGCTCTGCTGGATTTCCCGCTGGCCGAGCGGCTGGCGCGAACCGCGGCGCAGGTAGGTGCTGACCCGGTCGCGGTTGGCTGGGTGCTGTGGCGCGTGCTGTTTCTCTCGCATCGCGTCGCCGAGACCGAGGAGGTGATGGCGCGGCTGGCCGAGGCCCCGATGTCCGATCGCGAACGAGGCGAGTACGCCATCGGGCGGTCCTACAACCTGTTCTGGGGGCTGCATCGCGTCGACGAGGCCTTCTTGTTGCTGCGCTCCACCCGTGAGGTCGTTGCTGATCCCGCGTGGCGGGATGAGATCGACCTGCTCGAGTGTGTGTTCCAGCTTCTTCAGGCGCAGGTAGCACCGGCCGTGCAGGGCCTGGCCCGCCTGCAGACCCGCACTCCGCTGAGCCCGAGGGCCGCCGCGCAGGTACCGGTCGCGTCCGGGATGGCGTCGGTCCACCTGGGGCGACTCGACCATGCCCGCGAGGTACTGGACCGGGCAGCCGAGCCGGTCTCCCGCTGGGCCGACGAGATCCCCTGGGTGGCCGAGACCCGACGCATGTTCCGGTGCTATGTGGCGTTGTTCGCCGGCCGGTTGGACGAGGCCGGTGATCTGGCGCGGGAGTTTCATGCCGATGCGGTACAGCGGGAGTGGGAATTGCCCTTGCGGTTGTCCTGCGGAGTGCTGGCCCAGGTGGCGCGGCTGCGTGGGCGGGTGCGCACGGCGGCTCGGTGGGCTCGGGAGGCCGTACACCAGTCCGGGCGCTCAGCGGGAACGGCGTTCCGGAACTATGTGCTCGGCGAACTGGCCCACGCGGAGGCGCTCACCGGGGACGGCGCCGCGGCGCTCGCCGCCCTGAACGAGGCGGACCACAGCCGCGCGCCCACCGAAGCACTGCTCGAACCCTGGGTCGACTTGGCCCGCTCATGGGTAGCCGTCGCCACCGGCGATATCGATCGAGCTGTGCGGCTTGCCGCCGGTACCGCCAGGCACACCCGTGACCAGGAGGCGGCGGCCTTCGAGGGGTTCGCCCTGCACGACCTGGTTCGCTTGGGAGCGGCTCATACCGTGGTGGATCGGCTGGCTGAGCTGACCCGCACCGTCGACGGTGATCTGGTCCGGGTCTTCGCCGCGCACGCCGCCGCGGCCTCGGCCCGCGACCCGCTAGGACTTGAGGCGGTCGGCGCCGCCTTTGTCGGGCTCGGCGCCGACCTGCTGGCGGCCGAGGCGTACGTCCAGGCCGCCCACGGACACCGACACTCCGGGAAGTCGGCCAGTGATCGTCGGCTTCGCGTCCTGGCTGCGCTGCTGCTCGATGGCTGCGAGGGGGCCAGGACGCCTCTGGTGGCCGACATCGACGCTCCGCAGCTCACCAACCGGGAGCGCGACATCGCCCGGCTGGCCGCCACCGGACTGTCCAACCACGAGATCGCTGATCACATGGTGCTGTCCACCCGAACCGTGGGCAACCATCTGCACCACGTGTACGCCAAGCTGGGGATCAGCGGACGCTCGGCGCTGGCTGCGCTGCTGCCGCCGGCCGGATCTGAGCAGCGGCCCGGCACCTGAGCAACCGACGCGGGAGCAGGCCACAACAGGGCAGCGAAACCTTCCCAAAGGTGTTCCTCAACGGCTGGTGGCAGCCGGGTGTCCTGGCTCTTAGCGTCCAAGCATGTGGGCGCAAGTGCTGCTTCCCAGCAGCTGTATCCGGCTCGAGCCCGGGGGGTACGCCAGATGTGTGGTGCGGGTGCGCAATCTGGGGCTCACCGCCGACCGGTTCGCCTTCGAGGTGGTCGGCGCCGCCGCGAGCTGGACGACGCTGGATCCGCCGGTGCTCGAGCTGGGACCCGAAGCGACCAGTCAGGTGGTCGCACATTTCCGTCCGCCGCGTGCCGCGCATGTGCGGGCTGGCAGTATGCCGTTCGGGGTGCTCACCACCTCCGCCAGAGAGGCAGTGGGTTCGGTGGTCGAGCAACTCCTGGAGGTGGGTCGTTTCACCGATACCATTGTCGACCTGGTCCCCCGCGTCATCCGTCGGAGGTCCGCCACCTTCGCCTTGACGGTGAACAATCGGGGCAACGACACGGTGCGGTTACGGGTCCGGGGGCGGGATCTGGCTGGGGCGCTGCGGGTGGAGTGCGCCCCGGAAAGTCTCACCGTCTTCCCCGGCGCGCTCGCGCACAGCGGGATCCGGGTCCGGCCGACGCACTGGCGTTGGAGTGGAGCCGCGCTCACCCGCCCGTTCCAGGTCATCGTCCAGGCCGGTCAGGACACCCCGCTGGTCGTGGCCGGTGAGCTGGTCCACCACGCGATCCTGTCCTATGCGAGCGGGCCGGTGTGACCGGGCCGGGGTGTGCCCGGGCCGGTGTGCTCAGATCAGGCCTTCCCGCACCGCGTAGGCCACCGCCTGAGCCCGATTGCGCAACTGCAGGCGGGTGGTCACGTTGTGGATGATGTTCTTCACCGTCCGCTCTGAATAGGCGAGCTCACGCGCGATGAAGCTGGTGGCGTGCCCGTCGGCGACCAGCCGGAGCACGTGCAGTTCCCGCTTCGACATGCCGACCGGGGTGAGCCCGCGGGGTGCGAGCGCGTCGCGTTGGAGCCGGCCCACCTGTTGCATCAACCGGCCGAGCAGATCGGGCGGCAGGGTGCCATCTCCGGCCGCCACGGCGTTGATCGCTGTGATCAACTGCTCTGGAGATGCTTCGATTCGGCGCAACAGTCCGCAGCAACCTGCCTCGACCGCAGCGAGCAGGTCGGCACCCTCGACCTGGCTGGCCACCACTACCACCCGGGCTCCGCCGTTACGCTGCGCCGCCCGGATCGTCTGGACGGCCTGTTCGTCCACCCGATCGACGACCACGATCGCTACTGCGGGCACCACCCCGTCAGCCGGGTCGACCAGCTGGACCTCCTGCCGAAACCGCAGCTGACTGGCAATCCCCGCCTGTGAGATCGGGTCGAATGCTGTTACAGCAACCGCGACGCGCTCCCTCATGTCACCCTCCCCGGTTTGGCTCATCCCAACGTCACCACGTGGTCGACCCACAGTCATGAGTCCCCGTTGACTCAATCGGATACGTTGGAACAGTCGAGGAAATCGATCCCGCAGCGCGGCACGGTCGCTCTAGTCTTATCGGGTGACCTCACGGTGGAGGCTCGTCGGCCGGGATCAAGAGCTCGAGCTGCTGCGTGCCGCGCTGACCGACACCGACACCCACGGCGTGGTGCTCTGCGGGGCGGCCGGGGTGGGTAAGACCCGGCTGGCCACTGAGCTGCTGGAACACGCGGCGGACCAGGGCTGCGCCACGCGCTGGGTGGCCGGCGCCCGCGGGATCGTCGATGTGCCGTTCGGTGCCTTCGCCCATCTGCTCCCTTCGCACACGGACGCCTCGACCGATCCCCTCGATGTGGTGAGCCGGACCGGGACTGAACTGCACCGTGGCTGCGGCGATCGGCCGGTTGTGCTGGGGGTGGACGACGCGCATCTGCTCGACGAGGCCTCCGCCGCCCTCACCTACCTGCTGGCCTCCGGCGCCCATGCGTTCGTCGTGGCCACCGTGCGCCAGGACGAGTACCTGCCCGACGCCATCGGCTCGTTGTCCAAGGACGGCCTGGCGAAGCGGATCGAGCTGCCTGCGCTGTCCCGGATCGAGGTGGGGCGACTCCTCGGCACCGTGTTGAGCGGCCAACTCGACACCGCCACCCAGCATCGATTATGGGAAGCCAGTGAGGGCAACGCGCTGTTCCTCCACGAGCTGGTGTTGATCGGGCTGGACCGGGGCAGCCTTGCCGAGCGGGCCGGAGTGTGGTCCTGGATCGGTGAACTGGCCTGCAGTGATCGCCTGATCGAGCTGGTCGAGGACCGGCTGGCCGAGCTGAGCGGCCCGCAGCGAGCCGCCCTGGAGGTGCTCGCCGTCGGTGAGCCGTTGCCCCCGCCGATGTTCAGTTCCATCGTGGGGCCGGAGATGCTGCGCCAGCTGCACAGCAACGGCCTGCTGACCATTCAGCGCGACGGCCCACGCTCTGCAGTGCGGGTGACCCACCCGCTCCATGCCGAGACGGTGCGCGTCGGTCTCGGGACGCTCCGCAGGCGCACTATCTACCGCCGGCTGGCCGACGCGCTGGCCGGCCTGGGCGGGCGCCGGAGGCAAGACGTACTACGTGCCTCGCTGTGGCGGCTGGAAGGTGGCGGCCCCGCTGATCCCGCCTTGCTGGTGGCCGGAGCGCAGCGGGCTCAGGTGTGCTCCGACCATCGGCTGGCTGAGCGGCTGGCCCGCGCTGCGATCGAGGAGGGCGGCGGCGCCGATGCCGAGGTCGTCCTGGCTGAGGCGCTGTACCGGCAGGCCCGCTATGACGAGGCGTACCTGGTGACCTTGAACCGTCTGCCTGCGGGTGCTGCGGCGCCGACGGTCACCGCGTGGGCACGGGTCACCTCGTCGATCTTCTTCTGGGGATTCGGGGACGTGGACCGGGCCGAGGAGATCATCCGAGGGGCCGGGCAGGCGCTGGGGCCAGGGCCGGAGCGTGATCTGCTGACCGCCCACCAGGCGATCTTGGCGTACCTCCACGGCAGACCTCAGGATGCGTGGACCACCGTCGAACCGCTGCTGGCCCGGGAATCGGCCGATGATCAGGTCACTGCGGTGGCCCGGATCGCCGCGGTACTCGCGCTCGCCGGCCTGGGGCGCTGCGATGCTGCGTTGCGAGTTGCCGAGGAGGGCGTGCAGGCAGGGGTACAGCTGGTCGAAGAGTGCCCACAGGTCGTCGGTGACCTGCTCGCCATGCGGGTGTATGCGTGCTGGCTGGCCGGCCGGTACCGGCAGATGGACGAGCTGGCGACCGCGGCTTACCAGCACGTCGTCGCGCAGCAGGCCCACGATCTGCATGGGCTGTGGGCGATGTTGCTCGGGCGGGCGGCGCTGGCGGCGGGTCAGCCCGCGACCGCCCGGCAACGGCTTCGGGAGGCGTGTGCCCTGCTGCGTCAGGGTGACCCCGGCGGCCTGCTGCCGTGGGCTCTGAGTGGTGCCGCCCTGGCCGCGGCTCTGCTGGGCGATGCCGACAACGCCCAACAGGCACTGGTCGATCAGCGGCGCAGTCAACTGCCGGCCGTCCGGGTCTTCGAGTGGGAGGTGGTGCTCGCGCAGGCGTGGACCGCTGACGCGCAGGGCGAGCACTCCACGGCCCGCGGCCTGGCCTGCCGGGCCGCGGACATCGCCGCTGCGGCCGGTTTGCGCTCGGCGGAGCTCGAGGCGCTGCACGATGCCGTCCGGCTCGGGGAGATCCGGGTGGCGCCGCGGCTGGCCGACGTGGCGGGCGCGGTGGACAGTGTGCTCGCCCCCGTCTTCGCCGCGCATGCCGCCGCGCTCGTCGCCGGTGACGGTGCGGCGCTCGATCGCTGCGCCACCCGGTTCGCCGAGCTCGGGACGCCACTGCTGGCCGCGGAAACTGCCGGGGAGGCGGCTGAGCAGTACCACCGCTCGGGACGTCCGGCGGCCCGGCTCGCCGCGCTGGGCCGGTGCCGGGTCTGGGCGTCGGACTGTGAAGGCGCGCAGACACCGAGCCTGCGCCGGGCCGGTGCCCCGCCCGCCCTCGACTCCCTCACCACCCGGGAGCGCGAGATCGCCGAACTGGCCGCGCGTGGTCTGGCCAGACGGGAGATCGCCGAACGGCTCGCGCTCTCGGTACGGACGGTGGCCAACCACCTCAACCACATCTATGCCAAGACAGGGATCTCCGGACGGGCCGAGCTCGCCCTTCTGACGGGCCCGAGGGACAACGGCGCGCCCGCGGCGCCGCTGATCGCCGAGAGCCGGTCAGTCCTCGGTTGGCCTGCGCATCCGCTTGGTCAGGGTCCGGCGGTGTTTGGCGGCGATGCGCCGCTCCCGCGCCGCCCGGGAGGGGCGGGTGGGTCTGCGCACCGGGGGATCGGGGGTCAGCGCGTCGCGCAGCAGCCCGACGAGGCGGGCCCGGGCACTGTCCCGGTTGCGTAACTGTGAGCGGTGCTCGGCCGCCACCACGGTCAGCACCCCAGCCGCCAGCCGCCCACCCAGCCGGGCCAGCACCCGGGCTCGCTGGTGCTCGGTGAACGCCGTGCTGGCGGCCACGTCGAAGCTCAGTTCGACCCGTGAGTCGGTGGTGTTCACGCCCTGGCCACCCGGCCCGCCGGCCCGGGAGAAACGCCACCGCAGCTCGGTCTCCGGGATCGAGACCGAGCCGCGTACCGGCAGCGCATCCGCCATCTGCCCAGCATGCCCGGTGCCCGCAACCGCGATTCGGCTCGGACCGGCGAGGGGCTTACTCCTCGGAGCCGGATCGCAGCCCGGAGGAGATCATGTCCATCACGGTGGAGTCGGCCAGCGTGGTGACGTCGCCGACCTCGCGGTTCTCCGCGACGTCGCGCAGCAGCCGCCGCATGATCTTGCCGGATCGGGTCTTCGGCAGGTCGGCCACGACCATGATCTGGCGGGGCTTGGCGATCGCGCCGATCTGGGTGGCGACGTGCTCGCGCAGCGCCTTGATCGCATCGGCGCCCTTCGCCTCATCTTGGGCTGGGTTCTGGCCTGAGTTGCCGCGCAGGATCACGAACGCGACGATGCCCTGCCCGGTGGTCGGATCGGAGGCCCCCACCACCGCGGCCTCGGCCACCGTCGGATGCGACACCAGGGCGGATTCCACCTCGGTGGTGGAGATGTTGTGGCCGGACACCAGCATGATGTCGTCGACCCGGCCGAGCAGCCAGATCGCGCCGTCGTCGTCGTACTTGGCGCCGTCGCCCGCGAAGTAGTAGCCCTGGTCGGCGAAGCGCGACCAGTAGGTCTCCAGATAGCGCTCGTCGTCACCCCACAGCGTGCGCAGCATGCCCGGCCACGGCTGGTCCAGCGCCAGGAATCCACCCTGGCCGTTGCCGACCGGGGTACCGGAGCCGTTCACGACGGTGGCGCTGATGCCCGGCAGCGGGCGCATCGCCGAACCGGGTTTGGTCACGGTGACCCCGGGCAGCGGGGAGATCATGATCGCGCCGGTCTCGGTCTGCCACCAGGTGTCCACGATCGGGCAGCGCTCGCCGCCGATGTGCTCCCGGTACCACATCCAGGCCTCCGGGTTGATCGGTTCCCCGACCGAGCCGAGCAGCCGCAGCGAGGACAGGTCGAACTTCTCCGGGATCTCCTTGCCCCACTTCATGAACGTGCGGATCAGGGTGGGCGCGGTGTAGTAGATGGTGACGCCGTATTTTTGGACTATCTCCCAGTGCCTGCCCTCATGCGGGGTGTTCGGGGTGCCCTCGTACATCATCGAGGTGGCCCGGTTGGCCAGTGGCCCGTAGACGATGTAGCTGTGCCCGGTGACCCAGCCGATGTCGGCGGTGCACCAGTAGACGTCGGTGTCGGGCTTGAGGTCGAACACCACGCGGTGGGTGTAGGCGCACTGGGTGAGGTAGCCACCGGAGGTGTGCAGGATTCCCTTGGGCTTCCCGGTGGTGCCCGAGGTATAGAGGATGAACAGCGGGTGCTCGGCGTCGAACGGCTCGGGGGTGTGCTGGTCGGACTGGGTATCCACCAGCTCGTGCCACCACAGGTCGCGGCCCTCGGTCCAGTCGACGTCGATGTCGGTGCGCTTGACCACCAGCACGTGCTGCACCGTCGAGGTGCCCTGCAGCGCCTGGTCGGCGTTGACCTTCGACGGCACTGCCTTGCCCCGCCGGTACTGGCCGTCGGCGCAGATCACCAGTTTCGCCTCGGCGTCGTTCACCCGGCTGCGCAGGGACTCGGAGGAGAAGCCACCGAACACCACGCTGTGCGGCAGGCCGAGCCGGGCGCAGCCGAGCATGGCGAAGACCGCCTCGGGGATCATCGGGAGCTGGATGGCCACCCGGTCCCCGGCCTGCAGGCCCAGCGAGTGCAGCGCGTTGGCCGTCCTGGCCACCTCGCGCTGCAGGTCGGCGTAGGTGATGGTGCGGGTGTCGCCGGGCTCGCCCTCCCAGTGGAACGCGACCTGCTCACCGTGACCGGCCTCGACGTGCCGGTCGACGCAGTTGTACGCGACGTTGAGCCTGCCCCCGGCGAACCACTTGGCGAACGGCCGGTCCGACCAGTCGAGCACCCGCTCGAAGTCGGTGTCCCAGTGCAGTCGGCGGGCCTGCTCGGCCCAGAACGCCTCGCGGTCGGCGTCGGCTTGGTCGTAGAGCTTCGCGGTGGCGTTGGCCTGGGCGGCGAACTCGTCGCTCGGGGGGAACGTGCGGCTCTCGGTGAGCAGGTTGTCAAGCCCTTGACCCGACTCGCCCATCGTGCCGACCTCCTTGTTGCGCCAGTCTCTTGTTGCCCCGATCACTCAGCTACCGGTGACCGTAGTAGCCACCCGCAACCCGGGCCACTGGCGGGTGGTGACCCGGGCAGTGACGTCAAGGCGGCGCAGCCGCGCTGCTCAGGTGTCATGCGGCGCTCCTCCCGCTGCTCACTTCTCCCCGCCAGCCACCTCTTTTGTGAAGCTGCTTGTCGACGAGGAGGGGAGCGATCTCGCCGCGCAGCTGTGGGACGGCTGCGACACCGCGTTGTCCAGCCGGCTCGCCTATTCGGAGGTATGCGCTGCGCTGGCTGCCGCCGGCCGGAATCATGACCTTGACGAGGACGGCCTCGCCTCCGTCGAGCAGGTCTGGGAGAGAGTATTGGGCCGCCACCCGTCCGGTCGAGTTGACCTCAGCTGTCGAACGCCGGGCTGGTGAGCTGGCCCACCTGCATGCGTTGCGTGGCGCTGATTCCGTGCATCTGGCGAGCGCGCTGGCGATGGGAGACGCCGATCTGGTGATCCCGGTCTGGGACCGGCGATTGCACGCCGCCGCGTTGGCCACCCGACTCGGCGTCGCCCCGATGCGACTCGACGGGCCGGGTGGAGGTCGGCTCCCTGCCCAGCGGTCGTGAGCTGGGCGCCGCGCCGGTGCGGCTCAGACTATCGTCGGCCCCATGCCTGGAGATCCGCTGGCCGCGCTGATCGGCCTGCCCGGCGTCCGGGAGGCGGTCGAGTCCGCCCGCGACGAGGTGGCGCAGGTGCACCGCCATCCCGCCAACCGCCGCGGCTGGCCCACCACGTCCGCCGAGGCATCGGTACGGGCGGCCCGTGCCTCGTCGGCGCTGGACGGCGGCAGCGCCGCTCTGCCCGCAGACGGGTCGGTGGACGATTCGGTGCTGGCCGGCGCGCTGCGGGTGGCCGAGGCGCTCGGTGGTCTGCTGGGCACCTGGCAGCGGGCGCCGCTGCAGGTGCTGGCCCGGTTGCACGTGCTCGCCGCGGCGGATCTCGCGTCCGACTCGGCTCTCGGCAGGCCGCGATCCTCGCCGGAGATCAGTGCCCGGCTCGACGGGCTGGCCGGGCTGGTCGCGGGCGGCAGCCAGGCGCCCGCCCCGGTACTCGTCGCCGTGGTGCACGGCGAGCTACTCGCCCTGGCGCCCTTCGAGTGCGCCGGAGGAGTGGTCGCCAGAGCGGCAGCGCGGCTCACCGCGATCGCCAGCGGCCTGGATCCCAAGGGGCTGGTGGTGCCCGAGGTCGCCCATCTGCGCCGCGAACGGGAGTACCGGGTGGCGGCGGCCGGTTTCGCCGAGGGCGGCCCGCAGGCGGTCGGCCGGTGGATCGTGCACTGCTGTACCGCGGTGAGCGCGGGGGCGCGCGAGGCCAACTCGATCGCCGAGGCGGTCGCGGCCGGCTGATCGGGCGCGCGCTCTCGGGCCCCCGCTATCGGGCGCGTGGGGCCCTTCGGCGATCCGGCCGGGTGTCGGTCCGCCGTCCGTTGACCGCGTCACAGGTGGTCCGCAGGGCCTCCCGGGCAGCATCCAGGTGCTGCCGGGCGACCCCGATGAACAGACAGTCGACGATGGTCAGCTGCGCGATCCGGCTGGACATCGAGCCGGAGCGGAACGTGGTCTCCCGCGCAGCGGTGGTGAGCACGTGATCAGCCGACTCGGTGATGGGGGAGCGGGGGAAGTTGGTCAGCGCCACCGTGGTGGCGCCCCGCCTGCGGGCCTCGTCCAGCGCATCGAGGGTGTCGATCGTGGCGCCGGTGTGTGAGATGCCCACCGCCACGTCGCCGGGGCACAACAGCGCGGCCGACGTGAGCGCCATGTGCACGTCGCACCAGGCGAAAGCGATCCGGCCGATGCGATGCAGTTTGTGCTGGAAGTCCAGTGCGACCAGGCCGCTGGCGCCCACTCCGTAGATGTCGACCCGCCTGGCACGGGCGAGCGCGCCGACGACCGTCTCCAGCATCACGACATCGAGTTGCTCGGCGGTCTCCTCGATGGCACGGGCGTCGGCGAAGGCGACCTTGGCGACCACGTCGGCCAGCAGGTCGTCGGGACCGATGTCGCCACCCACCTGCCGGTGCACCCGGACGGCGCTGCGGGCGGTGTCCGCGGCCAGTGAGATCCGCAGCTCCGGATATCCCCCCACTCCGATCGCCTTGCAGAACCGCGTCACCGTGGTCTCGCTGGTGCCCGCCTGTTCGGCGACATCGGTGATGCTGCGGTGTGCGACCGTGGCGGGGTCGGCGAGCACCACCTGCGCGACCCGTTGCTCGGCCTTGGCCAGCACCGGCAGCAGGGAGCGGATCCGGACCAGCGGGCTGGACTCATCCTGCGCCCCACCCGCGGGTTCGGCGACACATGCGTCCATGAGTGAAAGTTACTGACCGGTCCGGTGTGGCACAACGCTTTGCGCTGCGCATCCGCGCTCAAGCCGCACAAATGAGGCGGCGGCGCCACCCCGCCCACGATCGGAGCGAGGAAGCGCCGCCGTCCGCACAGACAACCGGGGTACCAAGCGTGCAACTCGTGTCGTTCTCAATGGGTCTCGGCGCCTGGATCCTTCCAGGAACGGTGCCTGAGCTACCGGTACCGCCCTGTCACGACGAGTACGCAGACCCGTGACGACAAGCCTCCCGCGGCGCGCTGCGCGTGGGTGCCCGGCGTCCGTGCCCGGAGCTCCGGTCGGGGTGGACGGCACTTCTCTCCTGTACCGTCCCTGGCCTCCCAGGGGTCCGTACAATCATTCCTACGCGGTGGCTCCGACCACAGCAAGAGGCCCGATCAGGTGCACCGTTCCAGGCACATTGCGTGGCGAACGCCGTGCTCGGCCACCTGTTCGGCCTAGCCGGAACCTCGGTGCCGCCGGAACCTCGGTGCCGCCGGAACCTCAGCGCTGCCTGCGGCGCAGCCCGTACCAGGCGACCCCGGCGGCCGCCACCGCACCCAGCCCGAGAGCGGCAGCGAGTTGCGCCCCGGACGGGGCCGGGATCCGGGTCCGCAACGACACCGGGTTGGAGAAGGTGAGTACCGGCCACCCCCGCTGGGCGGCTTCCTTGCGCAACGCACGGTCCGGGTTCACCACCGTCGGGTGCCCGACCGCCTCCAGCAGCGGCAGATCGCTGATCGAGTCGGAGTAGGCGTGGCAGTTGCTCAGGTCATACCCGTGCCGGGTGGCCAGCTCCCTGACGGCGACCGCCTTGTTCTCACCCGCACAGTAGAACTCCACCTCGCCGGTGTAACGGCCGTTCTGAGTGACCATGCGGGTGGATACGCTGTGGGTGGCGCCGACCATGTCGGCGATCGGCTGCACGACCTCTGCCCCGGATGCCGAGATCACGACGACGTCGTCGCCGCGTTCCCGGTGCTCGGTGATCAGTTCGGTAGCCTCGGCGTAGACCAGCGGGTTCACGATGTCGTGCAGGGTCTCCTCGACGATCGCGGTCACCTGAGCGACGTCCCAGCCCGCGCAGAGCACGGTGATGTGGGCGCGCATCCGGTCCATCTGCTCGGCGTCGGCACCGGAGAGCAGGAACATGAACTGGGCGTAGGCGCTCTTCAGCACCGCGCGCCGGTTGATCAAGCCCTCCTGGAAGAACGGCCGGGAGAACGCCAGTGCGCTCGACTTCGCGATGATGGTCTTGTCGAGATCGAAGAAAGCCGCGACCCCCGGGACGGTGTGCACGGGAGACTTCACGGCGGGCAGCATAGGTTGCAGTGGACTGGGGCGAATGCTCATGTCCAATCCCTCCAACAGAAGGGGAGGCGCGGAGGTGCCCTCTGGGGATATGGTGTCACCGTCCGGGCTTGCACCGGATGGGTTCAGCCCGACCCCCCGGGGCTGAATCCACGACGACCCCCGTCCCTCCCCCCTGGCGGGGGTCGTCCTATGTCCGGAGCCGGTTCCCACGGACGTGTCGGCGCGCCTGCATTGTGCACCCCCACCCCGACACATCGGGTCCGGAGGGCGTCCTCTCCCCCGAGTTGTCCACACCGGCCCCCGCCGTCCACATATTGATCATGGACTGATCGTAAGCAGCGTGCGTTCCGACGACAGTGGCACCGGACGCCCTGGGCAGGCCCGGGGCCGGGACTGCGAGGTCAGGAGTGGGCGTGAACGGTGGTGGGTGTGCAGCGGGTGGGGGTGCAGCGGGTGCAGCGGGTGGGCGGGCAATCGGCCGCCGACCGGTGGTCATGATGGTCCCGGGAGGGCTGGCCGACGAGGTGCTCCGACTCGCCGCGGCCGCGGGATGCGAACCGGAACAGGTCATGGATCCCAGTGATCCCTCAGCCTTCCGGGAGCTGTGGAGCGTGGCTCCGCTGCTGTTGCTGGATGTCGAGTCCGCTGTCCGCAGCGCAGGCACCGGCCTGCCCCGGCGGGACGGTGTCGTGCTGGTCTGTGCGGCACCTGATCCGGAGGTCTGGCGATGCGCGGTGGCCGTTGGCGCCGAGCAGGTTGCCGTCTTGCCCGACGCGGAGGCCTGGCTGGTCGGCGCCATGGCCGACGCGGCACAGGCTCCGGCAGAACCGGGACGGGTACTGGCGGTGCTCGGCGGTCGCGGAGGCGCCGGGGCCTCGGTGCTTGCGGCGGCGGTGGCCGTGGCTGCGGTGCGATCGGGGCGGGACGCGCTGCTGGTCGACTGCGACCCCCTCGGTGGCGGGCTGGACCTGACCCTGGGGGTCGAGCGAACAGCCGGGCTGCGCTGGTCCGGGCTCGCCCTCGGTGGCGGCCGGGTGGCGGCCACCGCGCTGCACGCGGCGCTCCCGGCTCCCCGGCTCGGTGACCGGAGCGGGCTGACGGTGCTGTCCTGTGATCGGGACGGTCCCGGACCGGACGGCGACGCGGTCCGCACCGTGTGCGGCGCAGGACGGCGGGCCGGGGAGACGGTGGTGTGCGATGTGCCCCGGCATCCCTGCGGGCCGGGTAACGCCGCACTGGAGAGCGCGGATCTGGCGGTTCTCGTCGTGCCGGCCGAGGTCCGGGCCTGCGCGGCGGCATCAGTGGTGGCGACCCACGTGCTGCGTTACGGGGTCCGGCTGCACTTGGTGGTACGCGGTCCGGCTCCTGGCGGCCTGACCCCCGGCGATGTCAGCCGGGCGCTGGACCTGCCGTTGATCGCCGCGATGCGGCCGCAACCCGGTCTGGGCGGTGCCCTGGATCGCGGCGCGGTACCGGGCCGGACCCGAGGACCGCTGGCCGTCACTGCCCGCGAGGTGCTGGACGTGCTCGACGGCTGCGGCCGATCCCTGGGCGCAACCACCCAAGGCAGGGTGGCGTGAGCGCGGCTGGACATCGCACCGGCACCGGCGCTCCCCTGGTCGACCGGGTCCGGCAGCGGCTGGCGGCCGACCGGGCCACCGGTTCCCGAGGCGCTGTCTCCCCGAGCGCGGTGGCGGCTGCGGTGCGGGCCGAGGCGGGCGGGGTCGTGGCCGATCTGCAGGTGCTCTCCGCACTGCGCGAATTGCAGCAGGAACTCGTCGGAGCCGGTCCGCTGCAACCCCTGCTCAATGATCCAGCGACCACCGACGTGCTGGTGGTCGGTCCCGACCAGGTGTGGGTCGAGCAGGCCGGTGAACTGCGCCGCACCGAGGTGCGATTCGCGGACGACGAAGCGGTGCGCAGGCTGGCGCAGCGGCTCGCGCAGGCTGCGGGGCGGCGCCTGGATGATGCCTCGCCCTGCGTCGACGCCCCCCTGCCCGGCGGGGTCCGGTTGCACGCCGTGCTCCCGCCGGTCGCCACGGACGGCACCTGCATCTCGTTGCGCGTGTTGCGTCCCAGCACGCACGGCCTCGACGCTCTGGAGCATTCCGGCAGTGTGGCGCCGCAAGCAGCCAGGCTGCTGCGCGCCATCGTCGCCGCCCGGCTCGCCTTCCTCGTCGTCGGCGGCACCGGAAGCGGGAAGAC
>DASXOV010000118.1:0-17354 GCA_036494005.1 Pseudonocardiaceae bacterium | reverse complement strand
CGGCGATGCCCGAACCGCCACTGCCATCTGGTCGCGCCGCAGAATCGGCATTGCCCGCGTGGGTTGATGTGGTGCTGGCGCAGCAGAATCAGCACGGTGGCCAGCAGTTCCACAATCCGCTCTTCCAGGACGGCCGGCTGTTGTGGCTCGCCGCCGCTGAGCCATTCCACCCACTGGGCTATTTCTTCCCTGACCAGCCTGTACCGCGTTCCCCAGACGTTGCTCACGGTTCCCAGTCGAGCTCGACGGTCTGCTCCGGAAGCGCAATCGGCGCCGCGGTCAGCACCTCGCCCTCGACGACCGCACCGCCCATCCCGTCGGCCCGGCTCTGCCCCACGGCTATCAGCCGCTCGGCATAATGACGCTGTTCGGCAGGGCTGGCACTGCCCTCCATCACGCGCAATCCCAGCGACGCCATATCACCGTTGATCCGGGCCAGCTCCGTCAGCAACTCGCGATCCTCCCGGATCACCGCCGCTCCCCCAACACAGCGCCCTCGGTCCCGAACGCGACCGGCTCGTACTCGTCCTTCACCTGCTCACCCCTCGGCTCATGATGTTTGGGAGGCACCCAGGGCCGGGGCGAACCACCGCAGGCAGCACGCAGCGGGCAACGCTGCCGGTCCGGTCCGCCATCTACAACAGATGGCGGCTTCGGGGCAGACCAGCAGCACCACCCCAACCAGCGGGTCAGACATCCCGACCCTGGGGCCATGGAAGATCACCGAAGCGGATAGGAAAGTCCTGGCATATGCCGCACGGCGGATGGACGTATCTACTCACGAAGGAGCAAAAAATCCTGCCTCACCAGACGCCGGAACACTGATGATCGACACTCGTTAGACTCCTCGAAATCGATCAGCCATAAGGGGGCGCGATGGGATCACGGCCAGCACGACATCGCTACTGTCGTTGTGGTACGCATTTAGCGTCGGACAACCATGAACGCCAGTGCGCCCGATGCCAGCGAGCCTCGCGGGACAAGCTCATCGCCCCGCCCCAACTGCCGGCCGAGTTCTGGCAGTCCGAGCAACTGCGCGAGGCCTTCGCCGCTCAGCACATCGGCTGGGTAGCCCGCGCCTACCGCACGCACCCCCACCACCAGACGGTCTACGGCCCGGGAGGCATCTCCCAGACACTGCTCGGCCAGTGGCTGGGCCTGCGCCAACCTCAGGTCAGCCGGATCGAGACCGGCCTGCCAATCCGCGACCTGGACACCTTGGTCTACTGGGCGCGAACGCTGCGGATACCGGCCGAGCTACTGTGGTTTGACCTGCCAGACCAGCGGCGGCAGACGGCAACAGGCGACGGTACGATGAGCGCCGGACACATGCTGCACGATCAGGCCGAAGGGGATACGACGAGGCGTAGAGAAGCTATAGGGCTCACCGCTAAAACGCTGGCAGCGGCCCTCCAGCCTGCCATCTTTGAAGCAGTTGAGCGATCGGGGCTCGGGAGATCTCGAAGGCGAGTTGACAGAAAGCTTGTGAGCGCGCATCAGGAGATTTCCCAAGTAGTGGCTGGACTATATCGCAGTGCAGATCCGCGTTCTGTTCTGCCTATTATCACAGCCTACGCCGATGAACTGCTTGACCTGCTCGACACGCCAATGAGTGACAACGACCGCTCCGCACTGAATGCAATGGCAGTTGGAGTCCATGCACAAGCGGGGTTATGGGCGTGTCACATGTACAGGCCCGCACTGGCATATCGATATCTTGCGACCAGTCGTGAGGTCGCCGCTGCTACAGGTGATCCGTCTTTGCGTGCCTGTGCGCTCGGCGCATTAAGTTACTTGTTCTCGTCGGCTCCTCGGGGCGGGCAAGGTGGCAACCCTGAGCATTGCTTGAAGCTGCTGGACGAGGCACTTACCCTATCCTGCCGGGCCGACCCCTTCACACGGGGATGGCTGTCCACTTGGCGAGCCGACCAGCACGCGACATTGGGAAACCTAGGCGCCGCGCGTGATGACCTGGAGACGGCCGGGCGTGGTCTCGGCTCTGCTAATCAGAGCCAGCTAGAAGGCTTCTTTTCCCGGTCGACATACGGTTATGGCATGGACGGTCATCTACTCAGGATCACGACGATGACCCACGCGCTCAGCGGTGAACAACTGAACCTCGAACACGCTTTTTCAGAAGTGTTGTCCTCCACAAAAAATCTGAGACACGAGGTGTGCGCGCTGGCCAATCTGGCCGTGGTCAGCGCCGCCACCGACGAGCCAGAGCGTGCCTGTGGGGTGCTTAGCCGCTCGATCCGGCTTGCAGGGCAGGACCACTACACCATGGGCCTCCAGCGGGCAATCGGCGTCCGCCACCGCTTCGACCCAGGCTGGGCAACACTACCCGCAGTGCGTGATCTTGATGATCAGCTCCGCCACCTGCAAGTCTCATGAAGAAATTTCCGTGTAGAATACGTCCAAACTACGCTCGCCCGATCTCAAGCTCTCGCATATCTGCCTGGGTATGATGAGCTATGGCGATCGCAAGTGGCGCGCACGGTGCTTGATGAACGCCGGGCCGAGCCGATCGTCCGATAGGCGATCGAACGCGACATAAGGACACCCACGGGCAACAGGTGGAACTGACGTAGCCCGGGCTGAGCCGCCGCATTCGGTGGGCGTGGCTCATGCGCGGTCGGCTGCGTATCGCGGAGCCATGGACTCCATCTGCTCCAGCACGAGCTTGATCGCGCCAGGCTGCTTGTCCGGTGGGTAGCGGTGCTTGATGAGCAGCCGCTTGATCGACGAGCGTAGCTTGGCTCGCACGTCGTCGCGCACCGTCCAGTCAGTGCGCATGTCGCGGCGCATGACCGACACCAGTTCACGAGCGATGTCCGCCAGGGGCGCCGTACCACGACAGGACCGCACCGACGGTCGGTCGCGCCCAGCACCACCTCGACCGGTCCAGGCCGCGCAGCTTCCGGCGTCGCGTCGCACGGTACGGGGCTCAGCCCGAGGCAATGACACCCGACACGCTGCGGGTTGAACCCACAGCCCCGCACGCGGGAAATCGGGCACCATGGTCACGTGAGCGGTCACGATCAGTCGGCCGCACGTCCGGGGTGGGTCTGGGACGTGCCGGTGCCGCGCGCCCTCGACGAGCTCCGCGGCCCCTTGGCAGGAGAGGTCGGTCTGCCCGCCAGGCTGTTCTGGTCCGGGCCTGACCCGCGTGCGATCCGCTGGGACCTCGCCGATCCGGGGCGGCGCCGTGACCTGTACGAGATCGTCCTCGTCGAAGGCACACTGGACGACATCCGGCGCTTGGTGAACGGTGAGAGCCTGGTCGAGCTCTGGGACCGGATGTACCTACCTCCGTGGGTGCGCGCGGCATGGCACCCACTGATCGAGTCAGCCCGGACTGCCGCCTGATCTCATGGCCCTGGATCCGCTGCAAGAGTGCATCGCACGAACGGCCCTGAGCCTGCCGGAAGCCCACACGCTCGCCCTCGCCGGCGAACCGATCGGATCGTCAGCTCAGCCGCCGCTATCCAGATAGCGTTCGAGCGCTTCACGGGCGAGTTCGGATACTGATCGACCTTCCGCTCGGGCTAGCTGCTCCGCTCGCCGCCGCGTCTGTTCCGGTACCCGAAACGACACCCGGGGGGACGGCTGCCCACCAGCGCCGAGGGGAGGACGGCCAGGACGTGCAAGTTCCAGTGCCTCCTCGGCGGCTCGTTCCGCGTATTCGCTGGTGATCCGTCGCCCTTGTCGATCGCGGATATCCTCGGCGTCCAGGTCGACGTCGGGCCCCACCTCATGACGGTGACTCATCGGTTCCTCCTCAGCGCGGTGGGCATAACGTGCATGACCAACCATTCGGCTCCTAGGTCCAGCGCGACTATCTCCAACTCGACGCCTCGATCGTCAGGACCGACCCAAACGAGCCGAGCGTCTGCGATGTCCGTCGCCGGTATCCGGGTGGGTTCGATGGTGTCGATGACGTGCAAAGCATGCGCTCGACCGATCCGGTGTCGTCGGGCCGGACGGGTGAACCGGACGATCATCACCTGATTCTGTCCGACAATTCTGTCTGACACAACTACTGGGGCGAGACCCCCAGCGCGGCGGCCACCCGTGACGATCAGGGGGCGGGGTGGATGTTCTGGTTGATGTGGAAGGCGTTGTCCGGGTCGTAGCGCTTCTTGACCTGGGCGAGCCGGTCGTAGTTGTCGCGGTAGGACGCCTTCACCCGGTCCCGTCCCTCCTCCATCAGGAAGTTGACGTAGGCGCCGCCCGCCGAGGTCGGGTGCAGCTCCTCCCAGTAGTCCCGGGCCCATTGCGAGATGAGGGGGGCGTTGGCGGGGTTCGGGTCGACGCCCACGATGATTCCGGCCCAGCCGCCGTCGCGGTAGGCGAACGCGGTCTCGTCCTCGGGCACCCGGCTGGTGGCCCCGTCGATCGGGTACAGGTGCATGGTCGAGTGACCGGTGGGCAGGCGCTCGCCCCACTTGCGGTGCACGTCTATCGCGGCGTCGGAGATCTCCTTAACGAAGTCCGCCCGCCAGTACCACTGCAACCCGGCCGGGTAGAGGCCGTCGAACGCGCTCTGCAGCACGGTGAAGGGCATCTCCTGCAGGCCGACCAGCAGCGGCGAGCCGTACGTCGTGATCGGTTCGAGCACCGTGTCGGCCCGGTCATGCGGGCCGGTGTAGCACCAGACGATGGCGCAGGCCTTGCGCCCCCACAGCTCTTCGGGGAACGGCGGGGCGGGCGGGATGGTGATCAGCGCGATCCAGCCGTTGAGCTCCTCAGGCAGCGACGGCAGCAGCTCCCGGTACCAGCGCATCACCTCGGCCGTGTCGGCGAAGTCGTACAGCACCGGGCCGCCGATGATCGTGCCGTGCTCGCCGATGTCGTGGCAGCGGAACGTGAACGACGTGACGACGCCGAAGTTCCCGCCCCCGCCGCGCAGCGCCCAGAACAGGTCAGGGTGCGACCCCTCGCTGGCCGTGACGAAGGTTCCGTCGGCGAGCACCACATCGGCGGCGAGCAGATTGTCCACCGTCAGGCCGAAGCGCCGGGACAGGTAGCCGATGCCGCCGCCCAGCGTCAGCCCGGCCACGCCGGTGGACGCGATGAAACCGGACGGGGTCGCCATGCCGAACGCGACGGTCGCGTGGTCGACGTCGCCCCAGGTGCACCCGGCGTCGGCCCGCACGGTCTGCTTGGCAGGGTTGACGGTGGTGCTGCGCAGCGCCGACAGGTCGATGACCAGGGCGTCGTCCCACACCCCGAGGCCTGCCGCGTTGTGACCGCCCCCGCGCACGGCGAGCGGGAGGTCGTGGTCGCGGCCGAAACGGACGCAGGCGATGACGTCGGCGACGTCCCGGCACCTGGCGATGGCCGCCGGACGCTTGTCGATCATCGCGTTGTAGACGGCGCGCGCCTGGTCGTACCCGGGGTCGGCCGGCGTGATCAGGTCGCCGCGCATGGCTACCGTCAGCTGTTCATAGGGTCTGCTCGCGACGGCTGCAGTGGTGCTCATGTGGCTTGTCCTCTCGGTGCGAGGTGTCAGGGCACACCGAAGGTAGGAACAGCACCGTTCGCGAACCGTTCGCGGCAACGTCTCACCGGGCGAGGTCATGTTCGCAGCGCCGGAGCAGTGCGACGCTGCCGTGCGCGCTCGCCATCTCGGCGGCGCAGCGCAGCCGGGACAGGGCGGGCTCCCGGTCGTCGTACACCGCGCGCAGCCGCATGACCTCGGGTATCCACCACAGGTCGGCCCTGGCCTGTCCACCGACCAGAGCGGCGTCGAGGGCGGCGCGGGCGGCGCCGGGCCGGTGGTTGCCGGCCGACAGGTCGGCGAGCAGCGACAACCAGTACGGCATCCGGGCGAACGAGCCCGCCGACTTGAGGTTGTCGATGCCCCGCCGGGCCAGGCTGAGGCCGGTATCGTCCGCGCGGCACCAGCCGCCCAGGACCAGGACCCACTCCCGGTAGTAGGCGAAGCCGTACCGATCGCACAGCTCGCCCAGCTCGGCGACGGTGTCGCGCAGCTCGGGCAGCCGGCGCCGCAGCTGGTGGGTGATCGCGGCGTAGGACAGTGCGACGGCCAGGCTGTACGGGTGGTCGAGTGTCCGGGCCAGCGTGATGGCGTCGTGGCAGCACCGCAGCGCCTCGTCATCGTGGCCGAGCAGCCAGTGGGCGTGCGCGGCCCAGGCCTTGCCGTGCACGTCGGGCCGGGTTCCGACGCTGAGCAAGTGGGCACCCTGGGCCAGGGTCGCCGCCAGCTCGAAGTGCCGGACCGCCTCCGCGGGCCGCCCGAGGCTGACGGCGGACCCCCCGAAGGCGAAGTGGACCGATCCGGCCGGCTCCGAGTCCGGTTCGGCCAGGGCCAGCGCCCGGGCCGCCGTGCGGTGCGCGGCGGCCGTGTGCCCTTGGACGAACAGTGACGCCCACAGACCCAGCAGGGCGGTCAGCATCGAGTCGGTACGCCCGTGTGCCTCCGCGAGGGCGATCGAACGGTCCAGCACCTCCCGCAGCCGCGGCGAGGAGTAGCCGTATCGCGCGTTGAGCGGCGCCGCCATGGCTTCGAGGACTGCGAGTTCGTGGCCGTCCCTGACGCTGCCCTCGGGCAGGGTGCGCACGATCGACAGCGCCGCCCGGTGCAGGCGGATCGCCTCGCCGTGGGCGAACCTGGCCGCCGCGACGTCGGCCGCCCGCCGGTAGTACGCGACCGCGCGCTGCCCCCGGCCACCACGCGCGTACTGCTCGGCGAGCTGCGCCGAGACCGGGTCGGTGTCCTCGGCGTGGATCAGTTCGAGACCTTGGGCCAGACGCCGGTGCAGCAGCCACCTCGTCGGCGGGCTGATCTGGGCGTATGCCGTCTCGCGCAGCAGGTCGTGGGCGAAGTCGTAGCCGTCGGAGAACTCGCGCATGATCCGGCGTCGCCACAGTTCGTCAACCGCCCGCACCACGGCGGCCGCGTCGAGGTCACTGGCCTCGGTGAGCAGATCGAGGGTGAAGTCGCGTCCCACCGCCGCCGCCAGCTGGGCGACCTCCTGGGCGGCGGGCGTGGCCTGCTCGAACCGGTTGCGCAGCACCGCGGTGAGATCACCGGCCGGGATCGGGGCGCCCGCCGCATCGCCAGTCTCGCGGACCGCATCGACAGTGCCGCGGACGGCCTCGACGACGTACAACGGAAACCCGCCGGTCGTCGCGTGCAGCAGTTCGATGTCGTCCCCGGCGAGGGGCCGCCCGGCGATCGCCGCCGCGAGACGTGCCGTGCCGGTGACCTCCAGCGGGCTCAGCGAGAGCTCGGTGAGCATGCCGGCGGCCCGCATCCGGGCGGTCCAGCCCGCGAGCCCGGGCTCGTTGCCGAGGGAATCGGTGCGCAGCGTCCCGGCGACCATGAGCGGAGCGTCGGCGCTGCGCCGCAGGCAGAACGCGAGGAAGGCGAGGGTCTCCTGGTCACACCACTGCAGGTTGTCCAGCACCAGCAGCATCGGCCGCTTCGCGCCGATCAGGGCCCGGGCCAGACCCTCGAAGAACCGGTGGCGCTGCCAGGCGTCGACCACCGCTAACGAGCCGGCCCCGGATGCTCCGCGTCCCGTGCCGGACGGCACCAACCGGTCGACCTCGGCGCGCCAGACCGGGTCCAGCGCCGCCGCCGCCGACCCGACCGCGGGATCTCGCAGCCAGTCCGCCACCGGGGCCAGCGCGAGGCGCCCCGAGCTTGCGAAGCATTGGGTGCTCGCCACCACCGCGCCGTGCGACCGGGCCACCTGGGCGAGCTCGGCCACCAGCCGGGTCTTACCGACGCCGCCGTCGCCCCGGACCACCGCCAGGCACGGGCGGCCCACCGCGGCCGCCCGCCACAGGGTGTGCAGCCGGCCGAACTCCCGTGATCGCCCGACCAGCTCGGCTCCGGCGAACCCGGAGCGACCGGCGGCGGGCTCGGCCCGGGGCGCGGCACGTCCGGCTGCGCCACCTGCGCCATCAGGCGGTCGAGCGTCCGGCGGGTCGCCTGGTCCGGCTCGACGCCGAGGTCACGCTCCAGCACCGACGCGCAGTGGTGGTAGGTGCTGACCGCGGCGGCGCGGTCACCGAGGTCGGCCTGCAGTTCCATCAAACTCCGGTATCCGACTTCCTCCAGCGGCCGCAGCCCGATCCTGCGACGTCCGGCAGCCACCGCTCCGGTCAGGTCACCCTTTCCCGCCCGCGTCCGGGAGATCAGGTCACACAGGGCGACGCACTGTCGTTCAAGTCCGGACCGGGCGTCCAGCACCCAGTCCTGGTACCCGCCGGGCAGCAGGGCACCCCGGTAAAGGCTGATCGCCGCGGTCGCGTGGTCGAGGGCCCGGTCGCTGTCACCGGTGGCCGCGGCGGTCAGGGCGGCCTGGTGCTCGATCTCGAAGGTGCGGACGTCGACCCGGCACGTCCCGGTGTCCCGCCAGCACAGCTCCGCCGAGGTCACCACGAGCGAAGGGTCGCCTCCCAGGGCGTGGCGCAGGTGGTACAGCTCGCGGCGCAGGTTCGTGAGGGCCTGCGCGTCCGTCGAATCCGGCCAGAACAGACCGGCGATGTGTCCCCGGGGCTGAGGTGACCCGGCATGGACGACGAGGAAGGCGACGAGCTCGACCGTCCGCGACGAGCGCGCCCGGACGATGCCGGCCGCGCCATCGGTGATCACCTGCTCGCCCAGCAGGGAGATGTACAGCATGTCCCCGGACGGCCTCCTGTGCCCTCACGCTAGACCCTGGCTGGGAAGTTGCTGAAGATCGCGGTCAGGACCGGGGGGCGGGTCGTGCCCCGGCTGCGGCGGATAGCACAGTGTGCTAGTGGCGCGAGACGGTCAGGTGCGGTGGCGGCGGGTGGCCGTGGTGGTCGTCGTGCTGGCCTCGGCCACTCTCGCCGGCTGGGTGCTGTTCGACAACAGCGATGAGTTGCTCGCCGCCGGCGACACCCTGACTTCGGTCAGCCCGAGTTGGTTGGCCGTGGCGCTCGCCGCCGAGGTGGTGTCGTACGTGGCGCGCGGTGGCGCCGAAACCGTGGTGCTGCGCCACGGCGGGAGCCGGATCGGGCCGGTGACGCTGGGAGCGGCCACCCTGGCGGGTGATGCGGCGGCGTACTGCCTACCGTTCGGATTCGCCGCCTCCGGTGTGGTGATGTTCGGCGTGTTGCGCCGTCGCCAGGTGGATGCCGCGGTCGCCGGGTGGCTGTTCGCGGTGTCCTCCGTGCTCTACGTGGCGTCGATCTCGGTCCTCACCATCGTCTCGGTCCAGGTCGCGGGCGACGACGACCCGGTTCCCGGACTGCAGGGCATCAGCGCGGTGCTGCTCGCCGTCCTGGCGGTGGCCGGTGGCGGATACGCGCTGCTGCGCAGGCGCGCGATGCGGTGGTCGCTGCGCCGTCCGCTGCGCGTGCTGGCCAGATCCTCCCGCCGCGACCCGCGACAGGACCTGCACCGTGGAACGCTGCACCGGGCGGGCGCCCGGACCGCCGCCTGGGCGCGGGACTGGGCGGGCCGGCTGCGCGCGATCCGCGTCACCCCGGCAGCTGTGGCGGTGGCCTTCGGGCTCATGACGCTGAGCTGGCTGACCGACATCGCCGTGCTCGCCCTGGCCTTCCTGGCGCTGGGCGCCACACCGCCGTGGACCGGGCTGCTCCTGGCCTACTGCGCGGGCCAGATCGCGGCGAGTATGCCGGTGACCCCCGGCGGCATCGGTGTCGTGGAGGGCAGCATCACAGTCGCCCTGGTCGCCTTCGGTGGAGACAACACGATCACACTGGCCGCCGTGCTGCTCTACCGGATGATCGCGTACTGGGGATGTATCCCGGCCGGCGGACTGGCCTGGCTGGTGCTGCGCGCGACGTCGCGCGCACCCGATCCTCCCGTGGCCACCGAGCCCGCCCAGGAGGCCAGCGCGGCGACCGGGCGGCTTGCGGCAGAATCGGAAACCCTGTCATGACCATCCACCTGCGGCGTAATCCGGCAGGCCGGCACCGGCGGACGATCTTCGCCGTGGCGGCCGCAGTCGCGATCACGCTCGCCGTGACGGCCGGGTGCTCGGGGCCACGCAGTGGGGTCTCGGCGATCAGCGACGTGTCCAGCTGCGCCGCCGTGCTGCCGCTGGCGCACGACATCGTCCATGCCAGTGGCACGCTGACCCTCGTCCGGCGGATCAACAAGGACCAGGTCGACACGCTCACCCGGGAACTGGGTGCGACGGCTCCCCCGCCCGCCGCCCACCGGACACCGCTGCGGTCGGCCATTCATGTGTTCGGCGGGCTGAGAACGCCCAAGGAATGCCTGGTCGTCTACCGCGGGGTGTACCCGCGCGGCACGATCGCCGGGGCCAGCCCGCCGGCGGTGGCCGGTCGGTACGCGTTACTGGTGCTACGCGTCCGGCATCCCGCCGTCGACCGGATCTTCGTCACCGACACCCTCCCCGCCGCCGTGCGCCTGTGAGCCGGTGCCGACCAGCGCGGCGACCGCGGCGGCCGTCCAGTGCCCGCGCGCTCCGGGCAGGCCGGCGAGGTAGCCGGCCGCCCGGTGCGCGGTCCATCCGTGCGCTTCCCACAGGCCCCCCGCCACCATGCGCAGATACGACGCCGAGGGCACCGTCCACGGCACGTCGCCCGCCCGCCAGGGTGCGGTGAAGGTCAGCGCAGGGTGCCCGTCGAGATCGCCGACGTGCAGCAGGGTCTCGTAGCGTCCGGGGCCGCGTTCGTCCCGGCCGGTCGCCAGCACCGGTCCGAGGTCGATGTCCGCCCCGGGGGCGCGGAACATCTCCTGCGCAGCGACGTCGGAGAACTGCCCAGCGGTGATCAGGTACGCCCGCGCGGGTGCGCTGCCGATCAGTTCCGGGTCGTAGAAGGCACGTCCGCCGCCCCACACCGGCGACCACGTCGCGAAGTAGATCCCACCGGTCAGGTCGTACCCGGTGGCCCGCCGCGGCGGCCGGGGATCGCGGCAACCGGGATAGCTGCGTTGCGCGCCGGGTGGTCTTCCGCCCGCGAGGTAGCACGCCAGCCGATCGGCATACATGTTCGACCCGTAGCTGACATACCAGACCAGCGCCGGTTGCGCGGTCACCATCATTGCCTCCTCAGATCGGTGGGCCTCGGCGTACCTGGCCGGCGACCCCGATCCGACCTACAGCCAGCCGTGCTCTTCGGCGATCCGCACCGCCTCGGCCCGGGTCCGCGCGCCGGTCTTGCCGATCGCGGCCGAGAGATGGTTGCGCACGGTTCCCGCGGACAGGTGCAGGCGGCCGGCCAGGTCGGACACGGTGCCACCATCGGCGGCGGCCACCAGCACGTCATGCTCCCGGACGGTGAGCGGGCTGGCCCCGTTGGCCAGCGACTCGGCGGCCAGCGCCGGGTCGACCACCCGCAGCCCGGCGTGCACCCGGCGTACCGCGTCGACCAGCTGCTCCGGCGGGGCGTCCTTGACCACGAACCCGGCGGCACCGGCGGCCATCGCCCGGCTCAGGTAGCCCGGACGGCCGAACGTGGTGCAGATGATCACGCGGCAGCCGGGCAGGGTCTTGCGCAGCTGCGCGGCCGCGGCCAGCCCGTCCAGGCCCGGCATCTGCACGTCAAGCAGTGCGACGTCGGGCACGGTGCGACGGGCGGCGTCGAGCACCCCGTCGCCCGAGCCGACCTCGGCCACCACTTCGATGTCGGACTCCAGCCCGAGCATGGCGGCCAGCGCACCGCGGACCAGCGCCTGGTCGTCGGCCAGCAGCACGCGGATCACAGCCTGCCCCCCGGCATGCTCTCCGGACCACTTTCCGGCGCACTCCCCGGCACACCCACCGCCGCGCGCAGCCGGAACCCGCCACCGGACAGCGCCGCGGCCTGCACCGTGCCGCCCAGCGGGGCGAGCCGTTCACGCAGCCCCGCCAGCCCCTGCCCGGTCCCGTTCGGCGCACTGCCCTGGCCGTCGTCGCGTACCTCCAGCCAGGAGGAGCCCAGCCGCACGTGGCAGCACCGGGCTCCGCTGTGCCGCAGCACATTGGTGACACCCTCGCGCAGCACGTAGGCGAACGCCTCCTGGTAGGCCGGGTCGACATCGTCCACCGCGTGCGGCAGCTCGGCGCGGATACCGGCGGCGGTCAGCGCGACCCGGGCCCCGGCGATCTCGGCGGCCAGCGACGCGACCCGGTGCGCGGACACGGTGGCCCGCACCTCGGTGAGCGCCTGGCGGCCGAGCCGCTCCACATCGGCGACCTCGGCGGCCGCTCGCGCCACAGCGCCGTCCTCCAGCAGCCGCCGCGCCAGCCCGGCCTTGACGGTGATCGTGGTGAGGCTGTGGCCGAGCACGTCATGCAGGTCGCGGGCGATCCGGACCCGTTCGTCGGCGACGGCGAGCCGGGCCACCTCCTCCCGCACCGCCCGCAGCTGCCGGACCGTCCGCGCCAGGCTGATCAGCATGATCACCATCCAGGTGATCGACCCGAAGACGATCACCTCGCCGTACTGCGGCCCGCTCGGGCTCAGCGCGGTGGCCAGCAGCATCCCCCCGAGGATCACTCCGGACACCGCGAATGCCCACCCGATGGGCAGCACCGCTGCCCCCGCGATCAGGGCGAACATCAGTAACCCGATCTCCGAAGGGCCGAGCAGTACCACCGAGACCAGCCCGAGGGCCAGCACGCAGCCGTAGCCGAACCACCCGCGCCGCCCGGTCGACGGGCCCCATGGCAGCAGCCCCAAGTAGGCGGCGGCGTATCCGGCCAGCAGCACGCAGATCAGCACCCGGAGCCACAGCGGCCGGTCGGAATGCCAGCCGGCCAGCGCGGAGGGCACCAGCCACAGCGTGAACGCCCCCGCCACCAGCCGCCAGATCCCTGGGCGGCGGCCGAACCACGGCTTGGAACCGATCAGGCCGACGCCGACCGGCTCCATGCCGGCCGGCGTCGGCTGCCCGTCCCCGATTCCCTGTCCGGTCATGGTGATCAGGCTAGGTCCGTGCGATGCCGGCCTGGTAGCGGCGGGCGCCGGCCAGCGCCAGCGCCGCCGACCAGACCACCAGGACGAGCACCGCCGTGCCGATCGCGGTGCTGTGCCGCAACGCCGCATCGCCGATCTGGCCCAGCCAGTAGGTCGGGAAGACCTTCATCACCGACTGGAATCCGGCTGGCACGATGTTCGACGGGATCCACAGGCCGCCGATCAGCCCCAGCAGCAGCATCGCCACGCTGGTGATCGGCTGCATGCTGTCCTTCGTGGCGACCAGGCCGATCACCAGGCCGAGCAGCACGATCGGGATGATCCCCAGCCACACGCCGAGCAGGATCTGTAGCCACTGCCCTGCCGAGAGCCGCACCCCCTCGGCGACCACGCCGACCAGGCAGACCAGCAGCACCGTCGGCAGCGCAACGAGCAGGCTGACCAGCGCCTTGGCCAGCAGGTAGGACCGGCCGCTCATCGGGGTGAGCAGCAACTGACGCTGCCAGCCCGCGCCGCGCTCCAGCGCCACCCGCGCCCCGGTGAACAGCGCGGCCGACATGGCGCCGAAGGCCGCCATCCGGACCATCACCGACGCGGCGACCGGCACCCCGTCCGGGTAGGTGGCTGCGCCACCCGCGAACAGATTCGCGTCGATCAGGTAGAGCACCACGGGAAACACCACGGTGAAGATCATGAAACGAGCGCCGCGGACCACCCTCTTGATCTCCAGCGCCAGGTATGTCGCATTCATCGGGCAGCCTCCGGTTCATCGGTCAGGGCACTGTCGGTCAGGGCCAGGAATGCCTCTTCGAGTCCGACCGCGGCGATCTCGATGTCGTGGGCTCCCGGGTGGCGTGCGAGCACCGCACGCAGGGTCGCATCCGAGTCGCGGCTGGCCAGGGTGGCCCGCTCACCGCGCAGCTCCACCCCGGTCACCCCGGGCAGCACGGCCAGGTCGTCGCGGCCCGCGCCAGGAACCACGGCGCGCAGCGTCCGGCCGGACACCGCGGCCCGGACTTCGGCCACCGAGCCGTCGGCGACGATCCGGCCCGCGCGCATCAGGACCACCCGGTCGGCGAACTCCTCGGCCTCGTCGAGGTAATGGGTGGCGAACAACGCCGTACGGCCGGTGTCGGCGAACTCCCGCATGGTGCGCCAGAACTCCCGGCGGGTGCTCACATCCATGCCCACCGTCGGCTCATCGAGCACCAGCAGGTCGGGGTCGGCGACCAGCGCGACAGCGAAACGCACCCGCTGTTGCTGGCCACCGGAGAGCCGGCTGCACCGGCGGCCGGCCAGTTCGGTGACCCCGGCGCGACGCAGCGCCTCGCTGACCGGCAGCGGGTGCCGGTGCAGCGCGGCCACCAGCCCGACGGTCTCGGCGACCGTGGCGTCCTCCAATAGCGTGCCGTCCTGCAGCATCGCGCCGATCTGACCGGCCCGGACCGCGTCCCGCGGCGCCCGGCCGAACAACTGCACCGTCCCCTCGTCCGGTCTGGCCAGCCCGAGCAACATGTCGATCGTGGTCGACTTGCCCGCGCCGTTCGGGCCGAGCAACGCCACCACCTCGCCCGGCGCGATGGTCACGTCGATGCCGTCCACCGCCTGTATCGGGCCATAGCTGCGGCGCAGCGCGGCCAGCGCCACCGCCGCGCCGCGCACGGCCGGTTTCCGGTCCGCAGGCGGCACCCTCGTCTGATTACTCATACCGATCACGATGCCGCGCCCCGCCCTCGCGGGCGCAGATCGCCCGTCATGATCGAGCCGTGACAGATGTCAGTGCGTGTCAGCGCGGCCCCACGACGCGACCGAGGCCGGAAATGCGATCACATCCCGGCCGGCTGGACAATTACCGGACAGATCCGGGTTCCAGCAGAAGGGAAGATCTCGATGGCCGAATTTCTTACTGATGTGCGCGCGTTGCGTGACCGAGCCCGGCAGGAGATCGAGAAAGGACCGATCACCCCGGCCTACGGCGCGGATTCCGAGCGGGTGATCAAGGTCCTCAACGAGGCGCTGGCGACCGAGATCGTCTGCGTGCTCCGCTACAAGCAGCACCATTATCAGGCCAAAGGGATCAACGCCGAGCCGGTCGCCGCGGAGTTTCTCGAACATGCCCGCGAGGAGCAGGATCATGCGGATCGGCTGGCGGCGCGGATCACGCAACTGGGCGGCTCACCCGACTTCAATCCCGACACCCTCACCGGCCGGTCGCACTCCGAGTACCGGACCGCGTCCGATCTCATCGACATGATCAAGGAGAACCTGGTTGCCGAACGGGTGGCGATCACGTCCTACACCGAGATCATCAAATGGCTGGGAGATGGCGATGTCACCACTCGCCGGCTGTTCGAGGACATCCTCGCCGTGGAAGAGGAGCATGCCGACGACATGATCAACTATTTGGAGAAGATGGGGTGACGGCCTTATAGCGCACGAACGCAGGCACGGCCAGCGCGAGCACTCCGATGCCTGCCAGGCAGGCCAGCCCGCCGGAGACGACCGACACCTGAGTGGTGAAAGCCGTCGCCACCGCTCCTGACTCGAGATCGCCGAGCCGAGGGCCGCCGGTGACCACGACGATGAACACGCCCTGCAGTCGGCCTTGCATTCCCGGCGGGGTCGCGACCTGCAGGATCGTCGAGCGGTAGACCGCGCTGACCGTGTCCGCCCCGCCCGCGACGGCGAGCATGAGCAGGGCGAGCCACAGTGCCGAGGTGAGTCCGAACAGGGTGATCGCGATGCCCCACACCGCGATCGACAGCACGACTCCGAGCCCCTGGCGCCGCACCCGTGCGACGGCTCCGCCCACGAGGGTCACCGCGACCGCTCCCACCGCGGGCGCGGCATAGAGCAGGCCGGCCGTGCCCGCTCCCCCGCCGAACTGGTCCTCGGCCAGCGCGGGGAACAGCGCCCGGGGCGCGCCGAAGATCATCGCGTTGATGTCGACGAGGAAGGTCATCATCACCACGGGGTGGCCGGAGAGGAACCGCAGCCCCTCCACCACCGAGGCGAACCCAGCTCGCCGGGAGCCCGCACCGGGAGGCAGAGCCGGCAGCCGCACTGCGGCGACGAAGGCGCCGACGAACGACACGACGTCGATCGCGTACGCCCACTCGAATCCACCCGCGCTCACCGCCACCCCGGCCAGCAGCGGACCGGCGATGACCGCGAGCTGGTTGACACCGAAGGTCAGCGTGTTGGCGGCAGCCAGCTTCTCGGCCCGTACCAGCTGCGGGATGATCGCGCGGCGGGTCGGCGAGTCGACCGCGGCGAACCCCGCCTGTACCGCGACGCAACCGAACAGCAGGCCCACCTGGTTCAGGTGTAGCGCGGCCTGCACCAGCAGCACGACGCTGACCAGCATCGTCGCCGTCGAGGTGAGCAACACCAGCTTGCGGCGGTCGACCGCGTCGGCGATCGAGCCACCGTAGAGCCCGAAGATCACCAGCGGCACCAGGCCGGCCACGCCGACCAGCCCGACGTCCAGCGACGAGCGGGTGATCGCGTAGACCTGCAGTGGCACGGCGACCTGGGTCGCCTGCGTGCCGAGCAGCGAGATCGCCTGGCCCAGGAACAGCCGCCGGAACGGGGGTGACTCACGCAGCGGTGTGATGTCGGCGGCGGCCGCCCGGGCGGCCCGCCCGAGCAGGGCACCGACCGTCACCGATCGCCACTATCGACGCTCTGTCCGGCGGACCGCCCCGCTGTCACGCGCACGAAGGTAGCGCGACGACAAGGTGCGGGGCCGGGTCACCGCAGGCCAGGAACCGGACGCAGGTTTGAAATTCGACTCCAGCGGGCAGAGAAGATCATTCAGAGGTCCTGATGCCGGCCATGCGGGGTGCCGATATGAGCAGATCACACGAGATGCCCGGAAAATCGCTATCCGTCGAGGATGTGACGGTGACGCCGCCGGGCATCGTCAGGCGCGCGGTCGCCGCCGCGGCCACCGGCAATGTCACCGAGTGGTACGACTTCGGTGTCTACGCCTACCTCGAACCGACCATCGGCAAGGTCTTCTTCTCCGGCCTGACCTCGACGGGTCAAGTCCTCGCGGTCGCCGGGTCGTTCGCCGCGTCCTTCGTGGTACGACCGCTGGGTGGTCTGTTCTTCGGGCCGTTGGGCGACCGCATCGGGCGCAGCAACGTCCTGTCGATCACCATGATCTTGATGGCGCTCGGCACCTTCGGGCTCGCGTTGATCCCGTCCTACGCCGCGATCGGCATGACCGCACCGGTGCTCCTGCTGCTGTGCCGGCTGGTCCAGGGCTTCTCCACCGGCGGCGAATACGGCGGAGCCATGACGTTCCTCGCTGTCGATAGCGTTCAACATCTCGGTTTCCCTGTTCGGCGGCACGACCCAGTTCGTCAATGAATTCCTGATTTCAGCCACCGGTGACCTGAACTGGCCCGCTTACTACCTCATCGGGGCCGGGGTGATCGGGGCGATCT
>DASXOV010000117.1:0-1901 GCA_036494005.1 Pseudonocardiaceae bacterium | reverse complement strand
TGGGCTTCCCCTCGTAACGTGGAGACATCGCCTTAAAGGAGGCGACGGCGATGGCGGAGTCACGACGGAAGTTTGATCAGGATTTCAAGGAGGGCGCGGTCCGGCTGGTCCGCGAGACCGGGCACCCGATCGCGCGGATCGCGAAGGACCTGGGGATCAATCCGGGCACGCTGGCCAACTGGGTGGCCTTGGACCGTGAGGGCAAGGACGGCAACGGCCGGCTTAGCGAGGACGAGCGGGTCGAGCTGGCCCGGCTGCGGCGGGAGAACGCCGAGCTGGCGATGGAGCGTGATGGTCCTCAAGCGGTCGGTAGCCCTCTGGGTCAAGGACGCGACGGGTCGGCGGTAGCCGTGGCCGGGTTCATCGCGGCCCAGAGGGCCGAGCACGGGGTACCGCACGCGGTGGCGTGTCGGGCGTTGGGGGTCTCGCCGGCCTGGTTCTACAAATGGCGCCACGGCGACGCCTCGCCCCGGCGAGCCCGACGGCGGGCGCGCAGCGCGCTGATCGCGGCGTTGTTCGCCCAACACCGAGGCACCTACGGCGCACCGAGGATCACCGCGGATCTGCGTGAGATGGGTTGGCGGGTCTGTCAGAACACCGTCGCGGAGCTGATGGCCGAACAGAGTCTGAAAGCTCGGGCGAAACGGCGCCGCCGGAGCACGACCCGCCCGGGCAGAGGCCGCTGGCGCGCCCCGGACCTGGTCAAACGGGACTTCACCGCACGAGGGATCAACCAGCGCTGGTTCGGTGACGGCACCGAGATCGACACCGCCGAGGGCAAACTGCGGCTGGCCAGCGTGTTGGACGTGTGCTCGCGGCGCATCGTCGGGTTCGCCTTGAGTGCCCACCACGACGCGGCACTGGCCTACGGCTCGTTGGCGATGGCGGTCGCGGTGCGCGGCGGGCAGGTGGGCGAGGTGGTGCTACACACCGACCAGGGCAGCGAATACAGCGCCGGAATGTTCCGCACGGCCTGCACACGACTGGGCATCCGCCAATCGATGGGCCGACCAGGATCGGCGCTGGACAACGCGGTCATCGAGTCGTGGCACTCCACCCTGGAGTTCGAGCTGCGCTCGCGTGAGGAGTTTCCGACCAAGGCAGTCGCTCGGCGGCGGGTCGCGGCGTGGATCGATGAGTACAACCGCACCCGACGGCACTCCTCGCTCGGATGATCTCGCCGATCGACTACGAGCTGGTCCAACCCGATGATCCTGACACCGAGGTGGCCTGACCGCCGATGCTCACCGACCAGGACAACGACACCGCAGGCGGCTGCGCCGCCACTGACGCTCTTCGCGCGCCGCGCGGAGTACGGGGACCGCACCTCCAACCCCAAGGGTCGCTCACGCGATCGCCGAGGCGACGGCCTACGGCCGCCCTTGACCTCGGAGCCTCGAGGGCCCCACCGGCGCACAGCACGGGCAGGGCAGCGCCGGCCCGACTGACACGCGGCGCGAACGACACCACCTAACTACAAGATCACACCAACTGAAGTCTCTACGGTTTCAGGGGATTGCCAGTGCCGCGCTGTCCGGCAGCGGATCTGTTCGGGCACAAGGGCCGAGCGTGGCTTAAGCGAGCAGCAGCTTCCACCTGATGAGCTGGCCGCGGTGGCGGCGTTGCTGCGTCAGCTGGACTTCCACGCTGAAGAGCTGCGGTGGATCGATGCTGACCTGGGTCAGGCCGCGCTCGCCCGGTCTGAGGTGCCGCGGCTGATGAGCGTGCCCGGGGTGGACGCGACCGTGGCGTTGTCGATCGTGGCCGTGGTCGGGGACTTCACCCGGTTCCGGACCCCGGAGAAGCTGGTGGCCTACCTGGGGCTCAACCCGCGGGTGCGTCAGTCCGGTGGACAGCCGGCCAGTCACGGGCGGATCACCAAGGCCGGCTCCGCGCACGCG
>DASXOV010000116.1:0-10874 GCA_036494005.1 Pseudonocardiaceae bacterium | reverse complement strand
TCTCGTCGCCGAGCATGGCGGCACCACGCTGACCGCCGGCCTCCGAGGTGAACCACTCGTAGGCGTCGAGGATGTTCTCGGCGTGGTCGTAGTCCTGCGGAGCAGGGCTGTAGGTCTCGTTGGCCGCGTCGATCTGGCCCTGGTGCAGCACCCACTTGCCGTCGAATCCCAGTGCCGCGGATCTGCGGGCCAGCCGCCGGTAACCGTCGGTGTCCTTGATCTGCAGGTACGGTCCGTCGATGGCCTGCAGGCCCGCGGCCCTGGCCGCCATCAGGATCCGCATCAGGATGTAGTGGTAGGCGTCCCCGGTGTCGTAGCCCGGCGGCTGCTCGCCCACCACCAGCGATCGCATGTTGATCGAGGCCATGAAGTCGGCCGGGCCGAAGATGATGGTCTCCATCCGCGGCGACGCCGTGGCGATCGCGTCGACGGCGATGAGACCCCGGGCGTTCTCGATCTGCGCCTCGATACCGATGCGGCCCACCTTGTAACCGATGGTCTTCTCGATCTGGGTGAGTGTCATGTCCAGCCACTGCACCTGAGCGGCGCTCTGCACCTTCGGCAGCATCACGCAGTCCAGGTTCGCGCCCGCGCCCTCGACCACCTCGACGACGTCGCGGTAGGTCCACTCGGTGGTGAGGTCGTTGACTCGCACCACCCGGGTCCGCGCACCCCAGCCGCCCTCGTTGAGCGCATCGACGATGATCTTGCGTGCGCCAGGTTTGGCCAGCGGCGCACACGCGTCCTCCAGGTCGAGGAATACCTGGTCGACCGGCAGCCCGCGGGATTTGTCGATCATTTTCGGGTTCGATCCCGGCACCGCCAGGCAGGAACGACGCAGACGCAGCCGCCGGGTCCCGTTGGCCTCGCTCATCGGTAACGACCTCCTCGTCACGCCAAGCCCGATACTCGATGCTGACATGCGTGTCCGGAATGCGGGTGGTGCAGGTGAGAGAGGTCTCAGGGCCTTGTGACCTGCGGCTACTGTTCACACACGCTGCGTTTCTGTATCGGCGACGAGTTGCACATGCCGGCTGGAGCGTCTGCAGCAGGACGATCGACGCCAGCGCCGTCGCTCTGGGTGCGGCGCAGGTCTCACCGGGGGGTGAGCAGGCGCTAGCCTCGTTCCGTGTCCACGCCGACCAGGGTTTATGCCGCGCGGGTCGCTGGACTGCCGGTGTTCGGGCCCGATGGCGAGCAGATCGGCAGGGTGCGTGACCTGGTCACGGCGCTGCGCAGCGGCCCGCGACCGCCTCGGGTGCTGGGTCTGGTGGTCGAGTTGATGGCGCGGCAGCGGATCTTCGTGCCGATGCTGCGGGTGACCTCGATCGAACCCGGCGCGGTGGCACTGGCCACCGGCACGGTGAGTTTGCGCCGGTTCTCCCTGCGGCCCAACGAGACTCTGGTGTGTGGGGAGATCCTGGACGCCAGGGTGCACGTGGCCGCCACCGGTGCGGTCGCCGTGGTGGTGGACGCCGGGATGGAGCCGACCCGCACCCGCGACTGGGTGATCTCGAAACTGGCGGTGCGGGAGCGCACCGGCCGGCTGGGACGGCGTGGCCCGGTGCAGGTGCTGGCCTGGGACGAGGTGGCCGGGCTGACCTTGGGTGAGGTCTCGTCCCGTGGGCAGGGTGCTGACGAGCTGCTCACCCTCTTCGACGGGATGCGTGCGGTCGAGGTCGCCAACGCGCTGCGTGACCTGCCGACCAAGCGCCGCTACGAGGTGGTCGATGCGCTGGACGACGAGCGGCTGGCCGATGTGTTCCAGGAGCTGTCCGAGCCCGAGCAGGCCCAGTTGCTCGCCCGGCTGGAAGACGAGCGGGCCGCCGACGTGCTCGAGGCGATGAACCCGGACGACGCGGCCGACCTGCTCGGCGAGATCGCCCAGCCCGAGCGGGAGCGGCTGCTGCACCTGATGGAGCCCGAGGAGTCCGCCCCGGTGCGCAGGCTGCTGGCCTACTCGTCGGACACCGCGGGCGGCCTGATGACCCCGGAACCGGTGGTGCTGACTCCGGACGCCACCGTGGCCGAGGCGCTGGCGCGGGTGCGCGACCCCGACCTGACCCCCGCGCTGGCCAGCATGGTCTTCGTCTGCCGTCCGCCCTCGGCCACTCCCACCGGTCGTTACCTCGGCTGTGTGCATCTGCAACGCCTGCTGCGGGAGCCCCCGTCGAACCTGGTGGCGGGGGTGCTGGACGTCGAGCTGGGCTGGCTGTCCCCCGACGCGATGCTGGCCGAGGTCACGCGATTCCTCGCCGCATACGACCTGGTCTGCGCCCCGGTGGTGGACGCCGGGGATCACCTGCTCGGCGCGGTGAGCGTGGACGACCTGCTGGACGCCGCACTCCCCGACGACTGGCGCCAGCGTGAGGCTCTGGACACCAGCGGCTGGTCGGGCGTGGTCACCCGTGGCTGAGCCGGCTCCGCGCTATCGGGGCAGCAGACTGGACCTGCCGAGGGGTCCCCGGCGGCTGGCGCCCCGGGTCGACCCGGACGCGTTCGCTCGTTTCTCCGAGCGGATCGCCCGCTACCTGGGCACCGGCCGCTTCCTGGCGGTGCAGACGGTCGTGGTCATTGCGTGGATCGCGCTCAATCTGGCGGCGCTGCGGCTGCGCTGGGATCCCTACCCGTTCATCCTGCTCAACCTGGCGTTCTCCACGCAGGCGGCCTATGCGGCGCCACTGATTCTGCTGGCACAGAACCGGCAGGACGACCGCGACCGGATCGCGCTCGCCGAGGACCGGGCCCGTGCCGAGCGCACCAAGGCCGACACCGAGTACCTGGCCAGGGAGCTCGCCTCGCTGCGCCTGGCGGTCGGCGAGGTCGTCACCCGGGACTTCCTGCGCTCCGAGCTGGCCAGGCTGGCCGAGCTCAAGGAAGCCGGGCCGCAGGAACCGGGTGCGGCGGCCCGGACGGGATCGCCGGATCGGTCTGGGCCGGATCGGTTGGGGCCGGATCGGTCTGGGCCGGATCGGTCTGGTGGATCTCGGCGGGGCGGGAGGGGCTGACCGAAGGGCCCGCGAGGGCCGCGCAGATCTCCCGCAGCACCTCGAGCTGAGCAGGCCGCAACCGGCTGGCGAAGTAGCGGGTGATCCCGGCGAGGTGCGTGGCGCTCGCGGTGCGCAGCCGGTCCAGCCCGAGTTCGGTGAGCGCGGCGACCACTCCCCGGCCGTCGCCCGCGGCTCGGGTCCGGGCCACCAGACCGATCCGTTCCAGCCTGGCCACCAGCCGGGTGACCCCGGACCGGGAGAGCAGCAGCGCATCCGCCAGATCAGTCATCCGCAGCCTGCGCTGCGGGGCCTCGGCCAGCTGGACCAGCACGTCGTAGGAGGCGAGTGAGAGGTGCTGCTCGCGCACCAGGTCGGCTTCCAGCTGGCGGGTCAGCCAGGCGTGTGCCCTGAGGAACTCACGCCAGGAGGCGAGTTCCTCAGCCTGCGGGTACCGGTCGACCATCGTGAACATGCTACGGACAGTCATCGCGCTTGTGCCATGACCATCGCCCGGTACCATCGCCGCGTGACCATCGACGGCGGGTGACATCCGGCGACGCCTAGCATGAAGGGAACGCCATACCCGATCGGAAGGACCGGTGCCATCCGTGACCTCTACCGAGACCGCACCGTCGGTCGACGCGGTCCGAGCCGCGCTGGACGGGGTGCACGACCCCGAGATCAATCGCCCGATCACCGAGCTCGGCATGGTCAAGGACGTGACCGTGGCCGAGGACGGGTCGGTCGGGGTGGCGGTGTGGCTCACCGTCGCGGGCTGCCCGATGCGGGACACCATCACCTCCCGGGTCAGTGCGGCGGTGTCCGCCGTGCCCGGGGTGCGCGACGTGCAGGTGGAACTCGACGTGATGAGCGACGCGCAGCGCACCGCGCTGCGTCGTCAGCTGCGCGGGAGCGCCGAGGAGCCGCGCATTCCGTTCGCCGAACCGGGATCGCTGACCCGGGTCTACTGCGTCGCCTCGGGTAAGGGTGGAGTGGGAAAGTCCTCGGTGACGGTGAACCTGGCCGCCGCGATGGCGCAGCGGGGCCTGTCGGTCGGGGTCGTCGACGCCGACATCTACGGCCACTCGGTGCCCGGGATGCTGGGTACCTCGGATCGCCCCACCCAGGTCGAGAAGATGATCATGCCGCCGTCGGCGCACGGCGTGAAGGTGATCTCCATCGGTATGTTCGTCAAGGACAACACACCGGTGGTGTGGCGGGGTCCGATGCTGCACCGGGCCCTGCAGCAGTTCCTCGCCGACGTGTTCTGGGGCGACCTGGACGTGCTGCTGCTCGACCTGCCGCCGGGCACCGGCGACATCGCCATCTCCGTGGCGCAACTGATCCCCACTGCCGAGATCCTCGTGGTCACCACTCCGCAGCAGGCCGCCGCCGAGGTAGCCGAGCGTGCCGGGGCGATCGCGTTGCAGACCCATCAGCGGCTGGTCGGCGTGGTGGAGAACATGTCGTGGCTGGAGATGCCGGACGGCTCACGCAACCAGCTGTTCGGGTCCGGCGGAGGCCAGGTGGTCGCCGACTCGCTCACCCGTGCGGTGGGCAGCGAGGTACCGCTGCTGGGCCAGGTCCCGCTGGATGCCCGGTTGCGGGAGGCCGGAGACGCCGGCACCCCGCTGGTGCTGACCGATCCCGACGCGCCCGCCGCGGTGGTGCTGCGCGCGGTGGCGGAACGTCTCTCGGTCCGATCCCGCGGCCTGGCCGGGCGGCTGCTCTCGGTCAGCCCCAGTACTCCCTGATCAGTACTCCCTGATCGGTCAGGTCGCGTCCGGGTCGTAGGGAGCGCGCTCGCCGGGTTGCAGTGGGGGAGCCGGCTTGCCCAGCCCGGTGGTGGTCCAGCCGTTGGGTTTGGTCCAGCCGTTGGGCTTGCCCCAGCTGTCCAGCGGGTCGTTGTCCAGATCGTCGAACAGGTGGCGGGTGATGGCGCTTCGCGGGTTGAACCCGCGCAGTCCACGCAGGTCCTCCAGCGGCTTGCGTAGCTCGTCGAACTCCGGCCCGAGCTCGGAGCGCAACTGCTCACGGGCTCCCGAGGCGTACTCCCGCACCTGGCGAACGGTGCGGCCCAGCCAGGCCGCCGCTGACGGCAACCGCTCCGGCCCGAGGATGAACAGCCCGGCGACGGCGAGGACCAGGAACTCTGACCACCCGATGTTGAACATCGACTCCCACCTCCCAGCGCCGCCCGAGTCCATCCTACGGTTCGCCCGGCTGTGTGCTCACGAGGTGAACAACCGGCGCGGCTCAGTCGGACTTCAGGGTGACTTTCACCATCAGGGGGCGGCCGTCCCGCACCAGTGAGATCGGCACCTCTTCGCCGATCTTGTGCTCGCGCACGGCGACGATCAGCTCGTCGGCGCCGGCCACCGTCCGTCCTCCGACCTTGGTGATCACGTCGTTCTCCAGTATGCCGCTCTCCGCCGCGGAGCTGCCCTGCTGCACGTTCTGCACCCTGGCACCGTCGGAGGTGCCGTCGGTCACCGACGCGACGTTCACGCCCAACTCGGCGTGCTGATAGTGCCCGGTGCGAATGAGTTGCTGCGCGATCGTCCTGGCCTCATCGATGGGTATGGCGAAGCCGAGTCCGATCGAGCCCCCGCTCTGGCCGTTGCCCAGGGTGCGGATAGCGGTGTTGATGCCGACCACCGCACCCGCACCGTCCACCAGCGCCCCGCCCGAATTGCCGGGATTGATCGCCGCATCGGTCTGGATCGCGTCGATCACCGCCGCGCTGTCACCGGCCTCGCCCTCCAGCCGGACCGGGCGGTCCATGGCGCTGACGATGCCGGTGGTGACCGTGCCCGCGAGTCCGAGCGGAGAGCCGATCGCGATGACGGCGTCGCCGGGTTTCAGCTTGGACGAGATGCCCAGCTGCGCCACCGTCGGGTTGGCGACATCCACCTTGAGCACGGCCAGGTCGGTCTTCGGATCCCGGCCCACGATCCGGGCGGGCAGCCGGGTGCCGTCACTGAACACCGCGTCGAGGGTGGCCTGCGGGGTGGTCGCCGCGGGTGCCACGACGTGATTGTTGGTCACCACGTAGCCGGCTGGATCGATCACAACGCCGGATCCGAAGCCACCGGTGTCGCCCACCCGGAACTCCAGCGACACCACAGCCGGGAGCACCCGGCTCGCCACCGCCGCCACCGAGCCCGCGGGCCGGTCGATGGCGGGCTCCGCTTGCGCCAGCGTGGCGTCCGGGTTGGTCAACGGGCCGCCGACCTCGGCGGTGACCCGTCCGACGAAACCGCCGATACCTCCGATCACCAGCACCACGGCGCCGAGCGCGGCGAGTGCGCGGGGCTGCAGCCGACGGCCGAACAGCACTTCTCGCAGGCTCAGCCGGGCTCCGGGCCGGGGCAACGGGTCGGCTTCCGGATCGGGTTCGGTCACGGCGGGAGCACCCAGCACGGCATTCGAGTCCGGATCGCGCCACGGGTCGGCGCCCGCGCCGTCCGGCCAGAAGGGGTCTTCCCGCGCTGTGCCGCGCGATCGGCCACGCCCGGGTGGGCGCTGCAAGCGGTCGCCAGATCCTGGAGGTCTGCCGAACGCCGCGGCCAGTGCCTGCGGAGGGGGTGGCGCGGTCGAGACGCCGCCCCGCGAGTCGCGCGGTTGACTCGCGAATGCTCCGGTGACTCCGGAAGGCCGGCCGAAGAGTTGCGCCGAAGCCGGGTCTATGGCGGGCCGCTGCAGCGGTCTCGGGCCGAGCCGGGGTGGCCCCGGCGGCCCATCCTGCTCCGGGGGCCGGTCGGGATCGTGATCGTGCGGCGGGGGCATGGTCTCCCGAGGATCAGCGGACGTCATTCCGACCTGCAAGCCTGCCCGCAGGCTGGTGAAAGCCGCGTAGCGTACCGATCACCAGGGCAGGCGCACGGCGTGCCAGCCGGGCTGCGTGTTCCTGTGCAGGAAAGCAGCTCCGTCGGACGACCCGGCATCCGGGCCGGCCGCAGGGGCCGTGAGGTCCGCAGGGGCCGTGAGGTCCGCCGGTGCTACGGGGGATGCGGTGGCGGGCACCGTCGACGTGGGGAACCGGGGTGTCTCCGGTTCCGGTACCGCTGAATCGGCCGCCGGATCCTCGAACATCGACATGATCAGCGCACCGAGAACCAGCCCGGACACCACCGCGCTGGCCCCGGTTCGTCCGATCCGTCTGCCGAGTATCGAGCGCCCGGTACCCAAGCGGTGCCCGGTGCCCAGCGGGGGAGCGCTACCCAGTGGCGCCAGCGACGTCTGGCCCTGGTCGGCAATGGTGACCACCGTGCCGTCGCTGGACACGGCGAGTCCGTCGGGAATGCCGGGAAGGTCGGCGGTCTGGGGAATCTCGCACAGCGCGGCCATGAGGCCCGCGGGGACCTGCGGGCATCCCGCCGATCGGACGACGCTGCGGGCCTGCCGCTGCGCGGTCACCTCCGTAGCGCACATCTGGCAGGAGTCCAGATGTGCGGCGGCACGATCGTGGGCGCCGGCACCGAGCTCACCGTCGACGAAGGCCACCACGGCATCGATGGTGAGGTGCTGCCCTGCGTTGAGGCCGGCCACCAGATCGGCGAAGGTGCGGCCGCGCAGGTCGGTCATCCAGCCTCCTTCTCCTCTTCGGCGAGGGCGCGACGACGTTCCAGCGCCGCTTTGAGTGCCTGTCTGCCACGATGGATCCGGCTGCGCACCGTCCCGAGCTTCACCCCGAGCGTGGCGCCGATTTCTTCGTAAGACAGACCCTCTACATCACACAATACGACGGCCGCCCGGAATTCGGGTACGAGGTCGTCCAGCGCCTCCTGCAGATCCGGATCGAGATGTGTCTCGGCGTAGACCTCTTCCGGGCTGGGCCCACCACCGGGCAGCCGGTCGGTGTCCTCCGGCAATCCCTCCATTCGCAGCCTCGAACGCCTGCGAACCATGTCGAGGAACAAGTTGGTGGTGATGCGGTGCAGCCAGCCCTCGAAGGTGCCCGGCTTGTAAGAGGCGAGGCTTCGGAACACCCGGATGAAGGTTTCCTGGGTGAGGTCTTCGGCATCGTGCGGGTTTCCGGACAACCGGTAGGCCAACCGGTAGACCCGGTCGGCGTGCTCCTTCACCACCTGCTCCCAGGAGGGGGGCGTCCAGCCCTCGGCTACCCGGTTGCGTTCGTCGTCGGCTGGTGCGACGAACGGTGCCGCGTGCCCCCTGACAGCGGGACTGACAGCGGGATCGGCGAAGCGGGTCTCGGTAGCCATCAGGTGTTTGTCGTACCTCCGGTCGGTGGTCATGGTCGCCTGCTACGCAGCGTTATCTGTGTCGACTACCGGTCTGAACGCTGGCGCCACGGCTGGTGTTCCGCCCGGACCACACTCGAACGAAGCACGTAGAACATGATGACCCCTCTGCGTATAGCCGTCATGTGTGCACGCTGAGAGAATTCTGAGAGCAGCCGGCCCTGGCGCGGTCACCGGCCGCGCAGAGTGAACAGCGGAATTATCCGGCGCGGCGTCCCCAGGATGGGCCGAGCACCGGCGCTACGCTGCGCAGCGTGATGTCGACCGGCGCCCAGGGTGGGCTGCCCGCCCGAACCGACAGCGCCGTGCTCCAGTACCTGGAGGGTTTCCTCAGCGAGGACGAGGTGCTCGTGGCGGCCTGTGAGCGCGGCCGGGAGCTGGGCTGCATGCCGATCGGCCCGGGAGGCGGCGCCGCGTTGCGGTTCCTGGCCAGCGCGCTTGCCGCCCGCGCCGTCGTCGAGGTCGGCACCGGAGCAGGCGCCAGCGGATTGTGGCTGCTGCGCGGGATGGCCCCCGATGGGATCCTGACCTCGATCGACGTCGAGCCGGAGCATCAGCGTGCCGCTCGCCAGGCGTTCACTGAGGCCGGGTTCCAGGCAGCGCGCTACCGCCTGATCATGGGGCAGGCCCTCGAGGTGATGCCGCGGCTCACCGACAGCGCCTACGACCTGGTGTTCGTCGACGCCGCCAAGCTCGAGTACCCGCGCTATCTGGAGGTGGGGGTGCGGTTACTCAGGCCCGGCGGGGTGATCGCGTTCGACAACGCCCTGTGGGGTGGACGGGTCGCCGATCCGGCGGTGCGGGATCCGTCCACCTCCGCCCTGCGGGACGTTGCCGCGATGGTGCACGCCGACGATTCCCTGGTGCCGCTGCTGCTCCCGGTGGGCGACGGCCTGCTGCTCGCCGTCCGCAGCTGAGGGACTATCTGGCCGGCCTGTCCGGTGCCATTCCTCCGGCCGCACCGAGCGCCTCGCCGGTCCGCAGCACGGAGCCGAGCGGGAGCATGGCCGGAGCGTGCAGGTTCGGCCTGATCGCTCCGCTCGGTCCTGAATCACAAGTTGCCCCACGCCGCCACATCGTTGCCCGCGCGCCACGCAGTGACGGCTGCCACCCACTCGTCAAGGCTCGCGACGCCCCGCGTGGCGTCAGCTCGGTAGCGGCCGGCCCATGATCGCGAAGGTGGCACCCTGCCGGTCGGTGATCACGGCCAGCCGGCCGTAGGGAGTGTCGACCGGACCGTCGATCACGGTGGCGTCCCGTTCGGTGGCTGCCGCGACCGCGGCGTCGGCGTCGGCGACCATGAAGTAAGCCAGCCACTGGGGCGCTACATCGCGGCTGGTATCCAGCCCGCCGATGCCGCCGAGCGGGGCGTCGCTCTCGCGGTGGAACGTGGTGTAGCTGGGCGGAGCACCCTCGACGGGTTGGTAGGAGTAGCCGAAAACCGCGGCGTAGAACTGCCGGGCGGGATCCGGCTCGGACACGCCTACTTCACTCCAGACCAGGGCGCCGGGCTCGTTGTAGACCTCCGCGCCGACGCTGTGCGCCGCCTGCCACACCCCGAACGGGGCGCCCTGCGGGTCGAGCGCGAGGCACAACCGCCCGCTGCCCAGTACGTCGAAGGGTTCGGCGAGCAGCGTCCCGCCGTTCTCGCTGATCAGCTTGGCGGTGCCGTCGACGTCGTCGCTGGCGAGGTAGGTGGTCCAGGCCACCGGCTGGCCTTCGTTCTGCAGCGGGCCGACGCCGGCCGCGGCGTGGCCGTCACGCTGGCCTATCTGGTAGTTGCCGAACTCCTCGCCGGTGTCGAGGTAGGTCCAGCCGAGGACGGCGGCGTAGAACTCCTTGGCGGCGGCGAGGTCGGGAACGGCGAGGTCGACCCAGCACGGGGTGCCGGTGGGCCAGGGCTCGGTGCGGACTGGCATGGGAGCCTCCTTGGTCGGTGACTGCTGGGGACAGCCAAGCACCCGCCACCGACAGTTCTGGATCCTGGTGTTCGCTACAGCGCCGGCTGGTGAGACACGGCCCACCAACCGGCGCTGTGGTCGTCATCCGGTGCAGGCGGGGAGGTGGCTTGCCTGCACCCAGCCCCAGCGACCGGCCTGGGGTGCGTAGCCGAACACCCACTGGCTCGGCGTGAACGGTTTACCGGCCAGGGTGCGGCACGTGTCCGGAGCTACGGACTCAGGCCGGTGCCGCGTCCTATCGCGTGCTGGAGAGACGGACCGGGATTCCGCGCGCCACCTTGCACGACGCGCTGCGCGGGGACCGGCTGCCCGCCCTGGACACCACACTCAAGATCGTGACCGCATGTGGCGGTGCGGAGGCGCCGTGGCGCACGCGGTGGTGCACGGTTACGACACCCCGCATTCCCAGAATGGGAGTGCGCCTGCTTCCGTCCGGACCGGGTGGTGGAAGCGCCCTGGGGGCCGCATGGTGATCGGAGCCGCCGCTGCCGCGGTTGTGGCCGGTGGCGTCGTGGGTGTGCTCGCCGCCCGCGCGGAACCGGATTCGGGCCAACCCGGTTGCGTCCCGTGGCGCGAGTACACCGTCGAGAAGAAGGGCAGCATCCTGGACCGCGACAGCCACGTCGTCGGTGAGGTTGCGCCGGGAGAGCGGGTGCGGG
>DASXOV010000115.1:0-1767 GCA_036494005.1 Pseudonocardiaceae bacterium | reverse complement strand
TCCCGGTGGCTGGCCGGCGACCGGCTCGAGGCGTTCTCCTACCTGGCCGCCGGGCTGATCACCAGGGGCGAGGTCCGGGTGCACGGCTGCCCGCAGGACCGGCTGGTGACCGCGATCACCACGCTGGCCAAGATGGGCGCGCAGATCGACATCACCGACGAGTGGATCACCGCTTCGGCGCCGTCGGGGCTGCGGCCGGCCGCGGTGCACACCGACACCCACCCGGGGTTCATGACCGACTGGCAGCAGCCCCTGATGGTGCTGTTCACCCAGGCCGAGGGCATGTCGGTGCTGCACGAGACGGTCTTCGAGAACCGGCTGGTGTACGTGCCCGCGCTGCAGAAGATGGGCTGCGAGATCGAGACGTTCGCGGCCTGCCTGGGCGGCGAGGCGTGCCGGTTCCACGACACCAACTCGGTCCACTCAGCGGTCATCAGGGGCGTGTCCAAGCTGGTCGGAGCCGACGTCACGCTACCCGACGTGCGGGCCGGCTTCTCGGCGGTGCTGGCCGCCGCGGTGGCCGACCGCCCCTCGGTGCTGCGCGGCATCCACCACATCGAGCGCGGCTACCACCGCCCGTACGACCAGTTCGCGTCCCTCGGGCTCACCATCCACCGGGGCTGATGGGTTTTTAGGGCCGAACGGGTGGCTAGGCTGCCGTTATGACCACGGCTTTCGTGCTGGGGGGCGGAGGCCTGCTGGGCGCCCATGAGGTCGGCATGCTGCGTGCCCTGGCGGATGCGGGTATCCGGCCCGACCTGGTCGTGGGCACCTCGATCGGGGCCATGAACGGGGTCATCGTGGCGGCCGACCCTTCGGGCGGGGCGGAGCGGCTGAGCCGGATGTGGCAGGGGGACGAACTCCGGCTGGCGTTCAGCGAGAAGCTGTGGGGACGGGCAGTGCGCCTGGTTCGTTCGGGTACGCATCTGCACTCGATGGAGCCGCTAGGGCGGCTGCTGTCTTCGGTGCTGCCGGGGCCCTCGTTTTCCGATCTCGCGCTGCCGTTCTCCTGCGTAGCGGCTTCGATCGAGGGGGCGTCGGCCCGCTGGTTCTCGTCCGGGCCGGTGGTGCCGGCGGTGATGGCCTCGTGCGCCGTGCCGGGGCTGCTGCCGCCGGTCGAGATCGACGGCACTCACTACTTCGACGGCGGCCTGGTGGACTCGATCCCGGTCGGGCGGGCGGTCGCGCTCGGGGCGTCGGTGGTGTACGTGCTGCAGGTGGGGCGGATCGAGAGCCCGCTGGCGGTGCCGCGGCGTCCGTGGGAGGTGGGGCTGGTCGCGTTCGAGATCGCCCGGCGGCACCGGTTCCACGAGGAGATGTCGGCGCTGCCATCGTCGGTCCGGGTGCACGTGCTGCCGACGGGCGGCGACCGCCTGCCGTCGGGCCGGGCCCAGTTCCGCTACCGGGACCAGACCCGGGTGGGCCTGTCCATCGACCGCGCCTACACCGCCACCGCCAGCTACCTGGCCGCCATGGCCCGCAACTAGGGGCCTGCGAGGATTGCGGCTGGCGCGGGCTGGGGCTGGTGAGGGCTGGGCCGCTGCGCCTTGACCTCGCAAATCACTCCCGCATCAGCAGTTGGCAACGACACGCTTACCCGAATTATCGTGGATATTTACCCCCTCATTCCCGCGGGTTTTGATCTGCGGTGATGGGATGTTGTGACGATAGTGGCGTGTGATTGGCGGTTCTCGCGAAAGGCGCCGCCCCTTTTTTGGCCGCCGGTGCCTGCTCAGCTCGTTCGAAGATCACGAGGTCAGCGTCGCG
>DASXOV010000114.1:0-7432 GCA_036494005.1 Pseudonocardiaceae bacterium | reverse complement strand
CGGCAGTGACGGATACGCAGCCCAAGCCGACGACGACGGACGCCGGGATCCCGGTCTCGAGTGACGAGCACTCGCTCACCGTCGGCCCGGATGGTCCGATCCTCCTGCAGGATCACTACCTCATCGAGCAGATGGCGCAGTTCAACCGGGAGCGCATCCCGGAGCGCCAGCCGCACGCCAAGGGTGGCGGCGCCTTCGGTCACTTCGAGGTGACCGGCGACGTCAGCGCCTACACCAAGGCCGCGGTGTTCCAGCCGGGTGCCACGACCGACATGCTGATCCGGTTCTCCACCGTGGCGGGTGAGCGGGGCAGCCCGGACACCTGGCGCGATCCTCGTGGCTTCGCGGTGAAGTTCTACACCAGCGAGGGCAACTACGACATGGTCGGCAACAACACCCCGGTGTTCTTCATCCGCGACCCCATGAAGTTCCAGCATTTCATCCGCTCGCAGAAGCGCCGCGCGGCGAACAACCTACGTGACCACGACATGCAGTGGGACTTCTGGACGTTGTCCCCGGAGTCGGCGCACCAGGTCACCTGGCTGATGGGTGACCGGGGTATTCCGAAGAGCTGGCGGTACATGAACGGCTACTCCAGCCACACCTACATGTGGATCAACGCCCAGGGCGAGAAGTTCTGGGTCAAATATCATTTCAAGACCGACCAGGGCGTCGACTTCCTCACCCAGGAGGCGGCCGACGAGCTGGCAGGCACGGACGGTGACTATCACCAGCGCGACCTCTACGATGCGATCGAGCGCGGGGAGTACCCGAGCTGGACGCTCAACATGCAGATCATGCCGTTCGAGGACGCCAAGACCTATCGGTTCAACCCGTTCGACCTCACCAAGGTGTGGCCGCACAGCGACTACCCGCTCATCGAGGTCGGCCGGATGACGCTGGACCGCAACGTCACCGACTATCACGCCGAGATGGAACAGGCGGCGTTCCAGCCGAACAACCTGGTCCCCGGGATCGGTCTGAGCCCGGACAAGATGCTGCTGGCCCGTGGGTTCTCCTATGCCGACGCGCATCGGGCCCGGCTCGGGGTGAACTACCAGCAGATCCCGGTGAACACCCCGAAGTCCCCCGTCCACAGCTACAGCAAGGACGGCGCGATGCGGGTGCAGAAGGTCTCCGACCCGGTGTACGCGCCGAACTCCTACGGGGGTCCGAAGGCCGACAGCGAACGCTACCCCGAGTCAGCTGTCTGGTATGCCGACGGCGACATGGTGCGAACGGCCTATACGCTGCGCACGGACGATGACGACTGGGGCCAGGCGGGCACCATGGTCCGTGAGGTGCTCGACGACGCCGCCCGCGAGCGGCTGGTCGGCAACATCGTCGGCCACCTGTCGGACGGCGTGAGCGAGCCGATCCTGAAGCGGGCCTTCGAGTACTGGCGCAACGTGGACAAGGACCTGGGTGACCGGGTCGAGCAGGGCGTCCGCGCCGGGCAGTCCTGATCAGCGCCTGTGGACAACCCGTGAGTGGCGTTGCGAGTCATAGCTCGCATCGCCACTCACGGGTGCGAAGCACCGGCGCACTGCGCCGCCCGGCACCGTCGTAGGGTCGGCCCCATGGGGCTCACCGTGGTCGGCATAGGTGGTTCGATGCGCCCGGGCTCGCAGTCCGAGCGGGCTCTGAACGTCGCACTGGACGGTGCCAGGGCCGCAGGAGCCGAGACAGTTGCGGTCACCGGCGTCGACCTCGTGCTCCCGTTCTACGATCCCGCGGTGACGCAGCGCAGCGATGTGGCGCACCGATTGGTGGAGGCACTGCGCGACGCCGACGGAGTGGTGCTGGTCTCCCCCGGCTACCACGGCACGGTCTCCGGGCTGGTGAAGAACGCGCTCGACTACGTCGAGGACCTCCGGGACGATCCCCGCCCCTACCTGGACGGGCGTGCGGTCGGCTGCGTCGCCATCGCGCAGGGCTGGCAGGCGACCGTCACCACGCTGACCGCGCTGCGCTCGATCGTGCACGCGGTACGTGCCTGGCCCACCCCGTTGGGCGCGGCGTTGAACTCCAGCGAGGTGGTCTTCGACGAGCGCGGTATCCCGTCCGACTCCGCGGTGGAACGCACCTTGCGCACGATCGGTGAGCAGGTGGTCCAGTTCGCGCTGGACCGCAGGTACCACCCCGGGACGAACGACCGCTAGCGTCGGCCGGTGCCGCTGACCGGTATCAAGGTGTCGGGGTTCAGCGATTCAGGTTCCGAGCCGGGGGTTTCGGAATGCAGCGTGGCCCGGACGTGCAACGCGCCTTCTTCCAGCCGGGCGCGTGGCCGCAGTCCCGCGCGGCGCAGCACCCTGGTCAGCGCGTGGTTGCCCGCTTGGGACACCGCGATGAACTCGGTCAGTTGCTCGGCGCGGGCCAGGTCGATCAGCTTGCGGGCCAGCGCCGTACCCACTCCCCGTCCCTGCCATGCGTCCTCGACCAGCAGCGCGATGTCGGCCGTGTCGGTACCGACCAGGGCGAGGTTCGCCAATCCGACCGCGGCGCCACCGTCCGTGGTCAGGGCCAGCACACCGGTCGAGCCGTCACCGCCCACCAACCGATTGAGCACGGCGGGTGAGAGCCCCGGTCTGGTGGGTAGCGACCGCCGGGATCGGGTCTGCGGGGAGCACCGTGCGTGCAGCGCCGCGATCAAGGTGGTGTCCGCGGCGGTGGTGGCTCGCAGCATCACCTCACACCCATCGATGAGCTGTACGGTGGCGCGCTCCGGCGGAGGTCGCCGCCCACCTCCGGAGGTGCCCGCCAGTTCGAGCAACGCGGTGGCCTGAGAGATCTCGGTGGCGGTGAACGGCCAGCCACGGCCGAGCCGCACCCGTCCACCGTGCGCGCCGACCTCGACCTGGTACGCGGAGGCCGGAGCCCCCGGGCCGGTCAGCTCGGCGCGCAGCAGGGCGGCCACCGCCCGTGGCGCGCTGCCGGGATCGGATGCTACGCAGTGTGCCAGCGCCAGCGCGGTGTTGACCGGGTCGGCCAGCGCTTGCGCATCCGCCCGCACCACCACGTTGCAGCGGAACCCGGCGGTTTCCACCGCCTCGACCAGCGCCGGGACCGAGACCTTCGCCGGAACACGGACCAGTAACTCATCGGTCACCGAACCGTCTTCGGCCGGTTCTCCGACTACATGCAGTGATTCGATATTGGCGCCGCAGCCTCCCACTGCGGCCGCCAGAGCTCCCAGCTGTCCGGGCTGATCGGCAACGTCGACGTGCAGCCGCCACAGACTCACAGTGACCACCTCCGTGGGTCTACCCTCCACCGTCGGTGTTACCTCCACATTGACCGAGGGTAAAAGGCCTCCCCCCGTTCAACGAGCCGAATGGGACTACTCGGATCGGACGTCCGCAGCATGCGGATCCGGCGCCAGGGCTGCCCGGGCGAAGGCCACTTCGACGGCGACGTGGCGCAGCGTCTCGGCGACCACCAGTGACCCGTGCCCCGCTTCGTAGCGGTAGGCCTGACAGGGTTTGCCCAGTTCGGCCAGCCGGGCGAGGTAGTTGTCGATCTGACGGATCGGGCAGCGCGGATCGTTCTCCCCCGCGAGGACCAGCACCGGGGCGCACACGTCGGTCGCGTAGCTGATCGGGGACGACGCCCGGTAGGTCTCGGGCAGTTCTTCGGGCGAGCCACCGAACAGTGCCCGGTCGAAGGCGCGCAGCGGTTCCATCTCGTCGACGTAGGCGGCCTCGTAGTCGGCCACCGGCACCCCGGCGACGCCGGCCGCCCAGCGCTGCGGCTGGGTGCCGAGGGCGAGCAGGGTCAGAAAGCCTCCCCATGACCAGCCGTCCACCACGCAGGCCGCCGGATCGGCGAATCCGGAGGACACCGCCCAGTCGTGCACGGCCGCGACATCCTCCAGTTCGGTCAGCCCCGGCCGTCCCTCGATCGCGTCCCGCCACACCGAGCCGTAGCCGGTCGACCCGCGGTAGTTGACGTGCACGACGGCGAAGCCCGCGTCCAGCCAGAGCGCCCTGACCGCGGAGAAGCGATCCTCGTCGGCCACTTGCGGCCCGCCGTGCAGCAGGAACACCGTCGCCAACGGCCCCTCGGCAGCCTCGCGGGGCCGTGCCACCAGCGCATGGACCGGCCCGTGCGGGGTCGGTACGTACTGGTCGGTCAGCGGTTCGGAACCGGGGGCCGGATCGCCCTCGGCGCGCAGCAGCTCCCGGTCGGTGCCGTCCGGGTGCAACGCCCGGATCGCGGGTGGCTCCGCGGCGCAGGACCAGCTGTACTCCACTGTTCCGTCCGGCCGGACTCCGGCGTTGCCGACCGTGCCTGCCGGGATGTCGAGCGCGATGAGTTGTCCGGTGGCCAGCTCGTAGCGGTGCAGCGTGGACCGGGCCGAGTGGCTGTGCAGCACCAGCAGCGCGGTTCCGTCGGGGAACCAGTCGGCGGCCAGTTCACCGGGCAGATCCAGCACGATCTCGGTTTCGGTGTCCGCCGCGATGTCCCAGATCAGCAACTCCTCCCGGCCGCGCCGCTCGTGGGTGAGCAGTAGCCGCTGATCGCCCACGGTGGGGGAGAAGCCGAGTACCTCCAGTCCCTTGCCCGGACCATCCCACTTGTCCCCGGCCGCGGCGCCCGCGCCGTCCGGATCGGCGTTGAGCACCCGGACAGCCGGATGGCGGGAGTCGCCGTGCTCGGAGTGGGTGATCGCCAGCAGGCGCTCGTCCCTGGACAGCGCGCCCACCCCGGCGTCGTGCTCGCTGCGGTAGAGGACCTCCCCGGGCTTGCCGTCGCGGGAGATCCACACCGTCGTGCCGTCGTCGGTGGAGGTACCGACCGCGACACTTCGCCGGCCCAGGTCCAGTCCTGCGGGGTAACCGGCGGGAACCTCCGGCACCGCCGGTTGCGGATGCTCGTCGTCGGGCCGTCCGGCGAACGGCTCGCTGCGCCAGGTACCGAACTCGTCGCCATCGGTGTCGTCGAACCACCAGATGTGCTCACCGTCTGGTGTCACGGTTGCCGCCCGGGTGCCTTGCGGCCGTGCGGTGGCCTGGCGGTGGGTGTCGGTGATCCGGTCCCAGGCGTAGATCTCCCAGGTGCCGGACGCGTTGCAGGAGTAGAGGCAGCGATCCGGCGCGTCCCGGGCCCACTGCGGCAGGCTGACCCGGGGAGCGGTGAACCGGGCGCGCCAGCGCGCCTCGAGGGCCGGGTCGTCGAACAGGCTGTCGGGAACGAGTACTGAAGGCTGTGCTGCTGCTGAAGGCTGTTCTGTTTCTGAAGACTGGAGTGCGCTCACCCCCTGATAGTGCCGCATCGTCCTCGACGGTCAGCTCCGGTGACCGGCAACCTGGAGTGCCGTGTCCCGCAATACGTCGGAGAGGCAGCGCCGAGCGGCCGCGGTCATGCCGTTCAGCACCGCATGCAGGCGCCGTGCGGTGTCGAGGTCGATGTCACCGATCATCGGTCCGGCCGCGTCGGTCGCGTTGAGCCGGATGCGCCGACGGTCCTTCGGGTCCGGCATGCGGGATACCAGCCCGGCCCGGACGAGCCGATCGACCATCGCGCAGGTGGCCGGAGGCCCGGTGCCCAGCGCGTCGGCCAGTCCGCTGAGCGTGACCGGCCCCGCTGCGCAGATGTAGTGCAGCGCGGTGATCTGCGGCAACGTCATCTCGCTATTGGCCCAGGCGCCGGGTCGCGTCATCACCATCGCTCGCAGATGGGCGGCGAGCCAGCCTGCATCCTCGATCGTCACCGCCGCCGCGCGGCGGTGCGTACCAGCACATCCGCCGTTCACATCAGCCCCCGTGTCGTCGTCGTCACGCGCTCAACGATGATGAAACCACGGAACGTAGCCGAGCGACTACCACTTGATGGATTAAAGTTCGGCGATTCGGTACGGCGGCTCGATCCGGACCTTCACATGTGATGCTCACCGATTGAGCTATTGTGCCGCCGCTATTTTACGCTACGTTCCGGCCGGCCGTCGATGACCTGTCACCCTCTGTGATGGCAACTTGCTGTATTTCGGGCATCAGATCAGCCGCGTCAGGAGAAGGATTTCCATGACGTGACGTAACCGGCCTGGTGCGCCCAATCTGCCGATGCTGTACATCTATGGCGGCAGGTTGGATAAGATCCAACGTCGGCCGGTTCGAGTGGGCGCCGAATCTCTTACGTATTTCTCGTGGGTTTCCCGGCTCGGGAGTGTGCTCGAGGACATCGCATAGCACGCCGAACACGCTGCTGTCCACCGCCCTCGCTACGCTCAACCCAAGGCACCCCAAACCCTCACCGGAGGTGTTCTGTGCCTGACATGCCGACCGGTGCGCTCGTCCGGCTGTACCGCATCGAGCGGCGGATGAGCACCGTCTCGCTGGCGACCCATGCCGGTATCACGGTGCGCTATCTGGAGATGATCGAGGCCGACAGCAAGACCCCTTCAGTACCGGTCCTGCGCAAGCTCGCCAAGATGCTCGGTGTCCGCAGCTCGGCACTGCTGGGCGAGGCACCGAGCGAGGATCACGAAGGACCGGTCAACCCCGGGCTCGCGGAAGTCGAACGGGCGCTCTACACCTACCGCTCGATAGCGCTCAGCGCGGCGGATGAGCCGCCTCCGCTGGAGCAACTGGCGGCGCAGATCAAGGCCGCACAGCAGTCCTGGTGCACCTCGCCTAACAAGTACAGCGATGTACTACGGATACTGCCTGCGCTGATCGTCAACAGCGAGCGGGCGGTGCACGAATCCGGGCGTTCGCGGGAGGCGTGCCGACAGGCATCCGAGACGTACCACGTGGCGCGGGCGGTGTTGAAGTACCTCGGGCGGGTCGATCTAGGTGGATTGGTCTCTGATCGGCCATGCGTTATGCCGAAGAGGCCGAAGACTCACTCCTCGTAGCGGCCGCGACTCGGTCATGCCATGCTGTCCGACGATATGCCCATTGGGGCGTTCGATCTCGCCATGAAGGCCAGCGAAGCGCTGGAGCCGTTGTTGCCGGACGGGACGTCTGAGCACTTCTCGCTCTACGGCGGGTTGCAGCTGGTGGCGACTTTGGCCGCACTGCGCACGGGCGACCCGTGGCGAGCGCGTGAGCTGTTGCGCGGGCCGGCGCGACAAGCTGCCGAAAGGGTTGGTGACGGCCAGAATTACTACGGCACTGTGTTCGGGCCGACCAATGTGGGCATTCACATGGTTCGGGTGGAGTACGAATGCGGTGAGATAGCCGAAGCCTTGCGTTTGGCAGACGACGTGGACATCACTCGGACACCGTCACTGGAACGGAAGATCAGCCTGCTCTACAAGGTGGCGCAGTGCTATGAGTGCCGGAACAACGACACGGCGGTGTTCGTGCATCTGAAGATGGCCGAGTCGCTCTGCCCGGAAGACTTCCAGCACCGGCAGGACGTCCGCGGCATGGTGCGTACCCTCGCGAAGCGGGCCAAGCCGTCGTATGCCAGCGAGGTACGGGCGTTT
>DASXOV010000113.1:0-5844 GCA_036494005.1 Pseudonocardiaceae bacterium | reverse complement strand
GAGCGCCATGAGCGTCACCGAAATCTTGTTCGCGGCCGGCGGCCGGCGATACGCAGCGCCAAGCCCGAGATGATCAGAATCAACCCGGTGACGAGCATGCGGTCGATGGGCGCACCGGTCTGGCTTAGCGCACCGCTCCTGCCTGACGTGCCCGCAGGCGAGGTACCAGCAGTCGACGTACCCGATATCCCGTCGCCCGATGCGGGCGGCGGTGTGCTGATGCCAGTGATGTCGACCCCGATCGTCTCTGACACACCGGACGTCGTTGTCGTGGGACCGATGTCCGTCGTCGGACTGGCCGGGGGCGTCGTGGAGGTGGTCGGTGCGGCCGGGTCCGCCTGCGCCATGGGGCCGGACAGCACTGTCACCATTAATGCGGTGATGACGGTCCCGGCCGCCACCAGATGCCGGATACGCATGGGCTCTCCTCGAGGCGTCATGGGAATCTCTTGGGTTTGTCACAGCAGGTTGGGCAGCATCGCGACGATCTCGTCAGCGGCGGTCAGGCCGAGGGTCGCCAGCACCGGCACCCCGATCACCCAGGCCTGCCATCGCCCGGTGCTGTGGCGGACCCACACCGTGCCCAGGGCCGCTACCAGCACCAGCGCGGCCCACGCGACAACGGCCGACAGCGCCGAGCCATCGCCGGCCATCACGACCTCGGCGGCCGGTAGCGCCGACGAGGACAGCGCGACACCAGCGGGCTGGGTGTCAGTCGTGAGCCGCGCGTCCACCCGCAGAACGTCGGTTGGTCGAAACGCCGGGCCATCGCTGGTCACCAGGGTCAGCCGGCCCTGGCCGGGTGACAGCGTCGGCGGCAGCGGGTCGCCGGCGTGGCGCACGCCGAGCACAGCGAACGTGTTCCTGCCTTGGCCGGTGATCACCTGGATCGCATCACCGGGGTGTAGTCGGCCGATCGACCGGAACGGGCCTCCATAGGCTGTTTGCCGGCCGGCGATCACGCTGGCCCCGGCCTGGCCGGGCAGTGGGGTGTCCCTGCGGTGCCCCGGACCGGACATAAGGGCGTTCGAGGACGTGCCCTCCACCACGATCTGGCGCAGGCCCAGCCGGGGAATCTCGAGGAGGCCCACCGGGGTCGCCGAGGGCAACGGGTGGCCTCCCTGGTCGAGAGCGGACACCGGCGCCGTGGCCCGCGCCAGTTCATTGCGTAGCTGGGTGGCGTCCTGCGCCTGGTCGCGAGCCTGCCGCAGGCCGCCCAGCAGCGTCAGCTCCAGCAGAAAGGACAGCGTCAGCACGGCGACAATGGCCAGCATGTGGCTGGCCACCCGGAACGTCGGCCTGTCCTGCCGGGCGGTCATCGGGCGCGCCTCTTGCGCAGCCGGTTCACCGCGACGACGGCCACCGGGGTCAGGAGCGCCGAAGCACCCAGAATGAGCCACGGCCATCGCTGCCCCGGCGGTTTCCCCGAAGGGGAGGAGAGTTGCCGGTCGGCCACCATCGGCGGTTGCGGATTGATGCCGGTCGGCGACCCGGCGGTGGGCCCTGGGGGCTGTGCTGTACTTGCGGGCGGGCCCGCCACCGACGGTGTCCCGGCGGGCACTGTCCCGGGTGGCACTGTCCCGGGTGGCGCCGTCCCGGCGGGCGGTGCTGGTTGAGCCGGATCGAGCGCGGATCCGTCACCGGCCAGCGCCAGCGGGGGTGGTGGTGGCCCGGTCTGCTTCGCCGCTCCGAGTGCCTCATAGTGGGTCGGATCGGTGAACTCCAGTGACCCGGTGAACTCCCGGTAGTCCTGCAGGGTGAGGCGGTCGACGCAGAAGACCGTGATCTTGTACTGGCCGGCCAGGGTGGCGTGGTTGCGGTTGGCGTAGTCCCGCATGATGAGCAGGAAGTAGGCGTCGAATCCGACGCTGTGTGACAGGCCCGCGGCGGTGTTGGCCGTGACGACCTGCCCGTCCGGAGGGAAACCCCGGCCGGTCATCCTGGCGTAGTACGCGTTGGCCGCAGCGGGGCACCCCGCCGAGGTGCGCACCCGGATCGCGGTCAGATCGCTGCCCGAACCGGGGATGACGATCAACCCGCCACCCTGGTCGGCCTGCGCAGACGCTGCGCCGCCGGCCAGCGCTGTCCCGCTGGCCAGTGCGACTGCCAGGGCCAGCGCCGCCGATCTAGCGAAGGGTCGCATGGGGCACCTCCGGGCTCTCGGTGCCGTCTGGGCTCTGGCCCGGGCGGGTGTCGCGGCGGCGCCGCAGCCGGTACCGCACCAGTACGACGAGCCCGAGGAGCACCAGCAGCGTCAGCAGCGCCCACGGCACGGCCGCGAACGTGTCGCTGGCCACCGCCGCCCGCAGCGCCGGATCCTGATCACCGGGTGGCGCGACGGGATCCACCCGCACCGTGGCGGTGTCCCAGCCGGCCGGGAGGACGTCGGTGACCTCGGAGGTCACCGACACCGCGTTGCCGGGCAACAGTTCGGGGAGAGCCTGCAGTCTGGGATCGTCTCGGGTGGATCCCCAGGGAGTGCGCACCTGGACCCGTTGCAGTCCCTGCAGGCGCAGGTTGCCCGTGTTACGCACGGTGTAGGTCATGGTCGCCCGGCCGTGGCCGAGCGGGTTGACCGTCTGGTGGAAAGCGCCGGCGAGACCCTCGATCGCCAGCGCGGGGTGCAGGTCGCCAGGCACGCGCAGGTAGATCCGGGTGCCGACGCGCTTGTCGACCAGAATCCGGTTGCCTTTCGTGTCGACCTGCTCCGATGTCAGTGAGGCGACGATGCCGGCGGTGTGGTCGCCCGGCGAGGCGTTAGCCGGGATCGACAGCGTGAACGGCACGATCGCGGTGGACCGGCCGGGCACCGCGACGCTGCTGGTCGCGGGCACGGTCCAGGCTCCGACGTCGCTGGACGGGCGGCCGGAGGCGAGCAGATCGAAGCCCCCGTCGGGGGTGTTGAACGCGTCGGCGGCGTAGACCCGCAGGGTCAGGGGAACATCACTGACGTTGCTGATGGCGACGAAATCCTTGATCGCGGTACCCGGTACTGAGCTGTAGGTGAACCTGGCGCGGCTGTCGGACCCGGTGCCGGTGGCCGGGCGGATGCCGAAGGTCACCGGTTGCGGTACGGCCGGGACGGATGCGATCTGGGCGTCCGGCAGGGCTGTGCCGGCGGAGGCCGGGGTCACCGGTGCCAGCACCCCCAGCGCGACCGTGCACAGGACGGCAAGACGGGATAGTGGGTTCATGGGGCTCCCTCACCATCCGGGAGCGGGAACCGTCTGCACGGCACCGATTCCCGCTCACGGACGGTTGTCAGATGGCCGTCAGGGTCAGGGTTGTGGTGTAGGTGCCCGCCGTGGTGGAGGTGGGCACGTTGAGGTTGAGCAGGGCATCCAGATGTGCGGTGCCGATGCCCGCCAGAGTGGCCGCGGTGGCCAGCGTCCGGCTGACGCTCAGGCCGATGCCCGCGGGCGGGCTGGCCCCGGGTGCGATCCCGTTCGCCGGGTCGATCGTCGCGCCGGGTGTGACCGTCTGTGCCGCGGCCTTGTCGATCACGTGCGGCGCCCAGCCCAGGTTCGCCCCGTTGATCGCGTGGGACGCGCCGTCGCTGAAGTCGGTCACCTGACCGGACACCGTCCAGCCGGGATTACCCGCTCTGGTGTCGGTCACCGTGATCGGGTTGATGTTTCCGCTGGTGGACAGCAGCGTCCCGGCCGGGTTCAGTGCTGGCGACGGCAACGTGACGTTCGTGTTGGCGACGCTGATCACCAGCGAACCCGATGCGATCGTGGTCGTGATCGTCTCTGTCGCGGTGGATCCCGTTCCACCGCCCGACCCGGTCACCGTCAGCGGAACCGGCTGAGAGGACGATGCGCCGAAGGCAGCCGGGTTGGCCGGGATGAAGCTGGCAGCCAGCGAGTGCGAGCCGACGGCCAGCGTGGAGGTGGTCGTCGACGCGGTGCCGCCCGCCACCGGCACCGGAGCGCCGAGGTTGGTGCCACCGTCGGTGAACTGGATGCTGCCTGCCGCGGCGGCCGGCGACACGCTGCCGTTCAAGGTCACCGAGGTGCCCTGGCTGACCGAGCCGCTCGGGGTCACCGAGAGCGTGGTCGTGGTGGCCGTCGCCCCCGAAGAAGTGTTGACCACGAAACTCACCGCCGGTGACGTCGACGGTCCGAAAGCCGCCGGATCGGTGGGGGTGAACACCGCGGTCAACGAGTGCGTCCCGGCAGTCAGCGTCGACGTGGTGGTCGATGCGGTGCCGCCGGCGACGGGCACCGCGGCGCCGATGCTGCCAGCCCCGTCCTTGAACTGCACACTGCCCGCCGCTGACGGGCTGACCGCCGCGTTGAGCGCCACCGATGTGCCCTGGGTGACCGGGGACACCGGGTTCGTGGTCAACGTGGTGGTGGTGGCCGTCGGCCCCGCATTGGGGTCGGTGGTCTGGTACGCGGTCGGGCTGGTGAAGTACATCGCACCGGTGAAGGTGCCGGTCACCGCGAAGGGGAAGCCGGCACCGCACTGCGCGGTGATGTCGTACTCACCGGTTTGTAGCGTGGTTCCGCGTTCGGTGGCGGCGTCCCGCAGGATCTTCCTGAACGGGAGGTCGAACGGGGCCACCGTGGAGAAGGTGGCGCTGTTCGTGGTGACGATCGGGTACGGATTGCTGGCCGGGAAGGTCGGATTCGCCGCCCCGATCGGCCCGACGATCAGCATGTTGGCCGAGTCCGAGTTACTCGGGCAGGCCGCGGACGTGCGCGCCGAGACAGCGCTGATATCGGTACCGGTCGCCGGGGTGATGGTGAGGCTGCCCAGCGTGCCGGCCGGCGGCGCGGCGTTGGCCACCCCACCCACCAGTAACACTGCACCGGCCATGGCGGACACCAGTGCCCCCGACACAAGCCGGGTCATGAATTTGTTCTTATGCATGATGTGGTTCTTCCTTTACAGGTAAAGGGACCCTTCAGGTAAAGGGAATCGGCTAGGGAGTCTTGATGGCGGTCGAACCGCAGTTGGGGTTGATGTTGAAGCCCTGCCGCTGGATCGTCGCGGAGTTGGAGCAGACCTGAGAGGTCGGTCCGACGAACACCGTGCTGGTGGGCGTGACGCCGAGCTGGCTGGTGGGAACGACGTTGTAGACGTCGCGCGACATCACCGAGGAGTTGTTGAGGATCGCGGGACTGACGCCGTTGATCGACCCGAGCACCGCCGTGCCGTGTTTGTCCGGCACCACGCCGTTGACCTGGGCCAGGTACGGCGCTGACGAGTAGGTCACGAGCTGCTCCGGGTCGGTGAGCACGCGACCGTCGTTGGCCAGCAGCGGGGTCCCGTCCGGGTTGGTGTCCTTGACGCAGGTGTGGCCGGGCTGATTGACGAAGTCCGCCGCGTCGGTCAGGCCGAGCTTGCTGAGGAAGAACGTCCGGTTCCCGGCACCGAAGGTCCCCAGCAGCGGCTTGACCCCCGCGACCTGGCAGTTGTAGATGGCGGTCAGGTTCGCCAGCGACAGGTTCCTCGGCAGCAGGCTGTCGTCGCGGATGGCGTAGGTGAGGGCGTCTATCGCGAACGGGATGTAGGTCAGGCCGGCCCCGGGGCGGGCGGCGGAGTCGTTGGTCACCACCCGGGCGAACTGCACACACCCGTTGCCCGCCTGCAGCGACGCGACCAGCGCGTTGGTGCCCGCACCGCCCTGGTTGGGCCGGTTGATGGTGCAGCCGGGGGTGACGTTCGGGTCCTTGGTGGTGATCTGGGCCGAGCCGGCGTTGTCGTAGGACGCGATGATCTTGGTGCCGCTGCCGTCCGTGATGATGTCGGACAAGGCGTTCATGAGACCTTGAGTGGTCTCCGCGCCCACCCCGGCCAGTGGCCGGAACGTGGGCGGGCCGTTCGGGTCGGCGA
>DASXOV010000112.1:0-15757 GCA_036494005.1 Pseudonocardiaceae bacterium | reverse complement strand
CAGCTTGACCGGCCACTGCTCGACGGTACAACACTGCGACAAAGATATCTCGACGGACGCGACGTTACGACTGTTCCTGCTTTTCTCGCCTGCAGCTTTGGTGTCAACGTTGCCGTGATAACCAAGGACGACCGGTTAGTAATCACCTTACGCAATGCCGACCTCGGCTCGGGCCGCAACGAGTGGAACTCGTCGGCAAACGAGGGATTTTAATAGCCCCAGACCGGATCAAAAACTGGGCACCATGCGCTCCACTCTTATTCTACTTTTCGCTTGTCTATCACTTTGGCCACCAGGAAGTTGAGAAGGTCGTGAGGCAGGTGTTGCAGGAATAGATAGTAGCAAGCCTGGAAGACGGGGTAATAGTAGTATTCGGCGTGGCGCGTGAGGCTGCCGAGAATCTGGTCGTGCCGCCCGCGCCGTTGTGCCGGGTGCGCATTTTCTCGTGGTCGGCCTTGTTGGTGATCGTTATCGACGTGGCGTCCATCTCAGCCGGCGGTTACTCCAGCGCTGAACGGCATACCGGACCCGCTCATCGGGTACAGCGGCTCAACGGGTACAGCGACGGCCGACGCCGCGGACCTCGAAGCCGACCCGGCCCAGGACGTCGGGGTCGAGCAGGTTGCGGGTGTCGACGACGATGCGCTGGTCGACCAGGTCGGCCAGCAGGCGCCAATCCAGTACCCGGAACTCCGGCCATTCGGTCAGCACCACCAGTGCCGCGGCACCGGAAGCCACCTTGAGCGGGTCGTCGGCCACCTGCAGATCGTCGGTCATGCCGGGCACCGCCGCGGGCACGCCGGGGTCGTAGCCGATCAGGTCGGCACCCTCGGCGGCCAGCAGTCCGGCGACCGCCAGCGCCGGGGAGTCACGCAGGTCGTCGGTGCCCGCCTTGAAGGTCAGGCCGAGCAGCCCGACCCGCACCCCGGCCAGTGATCCACCCACCGCGTCACGGATCTTGTCCACCATCCGTTCCCGCTGCCGGGTATTGGTATCCAGGCTGGCCTGCAACAGGGCGAAGTCGAAGTCGGCGGTCTCGGCGACCTGCAGCAGCGCGTGGGTGTCCTTGGGCAGACACGATCCGCCCCAGCCCGGACCCGGCTGCAGGAAGGCCTGCCCGATCCGCCGGTCGTATCCGATGCCCTCGGTCACGTCCAGGACGTCGGCACCGAGCCGCTCGCACAATTCGGCCACCGCGTTGACGTAGGACAGCTTCATCGCCAGGAAACAGTTCGCCGCGTACTTGACCATCTCCGCGCTGGCCGCGTCGGTCAGTACCGTCGGCGCACCGAGACGCGAGTACAGCGCCGCCACCCGCTCGGCGGCGTCCTGGGCGTCACAGCCCACCACGATGCGGTCCGGAGTGAGGAAGTCCTGCACCGCGGAGCCCTCACGCAAGAACTCCGGGTTGCTGACCACCGCCACGTCGGGGCGGCCGATCAGGCCGGCGGTCAGCGCCGCGGTACCGACCGGCACCGTCGACTTGTTCACCACCACGCACCCCGAGGGCAGCATCTCGCGTACCTCGCTCACCACCGACTCGACCGCGGCCAGGTCCGCCGCCCCGCCAGCGCCCATCGGGGTCGGGACACACAGGAACACGACCTCCGCGGCATCGGGGCCGTGACCGACCGCCTCGGCGGCACCCACCACGAACCGCAGCCGCCCCGCGGCCAGACCCTGCTCCACCAGCTCCGGCAACCCGGGTTCCCGGATCGAGACCACGCCACGGGACAGCGTCGCCACCTTGCTCTCGTCGAGGTCGGCGCACACCACCCGATGCCCCAGCGAGGCCAGGCACGCCCCGGTGGTCAGACCCACGTATCCGGAACCGATCACGGCAATCCGACGAACGAACATCTGCTCTCCCACCCCTTGCCCTGGTAGACGCACGAATCGTGGCACATAACCGCAGCCGGACTGACGGAGGCGAACAGGTCCCCAACCCCTGGGTGACAGCCACGAGAACGTTGGGAACCGGCCTGCCGAGGGGTGGTCAGCCGGACGTGGCGAGGGCGGTCAGGTCCCCGGCGAAGGGCACCTGGCAGACCTGCTCAGAGCTCATCCACCGGCGCAGGACGTAGGTGGCGTACACGTCATCGGCGTTGTAGGTGAGCAACCGTTCACGCTGCACGGGGTCGGGCTCCCCGCCGTCTATCCCGACCGCGGCCCGATACCAGCGCATCGAATTCTCCCCGCTGGCCTCCGGATCGTGCCAGGAGAATCCAGCCGTTGGGGCGACCGTCTTGAGTCCCTTGCCGTGCGCGCAGAGGAACTCGGTACTGACCACCCCGAACAGGTCCACCCACTGATCGGAGGAGATGAATTTCTGGACCTCGGCCACCGGCGGCACCCCGGCAACCCCGGCGAACCGCGCCGCGGAGGAGAGCAGCCAGCGGTTCTCGGCCAACTCGTTGTAGCAGTAGGCGTGGAAGCTCAAACCCCGCTGCACGGCCCGTGAGCGCACGTCGGTCAGCCAGCCCCAGAACGCGGCGAACGACCGGGCCTCGTCCGGTGTCGGCACCGGCTCCCAGGTGGCGAACGCACGGTAGCCGGCGGGCAACCCGATGTCGGCGCCGGTGAGCAGACAACCCCACAGGTAGGCTCCCGAGTCGCTGAAGCTCTCCATGTCCACGTCCACCTCGACCTGGGCGCGTGGCACCGCGACCCGCCGATTGCGCCGCACCAGGGCGAGGTCCCGTTGCCAGGCCCGGGCCAGCAGCACCGCGTCCCCGAACGGCACCCCGCCCAGCGGAACCGGTGAGCTGCCCGCCGGGTCCAGCGCCGCCAACTCGTCCACGGTGGACACCCCGGCCAGGCGCAACGCCACCGCGTCCTCCCCGCGCAGCACCATGCTGACGTCCCTGGTCTCCCGCAGGGTGGCGCCGCAGGTGAGCCACCACTGGCAGGAGCGGCATTCGGTGACCCGGGACGGCTGGACCAGCGACCGGCGCCCGGTCACCGCGGCCTGCGCGATGGCCAGACGGTCGGCGAACCGGGCGTCGTACTCGGCCATCGCGGTGCGCCCGCCCGGCCAGGTGGGTGCGTTCAGGTCGTGCCAGAGCAGCACGTCGCAATCCATGCCGATCACCCCGCCGGTGGACCGGCCGGGGGCGAGGAACCCCGCCGCCTGCAGCAGCCGCACGGAGTGCGCCAGGCGCAGTTGATCGCGGGGTTGCGGGCGGACCCGGCGTTGTGGGTCAGCCCGGGCCGCCGAGAGCACCGGGTCGGACAATGGGCTGGTCCGCGCCCCCGAGCCGGGGTCGGTCACCTTGTGCCGGACCACGATCACCGGGACGTAACCTCCGCGCCTGCGGACCAGCAGTTCCACGCTGCCACGTCGCCCTCCGGAGGCGTCCGGGGGCAGTACGGCGCCCCAGACGAACGGTGCGCCTTCGGCCAGCAGGGCCATGGTGGCGGTGCAACGATGCGCCGCGGGCTGATCGTGCGGCACCTCCGTCCACTCGGCGCCGCGATAGCCCGACAGGGTGTCCGCGACCACCCGGCGGTGGGCCGCCGCATCGGCGATCCGCTGCTCGACGGCCGGGTTCGGGGCGGCCCGGGGCGCGTCGACGGAGCCCGGATCGTGATCCAGATGCACCCGGCGACGGCACCGGGTGACCACGCCCGCATCCAGCAGCACCAGGGAGTCCACAACGCTCAGACTAGGTCGAGAGACTGACAGTCGGGCAGCCTGGCCGACCGGCGACATGCCGGGCACGCGGACGAAGCCGGGCTCAGATGAACCCCAGGTTCGTCAGCCATTCCCGGGCGACGTCACGAGGCGACTTCCCGTCGGCGACCTGACGGGCCAGCTGAGCCATGACGCCGTCGGTGAGCTTGTGCGCGATGGGCGCGAACACCCTGGCGATGTCCCGGTGCTTGTCGTAGGCGGCCTGGCGGATGGCGATCGCCGAGTTGTACGCGGGCCCGTAGTCCTGGTCGTCGGACAGTTCCTTGAGCCCGAGACTGACCAGCCGCGGATCTCCGCCGGTCACCTGACCGAACATGCACTGCCCGTTCGCGGTGGCCTGATAGATCGCGTCAGCCGGCTGGACCCGCACCTGCTGCGGCGACAGCTGGAAGCCGTAGGCCTGCTGCAGCCCCGCCAGTTGCCGGGTCTGGTAGTCACTGTCGACACACACGGTGCCCGGCTTGCCCGCCTTGAAGTACCCGGCCATGTCCGAGTAGGACTGCAGGCCGATCTGAGCCTGCTCCTTCGTGACCGCGAACACGGCGGTCTTGTCGAACCAGGTCGGCTCCAGCCAGACGATCTGGTTCTCCTTCTGGTCCTTGTCCGCCAGCGCCTTGTACTGGGGCGAAGGGCCCTGCAGCAGCGGCTGCTTCAAGAAGGTCGACCAGGCGGTGCCGGTGTCCTCCCAGTACATGTCGATGTCGCCACGGGTCAGCGCGTCGCGATTGGCCTGGGAATCCCCAAGGTTGCACCGCTCGTTGACATCCGCGCTCACCGACTGCAGCGCGGCGACCGCCATCTGGCACAGCACCTGCTGGTCGGCCGAGGTCTTGCCACCGACGGTGTAGGACTGGCCGGACAGATTGATCGGGCTGGGCTGATCGGCGAGACTCCCCCCGCTGTCACCGCAGGCCGTGGCCAGCACGGCAGCGGTTGCGGTGGCGACCAGAGTCGCGCCGATTCGCCTGCGATGCAACCCCGGTGTTCTCGATCGCACGTGTACCTCGATCCTGTCGCTCGGCTGCCGTCACCATCGCCGACGCGCCTCACGGCAACGCAGCGCGTCGGTTGCGGCGCATAGCGTAAGGTCTCGCCGCCACCCGCGACGCAGCAGCACCGCAGGCAGGGCCCGGCGGATCCGCGAACGGAGGGACCGGGCCCTGCCTGTGGTAGCCGATTCCGGACGGGAACTACCCGGATTTGCCGATGAAGCCCTGCTGCTGGAGCCAGTCCCGGGCCACCGTGCGCTGGTTCACGTTCTCCGCGGACTTGCGCGCGTTCAGCTTCAGCATGACGTCGTCAGTGAGCGCGGCGGCGATCGGCGCGAACACCTTCGCGACCGCCGGGTTCTGGTCGTAGGCCTGCTTGCGGATGCTGATCGCCGCGTTGTACAGCGGGTGGTAGACCTTGTCGTCGGTCAGGACCCGCAGGTTCAGCGCGGGAATGCGCCCGTCGGTGGTGAACACCTCACCGAACAGGCAGTCGTCTGGATTCGCGGTGGCCTGGTAGATCGCTCCGGTCTGCCGCACCTGCAGCTCGTCGGGCGGAATCTGGAAACCGTAGGTCCGCTGCAGTCCCGGCAGCCCGTCGTCCCGGTTGAGGTACTCGCTCTCCACGCAGGTCTTGCCCCGCTTGCCCGACCGGTAGAACGCGGCCATGTCGGACAGCGTCTTGACGCCCAGCTCCTGCGCCTTCGGCCCGTGCACCGCGAAGGCGTAGGTGTTGTTGAACTTGGTCGGCGTCAGCCACTGAATCTGGTTCTGCTGCAGATCCCGCTGCATGACGGCCTGGTACTGCTGCTCGGAGTTCTGGATGGGCTTCTGGTTGAAGAAGGTGACCCACGCGGTACCGGTGTACTCCCAGTACATGTCGATCTGCCCACCGAGCAGCGCATTGCGGGTCGCCTGGGTACCACCGACGTTGCACCGGTTCGTGACCTTCGCACCCACCGACTCCAGCGCGGCGACCGCCATCTCGCACAGCACCAACTGCTCGTCGAAGTCCTTCCCGCCGACCGTGTAGGAGGCTCCCTTGAGGTCGACCTGTTTGGCCAGACTGCCGGGCTCCGCGCTCGGGCCGCCACTCTGGCTCAGCCCCCCGCAGCCGGCCAGCGCGAGCACGGCCGCCGCGGCCATCGCGACGGCCGCGGTGATGCGTCTCGGGTGCCGCCGCCGTGATCCCGGCCGGGTCGACCCCAGCCGGGCCGGTCTGAACAGCGTTGGTCTGAACAGCGTTGGTCTCAACAGCACGGTTCTTGCCCTCCTCGGTGTTATTGATCCGTTCGGTGTTATCGGTCCCGTTCAGCTGACCCGGCCGCTCACCAGGTGCTGGGCCAGCCCGGCCAGCCAGTCGATCATCAGCGCCAGCGCCGCCACCAGGGCGGAGACGGCGAAGGCGGCCTCGGCGCGGCCGAGTTTGAGCGCGCTGTCGATGGGGACGCCGAGCCCGCCTGCGCCGACGTAGCTCGCCAGGGTCGCGGTACCCACATTGAGCACCAGTGCCACCCGGATACCGGCCACCATCACCGGGACTGCCAGCGGCAGCTCCACCTTCAGCAGGGTCCGCGACGCCGACATGCCCATCCCGCGGGCTGCCTCGATCAGCGCGGGGTCGACCTGCCGCAGGCCGACCACGGTGTTGGTGAGTACCGGGAGAAAGGACGCGATGACCAGCGCGATCGTCGCACCCAGCCGACCGGCGCCGACCACGACGGCGAGCAGGATGATCACACCGAACGGCGGGAGCGCCTGCATGAAACCGCCGAAGGCGAGCACCCCGGTCTGCGCGGACCCTACCCCGGGACGGCTCAGCAGGATGCCGAGCGGAACCGCGAGAACGATCACGATCAGGGTCGAGTAGCCGGTGAGCAACAGGTGCTCACCCAGCCGATCCAGCAGGTCACCCGGATCGAGAATCCGCTGCTCGACGTTGTCCAGTTGCTGGTTCGACACGTAGAGCGCCACCAGCACCAGCCCCACCAGCACCAGCACCGGGGGAACAATCAGGCTGCGGTTACGCCATAGCCGGCCCGGCCCGGACGCGGTGGCCGTCGCCGCCGTGGGCTGCCCGGGTGGCGCGACTTCCGCCGTCATCGGGTGCGCCTGCCCTTGGTTCGCAGGTCCCCGACCAGGGCGTCCCAGCGCAGCAGGCCCCGTGGCTGCCGGTCGTCGTCCACCACTGCCACCACCGGCGTCCGGCCGTCCAGCATGACGTCGACCGCGTCGTACACCGTGCCGGACAACGGAACCGTCACCAATGGGGGGGGCTCGGCCAGCCCGGGCAGGTGCTGCCAAGCAGTGGGCCTGCCACTGTCGTCGACGACGAGGACCGGGTGGCCGTTGGCCGGCCCGGGGCCGCCGCCGGCCACCGCCACCTGGTCCAGTTCCAGACGGCTCAACTCGAGCAGGGACAGCCTGCGCACCGCGGCCCCACTGCCCACGAACTCGGCGACGTAGTCGTCGGCCGGGTTGGTGAGCACCTCGTCGGGCGTGTCGTACTGGCGCAACTGCCCGCCCGGACCGAAGACCGCGATCCGGTCACCCAGTTTGACCGCCTCGTCCAGGTCGTGGGTGACGAAACAGATGGTCTTGGCGATCTGCTGCTGCAGGACCAGGAACTCGTCCTGCAGCCGGTCGCGGGTGATGGGGTCGATCGCCCCGAACGGCTCGTCCATCAGCATCACCGGCGGGTCGGCGGCCAGCCCACGAGCCACCCCGACCCGCTGCTGCTGCCCACCGGAGAGCTGGCGCGGGTAGCGGTCCCGGAAGTCCTTGGGCTCCAAGCCGACCAGGTACAGCAACTCCTCCACCCGGGCGGTGATCCGGTTGCGGTCCCAGCCGAGCATCTTCGGCACCACAGCGACGTTGTCCGCGACGTTCAGGTGCGGAAACAGCCCCACCTGCTGGATGACGTATCCGATCCGCCTGCGCAGCTGATCCGCGTTGACCGCCGTGACGTCCTCACCATCGAGCACGATCCGCCCGGTGGTCGGCTCGATCAGCCGGTTCATCATCTTCAGGGTGGTGGTCTTACCGCAGCCCGAGGGCCCGATCAGCATCACGATGGCACCCTCGGGCACCTCCAGGTCCAGCGTGGCGACGGCCGGCCGCTGCTGCTTCGGGTAGGTCTTGCTGACCCCCTCCAGAGCGATCATCGGCCGGTCGGGCTGCCCGGAGCGGCCGGCGGGCGGGGACTCGGTGGGCTCAGACACGGATTCCCCTCGGGGTGGTGACACGACGGACGAGAACGAAGATAACCTCGTAGGCGGCAGCGACCACGAGACAGCCGAAGGTGCCGGTGAGTACCTGCTCGAGCGAGCCCGCACCGCCGAGCCGCACCAGGCCGTCCAGCAGGAACTGCCCGAATCCCGGGCCGTCGACGATGGCGGCCACCACCGCGATGGAGATCATGATCAACACCGCGACCCGGACACCGGAGAGGATCACCGGCCAGGCCAGCGGAAACTGGACCCGCACCATTCTGCGCAGCGGCCCCATACCCATTCCCCGGGCGGCCTCCAGCACCGCCGGTTCCACCGCCGAGAGGCCGGCCACGGTGTTGCGCAGCACCGGGTAGATCCCGTAGATCGTCAGTCCGACGATGCTGGTGACCACGCCCAGCCCGAGTAGTGGCTGCAGCAGGCCGAACAGCGCGAGCGAAGGAATCGTCAACGCCGCTGAGGACATCAGCAGCAGTGTCTCCCGGCTGTTGGCGCGAACGGCCCGCGACCACGACCGGGGGGTCAGTTGACTGGTGTGCAACAGCATGGCGGCCGCGATCGAGATCACCGAGGCTATGCCCACCGAGTAGAGCACCAGCAGGAAGTGCGCTTGCGCGGCGAACTGCACCTCGGACCAATTGTTGGAGAGAAACTCCAGTAGTGACTGCATCACGCTCCCTCCGATCGCGCGAGGCTAACCCGATCGAGTGGAAGTCGCTACTCGTGGCTACCGGACGGCCCTCGCACCGACCTTCCGTTCGGTACCCGCGACATGACTCTGAGCGCAAATCCGGTGAGCCACCCACCCACGGTGTCGCGGCCCAGGTCACCTGGGCAAGTACGCAGTCTCCCGGTCGGGGTACTCGGCACGTAACCTCACCCGTTATGACCGCCGACGTACTCCTCTCCGCGGAGGCGGCATCATGACCGCCGACGTACTCCTCTCCGCGGAGGCGGCATCATGACCGCCGCCGTGGCACCGCGTACGTTGCTCCGCTCCTCGATCACCGCCTGCGGCCTGGCCGTGGCACTGGCGGTGCCCGCGGCCGCGCACGTCGAGATCACACCGAGCGCGGCCGCCCAGGGCGGCGAGACCACCTTCGCCTTCCAGGTGCCCAACGAGGAGCCCGCCGCGGGCACGGTGAAGCTCCAGGTCACGCTGCCCACCGACCATCCGGTCGACTCGGTGCGCACCCGGCCGCTGACCGGATGGACCGCCACGGTGACCAAACAGGGCGACGCGGTGCGCACGATCACCTGGACCGCCCAGCCAGGTGTGCGGATCAACCCAGGCGAGTTCCAGGAGTTCGAAGTGGCGGCAGGCCCGCTGCCGAAGGACACCGATGAACTGGTGATGCCCACCACCCAGACCTACGACAACGGCACGGTCGTGGCATGGGACCAGCCGCCCGCCCCGGAGGACGCCCAGGAACCCGAGCACCCGGCGCCCGTGCTGAACCTGGTTCCCTCGGCCGAGGGAGCCGAGGGACACGGCGGCGACCACGGAGCCGGGCCGTCGGTCACCAGGACCACGGGCGACACCCACGCCACCGACTCCACCGCCCGCTGGCTGGGCGGTGCGGGCCTGGTCCTCGGCGCACTCGGACTCGGGCTCGCGGCTGGGGCGGTACTCCGGATCCGGCGCGGGAAATCCGCGTGAGGCGTCTCGCGGCCCTGCTGGTGGCCGCGGGGCTGGTGGCCGCAGCGCTGGCGCTGCTGCTCGGGGCCGGGCCTGCCATGGCGCACAACGTGCTCATCGCCAGTGACCCCCCGGACGGCGCCAGCCTGCCGACCGGCCCGCGGCAGGTCACCCTCACCTTCGACCTGCCGGTGCAGCCCGGGTTCAGCACCGTGGCCGTGACCGGCCCGGACGGAAACCAGTGGCAGGCCGCCGGACCGGCCGAGCACGGCGCCGTGGTGGCGGTGCCGCTGCGGCCACTGGGACCGGCCGGCCAGTACACGATCGGCTACCAGGTGCTCTCCGCCGACAGCCATCCGGTGCGGGGGACAGTGCGGTTCATCCTCACCACCGCAGACACCGGCAGCCCCGCTCCGCCGCCGCCGGCAACCGGATTCGGCACCGCCCCGGCAGGTCCGCCGACCGAAAACGATTCCGATGGCCCCCCGGCGTGGCCGTGGCTGGCCGGGGCAGGGGTGCTGCTGGTCGCCGGCATCGTGGTCGCCCTCCGCGTCGGCCGCGCCGACTGACCGCACTGGCTCAGGACAGCTCGGTTCATGACAACTCCGAGGCCGTCGCCGCACGCAACCAGTCCAGCTCGATGATCGCCCGCTCGGCGCGGGCGCGCAGCGTGCGGCGGCTGATCCAGCCCTGCGCATAGTACCGATGGTCCTGCGCGAGCATCACCAGCACGGCCAGCGCCTCGGCGGGCTTGCTGCGCAGATGCACCGGCAACCGCCGGACGAACTCCAGTTCGGCGTTCACCAGGCGGTCCAGGAAATCGGCCTCCAGCCGCGCCGTACGGCCGCGCCGCACGATCTTGAAGTGTGTGCGGGCACGGGGCGGTCCTGCGACCTGCCCGAGGAGCTCGCTCGAACGCTGTGCCAATGCGCACCGCCCTACGTCGTCATGCCCCTACCCAGCCTTGCGCGCCGAGCCCTTTGCCCTGCCACGGTTCGACACCGCTTTGTCGTGACCATCGCCACACCGGCGCCCGGTGTTAGCTGCGGTACCGGGACGTCACTCCATCAGGCCGCTTTATCGGGCCGCGTTATCGGGCCGCGTTATCGGGCCGCTTCATCGGGACCGTGGTTCATCGGGACCGTAGCCGAGCCGTGGCCAGCAGCTCGGGATCCACCCGGCGGCGCCCCTCGGAGAACACCGTCCGCGCGAAAGGCACCATCAGCAGCGGCTGCGCGGCGCCGACATGGTCGGAGTAGACCGGGAGGAAGCCGCGATGGTCCAGGCTCACCCGGAACTCGGCACACAGCAGCCCGCGACCGTCCAGGCATCCCGTGCCGTGCCAGGGCAGCAACGCTGAACCGCCCAGGTAGGAGAACCCGCTGCAGCCCTGCCGGGTGGCCACGGTGGCCAGCCGGACATGCGGCGGGTACCGCTCAGCGACACCGGAGGCGACATCGGCCAGGGAGGCCGCCAGGTAGTTGACCGTGTCCCCCCAGGCCGCGGTGACCACCTGGCGCCGGGCCGAAGCGAGCCCCGGCGGCAGATCCGGATCGGCATAGTCATCGGGCCGGGCGAGCACCTGGCAGGCCCACCGCTGCGGGTCGGTTCCCGCCGGTACCGGTACCGGTACCGAGTACAGCAGTGAGGACAGGATGTCGTGGAACGACGGCACGGCGACGAGCAAGTCGCGAGGCAACGCTTCGGTCAGCCGCTGGTCGGCCCGCCGGGCACCGTCCAGGGAGCACGGGTTCGACGCAAGTAGCGAGATCACCTCGCGAAAGCTGCGGTGGTACCGCTCCCGCCGCTGCCACCCGCGCGGGCCGAGCACTCCGGCGACGAAACGGGACTGATCATGGAAGAGCACCGCGTCGCCGAGCCCGACCAGCTGCGCATACCGGTGCAGTTGACGCTGGTAGCGGCGCATTTCCACCGAGGCGCGCGGCCGCAGGTAACCGCCGTCGTTGAGCACGACCACCTGCAGGCCGGGCGGATACAGCGCGGCGAACGCCCGCTGCAGTTCCTTGAGCCGCAACAGCGCGCCCAGCTCGGCGAGATCGGGCCAGGGGCCCGCGGCCTTGAGGCCATTGTCATGCTGCTTGAACGGAAATCCACTGGCCAGGATCGTCACCGGCTGGCGGGCCTCGACGAACGGCATGATCTGTGCCATCGCGGTCTGCAGCGGGAAACAGGAACGCGAGCCCTTGAGGAACCTCGATCGGGTCAGGATCCGGTGCAGCGCCGCCACCACCTGCCGCGGATCGCGCGGCGACCAGCACCCCCACCAGCGGGTCAGATGTGCGCTGGCGTTGTCGGCCAGCCGAGCCGACGCCGCCTCCGAACTGGACCGCAGGGTGGCCAGCAGGACCTGGGTCTCCTCGGCATCCAGGTGCAGGGGCATCCGGTCGACGCCGCGGTCGATGCCGCTTGTCGTGCTCAGCTGCGCCAGCGGAAGCGCGCGCAAGGAGCGAGCATGCGAGATACCGAGCACATCGGGCGGCGCAGGGTTGTGGGGCGCAGGGTTCTGGTGAGCGTTGGCCGGCCTGAGCGGAGACGAATGACCGGCCCGTTGATCAGGTGAGACAACAGCATTCGCACGCCAAGCGGTTCGTGTCACGGTGTCCGCACCCACCGCACCACCGTTTCCCCTCGTGCGTCGGCCGGACCGCAGGGTTGCGGTGGCGGCTGGTCTTGAGGACCCCCCGCTCGCGGCCCGGAGCGGGACCAGCGCTCCCACCCCCGACCAGGGGAGCCGCCGACACTGGACCGACAGTAGACGCCCCGATCGGTCGGCGCACCCCCGCTTTCGGTGCGACTCGGCTCAACGCCGCACGGTGAGCCACCGTTCCGACTTTCGCCCGGCTCGCAGGCTGGCCATTCTGCGGTCGAACTCGGCCTGGACGGCGGGGGACGAGTCGGCTCGGGGGAACACTCCGGCGATCAACTTCAGGTCACGGATGCCGTGTAGTACCTCGAAGCCCTCCCAGTCGCGCACGTCGAACCCGTAGGTCTCGATGAAATCCCGTTGGTGTGCGGCAGGCCGGTGGAATCGGACATCGGCCACCGCGACCGGCGTCAGGTCCCACTCCGGAGGACCGACGCTGCAGGAGTCGAAATCGCACAGCACCGGGCCATCGGGGCCGGGGATCACGTTGCCCAGATGAGCATCGCCGTGCAGTACGGACCTGGGCAACGCGAACTGCAATCGCGCCACCGCGTCGCCCAGCTCTGCGCTGCGGCGGAGCAGGAATTCACGGTCGGCCCCGGCCATTGTGGTGGTGTGGCGCACCCGGTTGTCGAAATCGGTCAGCGGATCCCAGTCCGGGAGCGCCCGGCAGGGCGGTGGCACCGCATGCACGGCTCGCAGCAGCCGGGCCAGGTCCGCCCCACCGGGCCGAGGGCCGATCGACGGCACCGCCTGCCACACTGTGGCGACCTGGCGCCCGACCCGAACCGGCTGCCGGATGCCGGGCAGCAGCCGGATCGCCGGGACCTCGTGCTCGGCGAAGACCGTCGCCGCCACCACCGCCAGTTCGGCCCTGGGAACGTAGGACGGCAACGTCACCAGCCGGACCACCACCGGGTCCCGCGCCAGCCGGAACACGGCGTTGTTGACATTGCGGAGCAGCCGGGCGCCGAGCGGATCCAGCCCGAGTTCGGTGCAGACCTCCCACAGGCCACCCGCGAGTCCGTCATCCCTAGACATGGCCGGGAGCAGTATCACCGCGGGCACCTTCAGACGGACTGGGACCGGCCCCGGTGCTGCCGGATCTGGTGGGAGAGCTCGCGGGCATCGGAATTGCCGGCCCGTTGTCCCGCCACGAGCTCCAGCGGTTCCAGCCGGTCGATCACTCGTGCCGACTTCAGCCCGCTCGCCAGGTGCAGAGCCTCCCGGCCGATGCGGACGCCGTGGTCGACATCTCCTTGGCGCAGGTGATTGGTGGCCAGCTGGGTGAGGGTGAACGTCCGGCTGCGGCTCATCGTCTCGTTGTATCCGTTCAGGGCCTGGATCAGCGCAGGGATCGCGATGCTCGAATGGGCCACGTCGCCCCGGACGGAGAGCTCGGTGAACACCGAGCCGGTCATGGCGTGCATGTCCGTGTCGGTGTAGAACCGCGCCCAGTCCGGCACATCGGACTGATCCGCTCTCGCGAGCTCGTCCCGGGACCGGCCGAGCAGTTTCTTCGCCTGCGTGTCGTCATTCATCATCGCGTAAGCCCACGCCTCATTCGCACACAGCACCGCGACGGCGAGCTCCGACCCGGAGTCCTGCGCGGCGAGCTGACCGAGCTGGAACCACTTGAGTGCGTCATTGGGCGCCTGGATATGCAGATAGATCCGGCCGATCCGGTACATGATGTTGGACATCAGGCTGGAATCGCCGGACTCCTTGGCGAACTCGAGCGCTGTTGCGAAATGATTGCGCGAAGAATCCAGCAAGCCCACGTCGAAAGTGGTCCAGCCGGCCAGATTCTGCAGGTCGGCCAGCGCCCGGAACAGCCGCTGGCGCACCCCCTCCTGTCCCGAGGCGGACAGCAGACGCTGCGCCCAGGACAGCTGGGCGACGACCGCGTCACGGCAGGCGCCACCGCCGAACTGGTAGTCCAGGGCACGCATCGCCCTGGTGGCTGCCTCCACCTGTTTGACATCCGTCATCCCGATGTGGCTGGGGGCCGGCGTCTGGGCGGCGCTGGGCAGCCACTCCCCCTTGTCACCCCCGAACACAGCGGTGCCGAACATCACGGCAGCACCATGCGCGAGGAGCTTCCGCCGCTTCACCGACTCGTCCTCCTCAGCCAGCGCGTCGTCGGGTGGTCCGACGACGCTCGTCGCGGTCGCCTCGTCATAGGCGAGACCCATGTACCCGCGCGGGATACCCAGGCCATCGGAGATCCGCGCGAGCACGTCGTAGGCCATGACCTGGCGGCCCTTGAGGATCTCGGAGACCTCGGACTGCGACTGCCCGGTCAGGGCGGCGATCTGCCGTTGCGAGATACCTACTCGCCTCAGCAGTCGGTAGACCGAGCTGATGTCCCGGCCCACCAGCACCCGCTTCATCTCCGGTTCATCCCAGACGTCAGGCGATACCGGATGGTCCTGCGGGCCTGTCACGTTCATTTCGCCCCCTAACCGTCCGACGGGCGACGGCTGCAGAGTAGGCACGGTTGTTGTGGCTGGTGAATAGCACATCGGCAGAGCTGATCGGTGCTACCGATCGCGCCGTACCGCTCACCGTCATAGCACGCCCCCTCGGCGCAGCGCATGCCCACTCGCGGCTGAATCACCCCACTCTGTACATCTGAGAGCACACGATCAGGGCATCCTGTGTGGGGAGTCCACGTCGGACAGCCCAGAGGCAGCACCAGGGACGTGAGCCCACAGTGAGACGTGGCCAGAGCGGTTGCGCCGACGGCGGGAAGGACAGTGAGATGGACCAGATCTTGGGCCAGATCCTCCGGCAAGCGGTGTGGGAGCGGCTTGACATGCTTGACGAGCTGGCTACCAGGGCCGACGCCGGGTCTCTGCTGTCCGTGGCGCGCACCGAACTGCCCCGGCTGACCGACGGGTGGCGGGCACTGCTCGCCGCGCACGAGCCGGACCCACGCGGCCGCTGCCCGGAGTGCTCGAGCCGGTGGCGGCCCCGCGCCGCTCCGTGCACGGTGTGGCGGGCCGCCCACGACAACCTGGTTTCGGAGCCGCTGCCGCAGCCGCGGCACGCGGCCGGATCCCCGTCAGTGCCCGCCACGGTCAGCGCCGGGCGCTGAGCCCGGCCGGGCTCCCAAACTTCAGCGTCCCAAACTTCAGCGTCATCCAACTCCACAGAGCTGGCGGTCCAATCGGGCTCTCGCGACAATTCCCCCCGTCGCGCGGACTCCGGTGAAGCCGCCTCGTGACCGGTGATCCCGCGATGTTCGTGCCCCCCCGACCGCAATGTCGCGGGATCACCGGCCACCCCACCACAACTCCACAGCCAGAATCCGCATCCCACTGTGTGGTGTGCCGCGCCCGGTGGCGTCGTCGGCCTGAACGACTGCCCCCGTGATCGTGGTCTGATGCCGCCGGATCCCAGAGCCCGGTGCCCTAGCCCGAAGCCATAGAGCACCCGCAGGCCGGGAGATCCCCGTCCGGCGCCAGACACGTGCAGCGCTGGCACCCCCGAATGGGCGGGGCCGTTCGAGAGGAACGGCCCCGCCCCCGTTCTCTC
>DASXOV010000111.1:0-31483 GCA_036494005.1 Pseudonocardiaceae bacterium | reverse complement strand
CCCACCGGCGCCGCCAGATCAGTTCTGCGCCGGGTCAACTGCGGCGTGGTGACTCGCTTCGAAGGTGCCTTCTATGACGGGGAGCGCTCTTTCTCCGGTTGTCTTTTTCCGGATCTGACCGAGGCACTGATCGAGCGGAATCGCAAGCAGGTGCCGGACCGGCTACCCACACCGGTGAGCGGAGCACGGCCGGGTCGCGCGCCGCTGCCGTCCTGGCAGGTCAATTGCGGGTAGCGTGCCGGGTCGTGTCCTTACCGTCACTCTCCCCGTCGCCGGACCCGGGGCCTCCGGAGCACGTCCGAGCGGCCTTCGGGGTACGTACGAAGACGGCTGAACCGCTGCTGCACGGTGTGGTCTGGCGATGCGGCGACGTGATGCTCCGCCCGGTGGACGGCGCGGTGCAGGCGGCCTGGGTGGCCCAGACCCTGGATGCGCTGCGGGCGAAGGACATTCGGGTGGGCCGTCCGGTGCGCTCGTCGGACGGCCGCTGGGTGGTGGGTGGGTGGTCTGCCACTCGCTATCTGGCGGGCAGGCCCGAGCCGAGGTACGACGAGGTCGTCGAGGCCTCGCTGCGGCTGCACGCGGCCACCGCGCCGTTGCCCCGGCCACAGTTCCTGGCCGACCGCCACGATCTGTGGTCGGTGGCCGAGGCGGTGGCCTGGGGGGAGCGAGACGCCGGAGACCTGCCCGATCGCGGAGGTGAGCTGTTCACCCACCTCGTCGCCGCCCGGCGGCCCGTCATGCTGCGCTCCCAGGTGGTGCACGGTGACCTGTTCGGCAACGTGCTGTTCGCCGGCTCCGCGCATCCTGCGGTGATCGACTTCGTCCCGTTCTGGCGGCCACCGGAATGGGCAGCCGCTGTCGTGGTGGTGGATGCGCTGGCCTGGGGCGGAGCCGACCTGAGCCTGCTGCACCGGTGGGCGACCCTCCCCGAATGGCCCCAGGTGCTGTTGCGGGCGCTGCTGTTCCGGGTGGCCGCGCATGCCGTGCATCCCCTGTCCACGCCGGAATCGCTGGCCGGCCTGCAGCGGGCCATGCAACTGGTCAGTGAGTCGGGGCTGAGCGCTCAGTAACCGCAGATTCCGGGGGTTTCGCCGGTGCGTGCTCGCTCAGCGCGAGGTACCGGGTGCCGCCGGACTCGGTCATCGCGATCTGCTGCCGTCCTCCTGCCGACGGGTCCACGGTAGCCAGCGCCAGCAGTCCGAGCGCGATCAGCTCATCGAGCACCGCGGCGACGTAGCCGGGCACCGGAATCTCACCATCGAGGTAGCGGTCGCCCACTTTGGCCACCCGGCCTCCCCGCACCCGGCGCAACGCCAGCCAGGTGAACAGGTCCGCGCCCGCCAAGGCCGTCATGGGGTCACTGATCTCGTCGACCGGCGTCTCGCGGTGATGTCTGGCCATCGTCAAGCCCCCTTGCTGGCTTCGTTGCTCGGCTGTTCGTGCGTTCACCCTTATCGGTTCACCCCGGTTTCTGCGTGGGATTCGGTCATTCGGGTGACATCCCTCATCCTCGTCCGTTTGACGGGGCGCACGGGGGTCACGTGACTCATGAGCACTCAATGTCACTGAATCCGGTCGGCCTCACGCCGGGCGCCACTGCCGTGTGAACCGGAGTTCTCGGCGCTGCAACAACCAGCAACACCCTGAACACAACCGGGAATTAGCGTGCTTGGCCGTACCCACTCATGCCTTCTGGAGGCGGAATGAGCACGACCGACACGACGATGCCGGGCAGTCCCGGCCGCGGCGGGCGCTGGATCGACCACTGGGAGCCGGAAGACCCGCAGTTCTGGGATCGGACGGGCAAGCGGATCGCGGTACGCAACCTCTGGTTCTCGATCTTCTCCGAGCATATCGGGTTCTCCATCTGGGTGATGTGGTCCGTGCTCGTGTTGTTCATGGGCCCGAAGTACCACCTGACTCCGGCCGACAAGTTCTTGCTGGTGGCGCTGCCCAACCTGGCCGGTTCGCTGCTCCGGGTGCCCTACACCTTCGCGGTGGCCAAGTTCGGCGGGCGCAACTGGACGATCGTCAGCGCGGGGCTGCTCCTGGTGCCCTCCGTCGCGGCGGCCGTCATTCTGCAGCCGGGCGTCTCCTTCACCACGTTGCTGGTGGTCGCCACGCTGGCCGGGGTGGGGGGCGGCAACTTCGCCTCGTCGATGGCCAACATCAACACCTTCTACCCGGAACGGTTGAAGGGCACCGCGCTCGGGCTCAACGCGGGCGGTGGCAACATCGGCGTGGCCGCCATCCAGTTGGTCGGTTTGCTGATCATCGCGCTGGCCGGAACGTCGGCGCCCCGGCTGCTGCTCGGTGTCTACATCCCGCTGATCGTCGTCGCGACCCTGTGCGCCGTGGTCTTCATGGACAACATCTCGTCGGTGCGCAACGACACCGGTGCGGCCAAGGAGGCCCTCGCGGAGCGGCAGTTGTGGATCATGTCTTTCCTCTACATCGGCACGTTCGGCTCCTTCATCGGATACAGCTTCGCGTTCGGCCTCGTGCTGCAGACCCAGTTCCATCGCACCCCGCTGCAGGCCGCCGCGGTGACCTTCATCGGCCCCCTGCTCGGCTCGCTGATCCGGCCGGTCGGTGGCTGGCTGTCGGACCGAGTCGGTGGCTCGAAGGTGACCTTCTGGTCGTTCATCACCATGGGCGTCTCGACCGTGGTGGTCATCGTCGCCTCGGTCGACAAGTCGCTGACCTTGTTCACCATCGGTTTCATCGCGCTGTTCATTTTCACCGGGATCGGTAACGGTTCCACCTACAAGATGATCCCGAGCATCTTCCGCGCCAAGGCGAACCACGCCATCGCCCAGGGCGAGGACGCGGCGACCGCGCTGGCCACGGCCCGTCGAGTGGCCGGAGCCACGATCGGGCTGGTCTCGGCGATCGGGGCGATCGGCGGCTTCTTCATCAACCTCGCGTTCCGGCAGTCGTTCCAGTCGACCGGGTCCGGAGTGATCGCCTTTTTCGTCTTCCTCGCCTACTACGTCGTCTGCGCCGGAGTCACCTGGATGGTTTATCTGCGGCGGGTGGAAGCCGCCGCCACCAGCCCGCAACTGGTGCTGGAGGGCGTCTGACCAGGCCCGGTAACCGTCCCGCCCAGCATGTGATCGCGATGGAGGCGGCGTAATCGGCCGGTCATTCGAACGACATTGGAGTTGATGAGGATGGCAGTGATGGCAGCCGATCACCAGGTCGACACACACTGCCCGTATTGCGCCCTGCAATGCGGCACCACCCTCATCCCGGATCTCGGCACCGGGGTGCGGGTGGTGCCGCGCCCTTTCCCCACCAACCGGGGCGGGTTGTGCCGCAAGGGCTGGACCGCACCCGCGGTGCTCACGGCACCGGACCGGCTGACCACACCGCTGGTGCGCCACGACGGGGCACTGCTGCCGGCCTCGTGGGACTACGCGCTCGACGTGGTGGCGACCGGAATCCGCCGGGCACAGGCCGGCGGCGGCCCGGATGCCGTCGCGGTGTTCGGCGGTGGCGGGCTGACCAACGAGAAGACCTACCAGCTCGGCAAGTTCGCCCGGGTCGCCCTGGGCACCTCCCAGATCGACTACAACGGCCGGTTCTGCATGTCCTCGGCCGCGGCGGCGGGTCTGCGGGCGTTCGGACTCGACCGGGGAATGCCGTTCCCGCTGACCGACCTGGGCGACGCCGAGGTGGTGCTGCTCGCCGGGGCGAACACCGCCGAGACGATGCCGCCGATGCTCGGGCACCTCGACGCCGCCCAGCTCATCGTGCTGGACCCGCGCCGCTGCGCCACCGCGAGCCGCGCACTGGCCGATGGCGGGCTGCACCTGCAGCCCGAACCCGGCACCGACCTCGCGGTGGCATTGGGCCTGCTGCACGTGGTCATCGCCGAGGGGTGGTGCGACGAGGCGTACATCGCGGCGCGCACCACCGGTTTCGACGAGATGCGCCGGGCCGTCGCCGCCTGGTGGCCGGAACGGGTGGAGCGGGTCAGCGGAGTCGGGGCGGGCCTGCTGCGCAGAGCGGCGGCGTTGCTCGGCGGGGCGCACCGGCGCGGCGGCGGGGTCTACCTGCTCACCGGGCGGGGAGTGGAACAGCACGCCACCGGCACCGCCACGGTCAGCGCGTTCATCGATCTCGCACTGGCGCTGGGCCTGCCGGGCACTCCGGGCAGCGGCTACGGCTGCGTGACCGGCCAGGGCAACGGGCAGGGCGGCCGGGAGCACGGCCAGAAGGCCGACCAGCTGCCCGGGTACCGGCGCATCGACGATCCGGCGGCCCGCGCGCACGTCGCCGGGGTCTGGGGAGTGGATCCGAAAACGCTGCCCGGGGTCGGGCGCTCGGCCTATGAACTGCTCGACGTGCTGGGCACGCCGACCGGACCCAGCGTGCTGTTGTTATTCGGGTCCAACCCGGTGGTCTCGGCCCCGAATGCCGGGCACATCACCGAGCGGCTGGCCGCGCTGGACCTGCTGGTGGTGGCCGACCTGGTGCCGTCGGAGACCGCGCAGATGGCCGACGTGGTGCTGCCGGTCACCCAGTGGGCCGAGGAGGAGGGCACCATGACCAACCTGGAGGGCCGGGTGCTGCGTCGCCGCCGTGCCCTGGACCCGCCGCCGGGGGTGCGTTCCGATCTCGACGTGCTGCACGGGCTCGCGGTGCGCCTCGGTCAGCCCGCCGCCCGGTTCCCGGCCGACCCCGCCGAGGTGTTCACCGAGCTGCGGGCCGCCTCGGCGGGCGGGCCCGCCGACTACTCCGGGATCAGCTGGGAGCGGCTGGACGCCGGAGAGGCGCTGCACTGGCCGTGCCCGGCCACCGGACCCGGCGATCCGCCCCACCCCGGCACCCCGAGGCTGTTCGCCGAGCGCTTCGCCCACCCCGACGGCCGGGCCCGGTTCATCGTGGTCGAGCACACCGGGCCGGCCGAGCAGGTCAGCCCGGCGTTCCCGCTGCGCGCCACCACCGGACGAGTGCTGGGGCACTACCAGTCCGGTGCGCAGACCCGCCGGGTGCCCGAGTTGGCCGCGGCGGACCCGGAGACCTTCGTCGAGGTGCATCCGGACACCGCTGCCGCGGCCGGGGTGACCGACGGCGCCCCGGCGCGCGTGGTGGGTCGCCGTGGCAGCGTGCTGGCCACCGTCCGCACCGACGACTCGCTGCGCGCCGACACCGTCTTCCTGCCCTTCCACTTCCCCGGCGAGCAGCGGGCGAACCTGGTGACCAACCCCGCGCTGGACCCGGTGTCGCGGATGCCGGAGTTCAAGGTGTGCGCCGTCCGGCTGGAACCCGTGAGTGGCGATGCGAGCTCCGACTCGCATTACCACTCACGGGGCTCGCGGAGCGAGCCATGATCGTCATAGTTGGCAATGGAATGGCCGGGCACCGGCTGTCCCAGGAGCTGCGCAGACGCCGGCCCGATCTGCCGGTGACCGTGCTCGGCGCGGAACCGGTCCCCGCCTACAACCGGGTGCTGCTGTCCTCGGTTCTGGCCGGGGCGAGCACCGCGGAAGCGGTGGAACTGGCCGACGCCCGCGTCGATGTACGGCTCGGGGCTCAGGTCGTGGGCATCGACACCCGGACCCGCCGGATCACCCTTGCCGACGAGTCGGTGCGCAGCTACGACGATCTGGTGCTGGCGACCGGCTCGCGGGCCATGATCCCGCCGGTCGACGGCCTGGCCGAGCCGGACGGCTCGCCCGCCCCCGGCGTGGTCGCGTTCCGCACCATCGAGGACTGCAGGCGGATCACCGAGCTGGCGGGTCACGGCCCGATGGCGGTGGTGGGCGGCGGGCTGCTCGGGGTCGAGGCGGCCCGCGGGCTGGCCGGACTCGGCGTCGGCGTCACCGTGGTGCATCCGGTCGGTCACCTGATGGAGCGCCAGCTCGACGCGGGCGGCGGCGCGGTGCTGGCCGGTGTGCTGGCTGGGCTGGGGGTGTGGTTGCGGCTCGGCGTGGCCGCCCAGTCGTGGCAGCAGCCCGGTTCCGGGCCCGGTGCCGCAGATCTGGGCGTGCTGACCCTGACCGACGGCACGACCCTGGACGTGGCGGGGGTGGTGGTCTCCGCGGGCGTCGCGCCACAGACCTGGCTGGCCCGGCGGGCCGGCCTCAAGGTGAACCGCGGCATCGTCGTCGACGACCGGATGGCCACCTCGGTGCCCCGGGTGCACGCCATCGGTGAGTGCGCCGAGCACCGGGGGTTCTGCTACGGGCTGGTCGGGCCGTGCTGGGAGCAGGCCGAGGTGCTGGCCGACCTGCTCACCGGGGCGGACCCGCACGCCCGATACGCGGGATCGTCCCTGGTCACCCGGCTCAAGGCCCGCGACGTGGACCTCGCCGCGATGGGTGAGATCGGCGCGGAGGATGCCGAGCTGGTGCACCTCAGCGACGCCGCCCGCGGCCGGTACGGGGCATTGGCGCTGCGATCGGGCCGGCTGGCCGGCGCGGTGCTGCTCGGGCTGCCGGAGGCGACCGGGCCGGTCATCCAGCTCTTCGACTCCGGCGCACCGGTCCCCACCGACCGGTTCGCGCTGCTGCTCGGCCGTGCCACCGCGAGCACGGTCACCGACTCGCCAGCCCAGCTGCCGGCCAGGGCGGTGATCTGCCGCTGCAACGGGGTGACCAAGGGCGAGCTGGTCACCGCCTGGAGCGACGGCGCACGGGAGCCGGCCGCGCTGGCCGCCGCCACCAGGGCCACCACCGGCTGTGGCAGCTGCGCGAACGCCGTCGAGGGGCTCTGCACGTGGCTGAACGAGGCCGATCCCGGACCCGCCGCGGTGTCCGGGAAGGAAGTGGCCGGGGAGGAAGGAGCCGCTTGATGCGTACCCTTGTGATAGCCGGGCACGGCATGGTCGGGCACCGGCTGGTGGAGGCCCTGATCGGCCGGGACTCGCAGCGGCACTGGCGGATCGTGGTGCTGGCGGAGGAGGGCAGACCCGCCTACGACCGGGTTGCGCTGTCCTCCTACGTAGACTCCTGGAACGCCGATCAGCTCACCCTCCCCGCCGTCGACGACGACCGGGTGGAACTGCGGCTCGGTGACCCGTGTGTGGCGATCGACCCCGACGCCCGCGTCGCGCGCACCGCGTCGGGGCACCAGGTGGCCTATGACGCGCTGGTGCTCGCCACCGGGTCGGCGCCGTTCGTGCCCCCGGTACCCGGCCACGACCTGCCCGGGGTCTACGTCTACCGCACCCCGGACGACCTCGACGGCATCCGGGCCGCCGCCGAGCGCGCCATGCACACCACCGCGGCGGGGCGGCGTTCCGGCGCGGTGGTCGGCGGCGGACTGCTGGGCTTGGAGGCCGCCTATGCGCTGCGCCAGCTCGGGCTCTCCCCGCACGTGATCGAGATGGCCCCCCGGTTGATGCCGCTGCAGGTGGATGAGGGCGGCGGGGCGCTGCTGCGCCGGTTCATCGAGGACCTCGGGGTGCGGGTGCACTGCGGCAATGCCACCCAGGCCATCGAAGCCGATCGGGGCCGGTTGCTGGTCCGGCTGTCCGGCGGCGTCGAGCTCGACACCGACCTGGTGGTGTTCTCCGCCGGGGTGCGCCCCCGGGACACGCTGGCCCGCGACGCCGGGCTGCGGGTCGGTGAGCGCGGTGGCGTGCTCGTCGACACCCGCTGCCGCACCTCCGACGAGCACGTCTGGGCGATCGGCGAGTGCGCCGCGGTCGACGGCCGCTGCTACGGGCTGGTCGCGCCCGGCTACGCGATGGCCGAGGTGGTCGCCGACCGGTTGCTCGGGGGCAGCGCCACCTTCCCCGGCGCGGACATGTCGACCAAACTCAAGTTGCTCGGGGTGGACGTGGCCAGCTTCGGGGACGCACTGGCGACGACAGAGGGCGCACTGGAAGTGGTGCACAACGACCCCGTCGCGGGCCGGTACGCCAAGCTCGTCGTCTCCGACGATGCCCGGACCCTGCTCGGCGGGGTGCTGGTGGGCGACGCCGAGGCGTACGGCACGCTGCGCGCGCTGGTCGGCGCCGAGCTACCCGCCGATCCCGGTGCGCTGATCTCACCGTCCGGTGGCGAGCTCGATGCCGGCGCCCTGCCCGACGGTGCCCAGGTGTGCTCCTGCCACGCCGTCACCGTCGCGGAGATCGGATCGGCGATCTCGGACGGTGCGACCGACGTGCCCGCTCTCAAGGCGTGCACCAAGGCGGGCACCGGCTGCGGGTCGTGCGTGCCGATGCTGACGAAGCTGCTCACCACCAACGGTGTCGAGCTGTCCACGGCGCTGTGCGAGCACTTCGAGCACAGCCGGGCGGAGCTCTACGAGATCATCGCCGCCACCCGGGTGCGGACCTTCTCCGAGCTGGTCGCCAAGCACGGAAAGGGGCGTGGATGCGACATCTGCAAGCCTGCGGTGGCCTCGATCCTCGCCTCACTGTCTGGTGTGTTGTCGCCGCGCGGCCACATCCTCGACGGCGAGCAGGCCACCTTGCAGGACACCAACGACCACTTCCTGGCCAACCTGCAACGCAACGGAACCTATTCGGTGGTACCTCGGGTCCCCGGCGGTGAGATCACCCCGGAGAAGCTCATCGTGCTCGGCGAGGTGGCCCGGGACTTCGGGCTCTACACCAAGATCACCGGTGGGCAGCGGATCGACCTGTTCGGCGCCCGGGTGGAGCAGCTGCCCGCGATCTGGCGCCGGCTGGTGGATGCCGGTTTCGAGTCCGGGCACGCGTACGGCAAGGCGCTGCGCACCGTGAAGTCCTGCGTCGGCACGGACTGGTGCCGCTACGGGGTGCAGGATTCGGTGGGCATGGCCATCGCGCTGGAGCTGCGCTACCGGGGGCTGCGTGCCCCGCACAAGCTCAAGTCCGCGGTCTCCGGGTGCGCACGGGAGTGCGCCGAGGCGCGCAGCAAGGACTTCGGGGTGATCGCCACCGAGACCGGCTGGAACCTCTACGTCGGCGGCAACGGCGGCTTCCGGCCCCGGCACGCCGACCTGCTCATCTCCGATGTGGACACCGAGGCGCTGGTGCGCACGATCGACCGTTTCCTGATGTTCTATGTGCGTACCGCCGACCGGCTGCAGCGCACCGCGCCGTGGCTGGAGGAACTGGACGGTGGCCTGGACCACCTGCGGGACGTGATCGTGCACGACTCGCTCGGCATCTGCGCGGAACTCGATGCCGCGATGGCGGCGCATGTCGCGGACTACGCCGACGAGTGGCGCGGGGTACTGGAGGACCCGGACAAGCTGGCCCGGTTCACCTCCTTCGTCAACGCCCCCGGTACGCCCGACCCGACCATCGAGTTCGTCCAGGAGCGGGGCCAGCCGACGCCCGCGGGCCGCAAGCCCGGCCAGCCGGTCGTGATCGCCGGGCCGAAGCTGGAGGTGGTCCGGTGACCACCGATGTCCTTCGCGGCATCGTCTCGACCCCATGGGCGGAGGTGGCGATGTGACCGCTCAGGTGCGGGAGCAGTGGACGTCGGTGTGCCACTACGACGATCTGATCCCGGAACGCGGGGTGGCGGCGCTGGTCGACGGGGAACCGGTCGCTGTGTTTCGTACCCATGACGGCGCGTTACATGCGTTGTCCAATATCGATCCGTTCAGCCGTGCCTCGGTACTGTCCAGAGGCATCGTGGGAGATCGGGCGGGTCGGGCGACAGTGGCGTCGCCGATCTACAAGCAGGTGTTCGAGTTGGCCACCGGCGGGTGTCTGGACGACCCGGAGATCTCGGTGCCGACATACCCGGTCCGCGTGGTCGACGGTGTAGTGGAGGTCGGATCACCATGACCGCCGACGTACTTTGTCCCGCGGAGGCGGAAATATGACCGCCGACGTACTTTCTCCCGCGGAGGCGGAGATATGACCGCTGCGCAATCGATCGCCCGCGGCGCTGAACTGCTGCCGCTGGCCGGGTTCACCATCGGCGTCACCGCGGCGCGACGAGCCGACGAGCTGGGCGCGCTGCTGGTCCGCCGGGGTGCCGAGGTGTTGTACGCCCCGGCGATCCGGATCGTGCCACTGGCCGACGACGCCGAGCTGCACGCCGCCACGGAGCAGTTGATCAGCCGCCCACCCGATGTGGTGGTGGTCACCACGGGTATCGGGTTCCGGGGCTGGGTGGAGGCTGCCGACGGATGGGGGCTGGCCGAGGAGCTGATCACGGCGCTGCGTCGCGCCACCCTGCTGGCCCGCGGTCCCAAGGCTCGTGGAGCGGTCCGGGCGGCCGGTCTGGTCGATGCCTGGTCACCGGCTTCGGAGTCCTCGGCGGAAGTGCTGGAGCACCTCCTGGCCGGAGAGGCCGGCGACCTGGAGGGGGTGCGGATCGCGGTGCAGCTGCACGGCGAGCCGCTGCCGGACTTCGTCGACGCACTGCGCTGCGCGGGCGCGCAGGTGGTGCAGGTACCGGTCTACCGCTGGGTGCCGCCCGAGGATCTCGCGCCACTCGATCGGCTGATCGCGGGCGTCCTGGACCGTGGGGTCGACGCGGTGAGCTTCACCAGCGCACCCGCGGCGGCGAGCATGCTCAGCCGAGCCGACGAGCTCGGCGTGCTGGAGCCGTTGCTCGGGCACCTGCGCCGGGACGTGCTGGCCGCCTGCGTCGGCCCGGTGACCGCGGGGCCGCTGGTGGCGCGCGACGTTCCCACCGTGCAGCCGGAGCGTTCCCGGATCGGTGCCCTGGTGCGGACCATGACCGACGCGCTGCCCGGCCGGGCGCCGCGCTGGCCGGTCGCGGGTCACCTGCTGGAGCTGCGCGGGCAGGCCGTCGTGGTGGACGGGAAGTTGTGCCCGGTGCCGCCGACTCCGATGGCCCTGCTGCGCCTGCTGGCGGTGCGTCCCGGGCGGGTCGTGCCGCGGGCCGAGCTACTGGCGGTGATGCCCGCGGCGGGCGACGACGAGCACGCGGTGGAGACCGCGGTGGCCCGGCTGCGGGCCGCGCTGGGGAACTCCCGGTTGGTGCAGACCGTGGTCAAGCGTGGTTACCGGCTGGCACTGGAGCCCGGGGACTGCCGGTGACGGTGGTGCTGGCCGCGCACGGCACGCGGGATCCCGCCGGCGTCGCGGTGGCTCGCCGGCTGGCGGACGTGCTGCGCATCCGGATGGCGGGCAGGCCGGTGATGCTCGCCTTCGTCGACGTGCTCGGGCCAAAGGTGCGCGAGGTGGTCGCCGACGTGCCCGGCCCGGTCACCGTCGTTCCGGCCTTCCTGACCTCGGGCTACCACGTTCGGGCCGACGTGCCGAGGGAGGTCGCCGCCACCGGCCGCCGGGACGTCACGGTCACCGCCGCGCTCGGGCCGGACCCGTTGCTGGTGATCGCGATGCGGGATCGGTTGCGTGCGGCGGGCTGGCGCCCGGGTGACGCGGTGGTGCTGGCCGCCGCGGGTTCGTCGGATTCGCGGGCGGTTGCCGACGTCCGGGTCGCAGCGGCGGCGCTGTCCGCCCTGGTGGATCGCCGGGTCCAGGTCGGGTTCGTGGCCACCGGAACACCCCGGGTGGCGCCGCTGATCACCCGGCTTCGCGCGGCCGGGGATTCCCGGGTGGCGGTCGCCTCATGGCTGCTTGCCCCGGGGTTGTTCCACCGCGGTCTGGCCGACGCCAGTGCCGACGTACTGGCCGCACCGCTGGGCACACATCCCGCGGTGGTGGACCGGCTCGCCGAGCTCGCCGAGCAGGGTGTGGTGCTGCGCAGCGCCTAACTGTCGCGGTAGCGGCGCATGTCGACCCGCCCGTTGCGGGCGAGCACACCCTCGGCGCGGAGCCGGGTCAGTTGCTCGGCGGCCAGGTGGGCGGCCGGGGTGCCGTCGGCGCGCAGTACCCGGTGCCACGGCAGGTCGGAACCGTCCTCGGCGAGGATCCGGCCCACCAGCCGGGCCCGGCCGGGCAGCCCGGCGTGAGCGGCGACGTCCCCGTACGCCAGCACCGAGCCCGGCGGGATGGCGGCCACCACCTGCCGCACTCGTTCCAGCATCTCGTCGTCCAGTACAGCAGCACTCCAGAAGCCGGAGAGTCGGGTCGCGATCAGGGACTCGCCCGCACTGCCCCCTACGCGCTGGTGCGAGCACCCTATTCAGCACGACGGCCCGGCCGGGGCCAGTGGGGTGAAGCATGTGATGGCACTGCGTGTCCTGCCACCGGGCGCGCGGTGCGGCGTGATTGCATGCGCGGCGTGCCTGTCTTGGTTCGTGCCGGACCTTCGGGGTCCCGCGCCGCTCGGGAAGCCGCGGGGGAACCTGACGAGGCGGCCCGGCTGGTGCTGGATCACCCTGGTGGTCCGCTGCGGGTACTGGGTGGGCCGGGGACGGGGAAGACCACGCTGGTCGCGCACACGGTGGCCGACCGGGTGTTGCGTCGCGGGGTGGACCCCGAGCAGGTGCTGGTGCTCACCAGTAGCCGTCGCGCAGCAGGTGACCTGCGGGAACGCATCATCGAGCAGCTCGCGGCGGGCGGTGCCTCGCCCACCGTGCGGGAACCGCTGGTGCGCACCGTGCACTCGTACGCCTTCGCGTTGCTGCGGCTGCAGGCCGCCCGCGACGAGCTGCCCCCGCCCCGGTTGCTGTCCGGTCCCGAACAGGACGTCGTGGTGCGCGAATTACTGGCCGGTGACCTGGAGGCCGGAGCACGGACCTGGCCGTCGCGGTTGCGTCCGGCCCTGGGTCTGTCCGCCTTCGCCGCCGAGCTGCGGGATCTGCTGATGCGCGCGGCGGAACGCGGCCTGGGCCCGGAGGATCTCATCGCGCTGGGCCGGGCTGCCGACCGTGCGGAGTGGGTGGCGGCCGGGAAGTTCTTCCGCAGCTACGAACAGGTGATGCTGCTGCGTGGGTCCGTGGGCACGATCGCGCCGCAGGCCACCTCACCCGCGCTCGATGCCGCCGAGTTGGTCTCCTCGGCGCTGCTGGTGCTCGACACCGACCCCGAGACGTTGCGCCGGGAGCGGGCCCGGGTGCGGCATCTGGTCGTCGATGACGCCCAGCATCTCGATCCGCAGCAGGCTCGGCTGATCACCCTGCTCGGTGCGGGCGCGGTCGAGCTGTTGCTACTGGGTGATCCGGACCAGACGGTGTTCTCCTTTCGTGGTGCCGATCCCGGGTTGCTCACGACCGACGGCACCCCGCTGGTCCGGCTGAGCACCGACCACCGGATGGCACCTGAGGTGCGGGCTGCGGTGTCCCGGCTGGCCGCCCGGCTGCCCGGCCTGCGGTCGGAGTTGCGTGCACCGGTGCGCGACACGCCCGGGGGAGCGCAGGACACGCCCGGAGGGGTGCAGGACACGCCGGGGGAGGTGGGTGTGCAGGTGTTCCGGACGGGCGCGGCGGAGGCGTCGTGGGTCGCTGACCGGTTCCGCCGGGCGCATTTGCTGGACGGGGTGCCGTGGCGCGAGATGGCGGTGGTGGTGCGGTCCACCGAGCGAGCGCTGCCGGTGCTGCGCCGGGCGTTGCTCGCCGCGGGAGTACCGGTGGCGGTGCCCCGCGACGAGCTGCCGGTGGCCCGGCACGGCGCGGTGCTGCCGTTGCTGACCTTGCTGCGCTGTGCCGCCGATCTCGACGCGCTCGACGAGGAGAGCGCGGCCGCGTTGCTCGCCTCTCCACTGGGTGGGGCCGATCCACTGGCGCTGCGCAGGCTGCGCCGCGAACTGCGGCGCCTGGAGATCGCCGCGGGGGGTGCGCGCAGCAGCTCGGACCTGCTGGTCGACGTGCTGCGCCAGGCGCTCGACGACGAACCGGACCCGCTCGCCGCGATCGAGGACCAGATCGCCGCACCGGCCCGGCGGATCGCGGGGCTGCTGGCAACCGCGGCTCGCGCGGCCCGCAACGGTGGCAGCGCCGAGCAGGTGTTGTGGCAGCTCTGGCAGGCCAGTGAGCTGGAGCAACGCTGGGCTGCGGTGGCGATGCGGGCCGGCTCGGCCGGCGCCCAGGCCGACCGGGATCTCGATGCGGTGGTGGCGCTGTTCGACGCCGCGGCCCGGTACGCCGACCGGCTCCCCGGCGCCGACGGTGGCCCGGCCGGAGTGCTCGGCTTCTGCGACTACGTGGCCGGGCAGCAGATCGCCGGGGATTCGCTGGCCCCGCGCTCCCCGCAGGGGGAGGCGGTCGTGGTGCTCACCGCGCACGCCGCCGCGGGCCGGGAATGGGAGGTGGTCGCGGTGACCGGGGTGCAGGAGGGCAGCTGGCCCGATCTGCGGCTGCGCGGTTCGCTGCTGGGCGTCGAGCACCTGGTCGACCTGATCGCGGGCGTCGTCACCACGGACACCGAGGCCGCCACCGTCTCGCGCACCGCGCCGCTGCTGGCCGAGGAGCGGCGGCTGCTGCTGGTCGCGGCCAGCCGTGCCCGGCGCCGGCTGCTGGTCAGCGCGGTGCGTGGCGAGGACGAACAGCCCTCCCGGTTCCTCGACGAGTTGGCCGGTACGGACACCGCGCTCGAGGAGCGGCCGGTGGCGACGCGCAGCCGCGGCCTGAGCCTGCCCGAGCTGGTCGCCGAACTACGCCGGGTGTGCTGTGACCCGGAGCAGGACCGGGCGGGACGCCGCCGGGCGGCGGCCGGTCTGGCCCGGCTGGCCGCGGCCGGAGTGCCGGGAGCGCATCCCGCCAGCTGGTATGGCCTCGGACCGCCGTCCAGCGACGCTCCGCTGCGGACCGAGGGTGAGCCGGCCCAGGTGTCGCCGTCGGTGGTCGAGCTGGTGTCGAGTTGCCCGCTGCGCTGGCTGCTCACCCGGCATGGCGGCGAGGACGTCCGGGCGCTGCCCGCGGTCACCGGATCGCTGGTGCACGGGCTGATCCAGGCGGCTGCGGCCGGAGCGACCGACGAACAGATCGAGGACGCGCTGGCCGGTGCGTGGACCGGTGTCGACGCGGGCGCCCCGTGGTACTCGCGCACCGAGCAGGCCCGGGTGCGCCAGATGGTGCAGACCTTCCGCGACTGGTGGACGGCCACCCGGGGTGAGCTCACCGAGGTCGGCTGTGAGCAGCCGGTCGAGGTGCGGCTGCCCCCGGCCGGGGACGGCACGGAGGTGGTGCTGCGCGGCCGGGTGGACCGGCTGGAACGGGACCGGCAGGACCGTCCGGTGATCGTGGACGTGAAAACCGGCAAGACCCCGATCAGTAAGGAGGCCGCCGAGGAGCACGCCCAGCTGGCGACCTACCAGCTGGCCGCCGCGCACGGTGCGTTCACCCGGCACGGCCTGGCCGCCGAGCCCGGGGGCGCCCACCTCGTCCAGGTCTCCGCCCGCACCCCCGCCACGGTGCAGCGCAGCCAGGCGGCGCTGGATGCCCCGGCCGTCGCGCGCTGGCTGGCGGTGGTGCGCGCGGCGGCGCTGCGCACCGCGGGCCCGGCGTTCGACGCCATGGAGAACGGTGACTGCCAGCGCTGCCCCGCCCGCCCGGCGTGCCCGCTGCAGGACTCCGGACGGCAGGTGACCGGATGACCATCACGGAGCTGCCCGCGGTCCGCACCGCGATCGGGCCGTCCGAGCTGGCCGTGGAGCTGGGCCTGCCCGCGCCCACCGCGGAGCAGGCCGAGGTGATCGCCGCTGACCCGGCGGAGCCGCTGCTGGTGGTCGCGGGTGCCGGGTCGGGCAAGACCGAGACGATGGCCGCCCGGGTGGTGTGGCTGGTCGCCAACGGTTACCTCACCCCGGACGGTGTGCTCGGCCTGACGTTCACCCGCAAGGCGGCTGCACAGCTCGCCGAGCGCATCCGCGCCCGGCTGCGACGGCTCGCCGGATCGAGGGTGCTGAACCGGCTGGACCCCACCGGGGGGCGTCGCGCGGCGGTACTGGCCGGCGAGGCCACCGTGCTGACCTACCACGCCTACGCCGGACGGCTGGTCACCGAGCACGCGCTGCGGCTGCCCACCGATCCCGGCGCCCGGCTGCTCACCGAGACCGGTGCCTGGCAGCTCGCGCACCGGGTGACCGCGGGCTGGGAACCCGATCTGGACCTGGACGGGAAGGTGCCGCACACCGTCACCGGGTGGGTGCTCGGGCTGGCCGGGCAGCTCGCCGAGCACCTGCGCGAGCCCGACGAGCTGCGGGCCTGCACCGAAGCGGTGCTCACCGGTCTGACCACGGCGCCCCCCGGCCCGCGCCAGCGCGGCGCGTTGCGCGCCGACCTCAGGCCGGTGGTGGAGCGGCAGCGGGCACGGCTGGCAATCCTGCCCCTGGTGGCGCGCTATCTCGAGCTCAAGCGGCGCGAGGCGGTGCTCGATTTCGGTGACCAGATGGGTATCGCGGCCCGGCTCGCCCAGGACCACCCGGAGGTGGGGGTGGCCGAGCGGGGCAGGTTCGGCGCGGTGCTGCTCGACGAGTACCAGGACACCGGGCACGCGCAGCGGGTGCTGCTGCGCGCGCTGCTGCGCGGCGCGGGTCTTTCGGTCACCGCGGTGGGCGACCCCTGCCAGTCGATCTACGGCTGGCGCGGTGCATCGGCGGCCAACCTGCCCCGGTTCACCACCGACTTCCCCCGCCCGGACGGGGCGCCGGCGCCGACCCGGGGGCTGCTCACCAGCTTCCGCAACCCGCCGGACGTGCTCACCGTGGCCAACGCGATCTCCGGTGCGCTCCGCAGCCGGTCGGTGCGGGTCGGCGAGCTGCGCTGCCGGGACGACGCGACGGCCGGTGAGGTGCGCTGCGCGTTGCTGCCCGACATCAGGTCCGAGATCGGCTGGGTCGCCGCCGCAGTGGCCGATCGCTGGCACGGGGCGGTGGCCGACCGGGGTGCTCCGCCGACCGCCGCCGTACTGGTGCGCCGCCGGGCCGACATGGCGGCGCTGGCCGCGGCGCTGCGGGCCCGCGACGTGCCCGTTGAGGTGGTGGGGCTGGGCGGCTTGCTGGACACCCCCGAGGTGCGCGACCTGGTCAGCGTGCTGCGGCTGCTGGTCGATCCGCTGGCGGGCACCGCGGCGGTGCGGCTGCTCACCGGTGCCCGCTGGCGGATCGGCGCTGCCGACCTGGCCCAGTTGTGGCGCCGGGCCCGGGAGCTGGCGCTGGACCGGCGCGCCCCGGTGCGACCGGGCGCCGCCGCCGAGGAGGTGCTGGCCGCGCTGCCCGGCGAGCTGCCCGGGGAGCATGCCGAGCAGGCCGGCCTGGCCGACGCGCTGGACTCCCCCGGCGAGCCGGAGTACTACTCAGCGCTGGGTTATCAGCGCCTGGCCGGGCTGGCTGACGACCTGCGGGCGCTGCGCCGCCGGATCGTCCAGCCGCTGACCGACCTGGTCGCCGACGCGGAGCGGACCCTGCTGCTGGATGTCGAGTCACTGGCTCGCCCCGGACCGGTGGGCCGGGCCCAGCTCGACGCCTTCGCCGACGTGGTGGCCGACTTCGCGGTGGCCAACCCGATGGCCGGTCTGCCCGCACTGCTGGACTACCTCGCCACCGCGGAGGAGGCCGAGGACGGTCTGCTGCCCGGTGACGTCGAGGTCGCCGGGGACCGGGTCCAGGTGCTCACCGTGCACGCGGCCAAGGGGCTGGAATGGGAGGTCGTGGCGGTCCCGCATCTGGTGGACGGGGTGTTCCCCGCGGCGAAGAAGAGCTCCTCGTGGCTGCGGTCGGTCACCGAGCTGCCGGTGGTCCTGCGTGGTGACCGGGCCGACCTGCCCGGCTTCGCGCTGCCCCCCGGTGCCGACCAGAAGGAACTCGCGGAGCTGCTGGCGACCCACGAGGCGGCGTTCGACGAGCGACGGCTGATCGAGGAGCGGCGCCTGCTCTACGTGGCGCTGACCCGCGCCGAGCGCACCCTGCTGGTCAGCGGTCACCACTGGGGCGAGACCGGGACCGCGCCCAGGACACCGTCGGACTTCCTGCTCGAGATCCACGACGCCGCAAGGGTGATCGACCACTGGGCTCCGGCGCCTGCCGAGGGTGAGCCGAATCCGCTGGAGCGCACCCCGCGTCAGGTGTCCTGGCCGGTCGATCCCTTGGGGGAACGCCGGGACGGGGTCGCGGACGGGGCCCGGATGGTGCGCGACGCGCTGGCCCAGCCCTCGCCCGACGATCAGCCCCCCCTGCCCGGTCTAGGACCCGTGAGTGGCGATGCGAGCTATGACTCGCATCGCCACTCACGGGTCGCAGACCCGGAGGGCTGGCAGCGGGAGATCGACGTGCTGCTCGCCGAGCGCGCGGCTCGCCGGGGCCGCCAGCAGGTCAGGCTGCCCGGGCACCTGTCGGTCAGCCAGCTCGTTGAGCTGGCCGCCGACCCGGCGGCACTGGCGCAGCGGCTGCGCCGGCCACTGCCCTACCCACCGAACCCGCTGGCGCGCCGGGGCACCGCGTTTCACGCCTGGCTGGAGCGCCGGTTCGGTTCCACCCGGCTGATCGACCTCGACGAACTGCCCGGCGCCGCCGACGAGGGGGCCGCGCCGGACAGTGAGCTCACCGCGCTGCAGGAGGCGTTTCTGGCCAGCGAGTGGGCCGCGCGTACTCCGCACGAGGTGGAGGTGCCGTTCGAGACCGTGGTCGACGGGGTGGGCCTGCGCGGCAGGATGGACGCGGTCTTCGCCGACCGCGACGGCGGCTGGACAGTGGTCGATTGGAAGACCGGCCGGGTGCCCGCTCCTGAGCACCATCATGCGGTCAGCGTGCAGCTCGCTGCCTACCGGCTCGCCTGGTCAGCGCTGTGCGGTGTGCCACCGGAACGCGTACGCGCCGCATTCCACTATGTACGCCAGAATCGTACATTGCCACTGACGGATCTGGTCGACGCCGAGGGCTTGCGCGATCTGCTGCGCACCATCCCGACTGATTGACCAGGCGACCCGGTGCATCGTCGGCGTTACCCCGGTGTTGGAGCGCGGTAGGCGGGAAAGAAAGTTCCGTGCGCGGCACTGCTGTGCGAGAGCTCTGCGTAGGCCTCAGCGTCACACACCACCTCATGGGTAACGAACACGTTTTCGGTGTTGGAAAACCCGTATTTGAACGCCTCGAGACCATCCCCCGGAGCCAGTCCGCCGCCGAGATTCAACGGTGTACCCAATTCATCGGACAGGTCGAGGAGGCGGTTGAAACCGTTTTTTCCCGGAGAAGCGGCACGATGACGGTCCGCCGTGGCCCCAAGGTAGTAGTGGAGAATTCCGTCACTGATGACCGATATCGTCCCGGCGGCCATCTCATGGCCCGGCGTCCAGACAACGGTGAGCCACGACTGCTCGAAGTCGAGGCAGTCGCGGAGGTATTCTGTGGGGAAGAAGTAACGGGCCTCGGCGTTGGCGCGGTTCATGGTCTCGCGGTAGGCGTCCGCGAACCCGGTGAGCGTGTCTGTGTCAACGTCCTGACCGGGAATCAGTTCGGTGGTGTAGCCGTTCCGTCCATTACGGCGCACCTGGTAGCTGAAGGTCTCACTCATCTTGCGGGGACGTGCCGGGTCGTGCAGGAGCAGGCGTGAGCGCGCAGTTCCTCCCTGCAATGTCGGCCTACCGACCCGGTCCCGGACGAACAGGCTGACGAGTCCGGTCGCCGACCAGTCCGCATCGGTGGGATCAGGTGGCTCGCCCTCTACCGAGCCGCCCGGGTACCCATAAGGGGAGATGGCATCGACACCGCTTCCCGGAATATCCCGTAGCAGGACCGGTATCGTGGCGCGGCCCCGCGTGTTTTCCACTATCAAGGAGTGTGAGACGCCCTCGCCCCGCAGGAATTGCGGGCTGCGGAAAAACTCCTGAGCGTTAGCCGCAAATCCACGGTCGGGAAGGAGCTCTATACGGACTGTCACGGTGCCGATTCCTTCATCATCGGTCGAATTTTCCTGACCTGACCAACGGTCGGTATAGCGGAGTCGCCGACCTGTCCATCCAGGCGGTACGCATGGTGCGACGCTGGATAAGTGAATATCATCGCGGGCCCGCTCAATGGAAGTCTCAGCACACTAGATGGTGAATTTCGACCTGTTGGCCCCCGAACTATGTAGTGTCGTTCCTGGATCATGTGGCCGAGGGGGGGATAATGATCGAAGCACTACTGTCGGAACCGCTTTCGATACATGGAGTGTGCGCCGAGGGTTGGTCCATATGAGCACGATATTGGCGGGGTCACACCGGCTCGCGGTAGACGGTGGCCAGCCCATACGTACGCGGCCGATGCCAGGGTGGCCGTATTTTGACGAGGCTGAGCTCGAGGTGGTTGTCGAGGTGCTCCGGTCACGGAAGGTCAATTACTGGACTGGTGAGCACGGCCGTGCCTTTGAGCACGAGTTCGCGGATCGGGTGGGATCTCCGTACGCGGTAGCGCTCGCCAACGGAACTCTGGCTCTCGAGATCGCGCTGCGCGCCGTCGGCGTCACAACGGGCAGTGAGGTCATCGTTCCTTCAGCCAGCTTTATTGCCACGGCGAGCGCGGTGGTCGCGTGCGGTGCGCGGCCCGTCGTCGTCGACGTGGACCGGGACTCGCAGTGCCTCACGGCGGAGTCCGTCGAACCGGCGATCAGCGCCCGCACCATGGCCGTGGTCCCCGTCCATCTCGCCGGCTACCCGGCCGACATGTGGCCCCTGATGGAGCTGGCGAGACGGCGCGGGTTGCGGGTGGTCGAAGACTGCGCCCAGGCCCACGGCGCTGCCCGCGGCGGGCACGGGGTCGGAACGTTCGGTGACATCGCGGCCTGGTCCTTTTGCCAAGACAAGATCATGACCACTGCGGGCGAGGGCGGGGCTGTCACGACTGCGGAGAAGGGCCTGTGGCGGCGCTGCTGGGAGTACAAGGACCACGGCAAGAGTTACCAGTCCACGTTCGAGCGTGCGCACTCGCCCGGATTCCGCTGGTTGCACGACAGCTTCGGCACCAATGCGCGGATGACCGAGATTCAAGCAGCGGTCGGACGGAGCCAGCTCGGCAAGCTGGATCGGTGGGTATCCCGGAGACGGGAACATGCCGACACCCTGCGCACTGCGTTGTCCGAACTGCCCGCAGTGCGGCTGCCCGACATACCGGCTGACGTCCAGCACGCGTTCTACCGGTTCTATGTGCACCTGCGACCGGCCCACCTGCGACCGGGCTGGGATCGCGACCGGGTGGTAGCGGCGATCTGCGCGGAGGGCGTCCCGTGCCAGCACGGCGGTTGTACCGAGATCTACCGGGAACGGGCGTTCGACGCGGTGGGGCGACCGTGTCAGCCGCTGCCGGTAGCGGCCGAGCTCGGGAGGACATCGCTCACTCTGCCCGTGCATCCGTCGCTCGACGATCGCGACGTCGCTGACGTGGCCACCGCGGTGCGGAGGGTATGCGAGGTGGCCACCGGATGAGACGATCACCGGTCACCTCATCGACGCCCGCGCGGCCATGGGAGCGCCGAGTGGCACTCGCGGCGAAGCGGTCGCTCGACGTCGCGGTAGCGTTCACCTTACTGGTGCTGCTGTCCCCACTGATCGCGGTGGTCGCCTCGACCATTCGGGTGGCGATGGGCAGCCCGGTATTCTTCCGGCAGCTCAGGCCCGGATATCAGGGCAGGCCGTTCGAGCTCATCAAGTTCCGCACCATGCGCCCACCGCGATCACCGGCGGAGGCGCACACCGATGCGGAGCGAATGACCTGGCTTGGCGGGATGCTCCGCAAGAGCAGCCTCGACGAGTTGCCGCAATTGGTGAACGTAATCCGGGGGGATCTCAGTCTCGTCGGGCCACGTCCGTTGCTGATGGAGTACCTACCGCTTTACACCCATGAGCAGGCTCGACGCCATGAAGTGCGGCCAGGCATCACCGGCTGGGCCCAGGTGAACGGCCGGAACTCGCTGAGATGGGAGGAGAAGTTCGCGTGCGACCTCTGGTACGTTCAGCGCTGGTCGTTCTGGCTGGACTTACAGATCCTGGCACGCACCGTCCCCCGTGTGATCAGCGGTGGCGGGGTCGGCAGCGGGGGGCTTCCGACGGCCGAGGTGTGGTCCGGCAACCCTGAAGGGTGCGGTCGATGACCGAGAACCTCCGGCGGTGGCATGAATGCATACCGCATTCCTGGCGCCCGACTCCCCACGATAGCGGGCCGCGCACCACATCGTGACAGACAGGCTCATCGCGGTGCAATTCGGGGAGCGGTCCCGCGGTTGAGGTCCGGCACTGCGGAAGAAGGGAAGATGGTGAAGGTGGGAGTCCGGAACTATCTGCGGGTCATCGTGTGGTACTGGTATGTCGTCATTGCGGGCCTGCTGCTCGGACTTATCCTCGCCGGCGCTCTCACGTCTGAAATGCCGCCGAGCTACGCCTCCGAGGTAACTATGATGTTGGCCCCGCAGCAGACCTCGGGTGATTCCGCCTATGAGGGTATCCAGCTGGCGATGGAGAAGGTCAAGTCATACACGCCCCTGCTGACGAGCGAACAACTCGCGGGCGACGTGGTGAAGCGTCTGGGGCTGGGCCTGAACCCGGTCGAACTCGCCGCGCATACGGCCGTGTCCCTGCAACCGGACACCGTGCTCATCACGGCCCGCGTGACGGATGGCTCGCCGGAGAGAGCGCAGCGGATCGCCGATGCCCTGAGCCAGTCATTCATCGCGCTGGTCAATGGCTTGGAGCGGCCGATCGATCCGGCCAGCCGACCGTCGCTGGCTGTCCGGGTGGTCCAGCCCGCCACCTTCTCCGACGTATCCGTTTCGCCGGTCCTGGTAGTGAATCTCGCACTCGGGGGGATAGTCGGGCTGCTTGCGGGGCTGGGGGGCGCCCTCGCCTTGAACGCCGCGAGAATGCCGATCCGATCGGTCCGCGACCTGACGGATGCGACCGGATGCACGGTGCTGGGAGTGGTGGGCGCCGATCGGGGGGATGATACCGAGCCACTCGCCGTCGTGGACCAACCGGGCGGCCGGCGGGCGGAGGCCTACCGTCGTATCACCCACCTGACGGGCCTCGAGACGGGCACCGGACAGGGGAAGGTCGTGGCCGTAGTCAGCCTGGCCCATGGCGACGGCAGGACTGTGACCGCCTGCAATCTGGCCGTCGTGCTGGCCCGGACTCAGCGGACCGTGGTGCTGGTCGACTGCGATCTGCGGCACGCCACGGTGCCCGGCGTCCTGGGCATGAACCGGGCGGGAGAAAACTCCACCGTCGGTTTGAGCGATGTGCTCGAAGACCGGGCGAAGCTGGAATCCGCGCTCCGGCCGTGGGGCCGTGAGGGGTTTCTCGACGTGCTCGCCGGAGGTCCGCTGCCGTCGAATCCGGGCGAACTTGTGGCATCCGAAAGAATGCAGCGCCTGCTGGCTGAACTGGCGGGGAAATATGATGTGGTCGTACTCGATACACCACCGCTTGCTCCGGTCAGCGATGCGGTCGCGCTCAGTCGGTTGTGTGCCGGCGTCATCGTCGTTGTCCAGCGCGGTAAAACTGGACGGAGGGAACTGCGGGGAGCACTGGAGACCTTTCACATGGTGTCCGCCAGCGTGATCGGCACGATTTTGAACGTGGTTCCCCGGTGGACTATACCGGTCGCCCCACAGGAACGTGCGAAGCCCGGGCTCGCACAGCCTGGAACTCGTATAATAGTAGTCCCCACCCCGGTCGACCCCGAACTCTCGCCGGATCCCCTGAACGACCGGCCGGCGGAAGAGAACAGCGACGCACGGGCCGAACGGGCATAAGCATCGTGCACATCACCTCGTTGCGGGGCCCCCGCCTCGCTACCCGGCGGACGGGTGGTGATGTGCTGCCGGGCGACCCCGCGCGTGCCGAACAGCTACGAGTTTCGGAACCCCATTCGAACCGCACCGATCGTGGCGCATTTATAGGTCGGATTAACGCCACCACGTCTCTTCTCGACATCTTCGGTATAGCGAAAGGCATCGACCCTGGGGGGAACGAGTTGTATCCATTCGCATACCGGCGGTGGCAACGAACAATTCGAAGTTCCGGCATCCTGCTGCTGGACGGGACCGCTTGGGTGGTGGCGCTGGGCACCGCCAGCTGGTTGCGGTACGACTGGGACACCGCTCAGATCGATGTAGCCGGCACGCTACACATCGCGGCTGTCGCAGTCCTCGCCCAGTGGGTGCTGGGCGCGGTCATCGGCTCCTATCGGGGGCGGTACTACCTCGGCAGCGTGGAGCAAGCGTGCAACCTCGCCCTCGTCGCCGTGGCGGTGGGCGCTGTGCAGTTCGGGTACCAGTTTTCGCAGCCGCAACCGATCGTGCCGCGTTCAGTTCCGCTGATCGCGACTCTGATCATGCTCGCGTTGTCCGTCGCCGCCCGGCTCGTCCTTCGGCTCCGGGTGGAACGCCCAGCCCGGTCCGTCGTGACCGGGAGCCGGCGGGTGATCGTCTTCGGGGCCGGTGACGCCGGCCGGCAGCTTGTCCGGTCGATGCGGCTCGACCCGGCGAGCGGTTATCGTCCGGTGGCGCTGCTCGACGATGATCCCGACCTGCGCCGGCGCCGCATCGCCGGGGTGCGAGTGCGGGGCGGCCGAGCGGATCTCGCGGATGTCGCAGCCGAAACGACTGCCGAGCTCCTCGTCATCGCCGTCCCCAGCGTGGACCCCTTGGTCAGGAAGGAACTGGCCCGAAAGGCGACGGACGCAGGCCTGGGAGTCAAGGTGCTGCCGCCGCTTGCGGAGCTGTTCCGGCCACGGGTCGGCGCATCCGACCTTCGCGACATGAATTTCCGCGATCTGCTGGGACGGCAGCCGGTGGACACCGATGTCGCTGCGATCGCGGGATACCTGCGCGGCAAGCGAGTCCTGGTGACGGGAGCGGGCGGCTCTATCGGGTCCGAGCTGTGCCGCCAGATCCATCGCTTCGAGCCGGCTGAGCTGATGATGCTGGACCGTGACGAATCCGCTCTGCATGCCGTCGAGCTGTCGATCCGCGGCCGTGCCCTGCTCGACTCGCGCGACCTCGTCCTGGCCGACATCCGGGACGCCTGCACCGTTCACCGGTTGTTCATGTCCAGACGGCCCGAGGTCGTGTTCCACGCCGCGGCCCTCAAACACCTGCCGATGCTGCAGCAGTACCCGGAGGAAGCCTGGAAGACCAACGTGCTCGGTACCCAGCATGTTCTCGATGCGGCACTGGCCTGCGGTGTCGAGCGGTTCGTCAACATCTCGACCGACAAAGCGGCCAATCCGGTCAGCGTTCTGGGCCGCTCCAAGCGGATCGGCGAGTTGCTGGTGGCGAGTTCGTCCCCGGGCTCGCACGGGGCCTTCCTGTCCGTGCGCTTCGGCAATGTCCTCGGCAGTCGTGGCTCCGTGCTCACGACGTTTGCCGAGCAGATCGCGGCTGGTCGGCCGCTGACGATCACCCACCCCGACGTGTCGCGGTTCTTCATGATGATCCCTGAGGCTGTGGAGCTGGTGATCCAGGCTGCCGCGATCGGAAGCTGCGGCGAGGCGCTGGTGCTCGACATGGGCAGCCCGGTCCGCATTGTGGACGTCGCCCGGCAGCTGATGGAGATTGCGAGGAGCTTCACCCCGATCGTCTACACCGGCTTGCGGGACGGTGAGAAGTTGCACGAAGAGCTCTTCGGCGCCGGTGAGCGCGACGTGCGCCCCCTGCACCCGGCGATCTCGCATGTCGAGGTTCCGGCGCTCGAGGCCGATGAGCTTCGCATGTTGTCCGCGGTCACCGACCCGGTGGCCGCCATGGTTGAGCTGACCAGCCCGGACATGGCCGGCCTCGCATCGCTGCGACCTGCCGGGACGGCTGGTGGACGGCAACGGCGCACGCCTGTCCTGGTCGCGGCGGATAAGGGCGCGGAGCGCGGACATGAGACGGCACCGCCGGCTTCGGGCTCCCCCGAACCTCAGGAAAGGAGCGTGGCTTCCGTTGCGGATCGTCTACATCTGTCAGTACTTCAAGACCCGATCGACTCCCGGTAGCACCCGGGCCTACGAGCAGGCGCGCCGGCTTGTCGAGCTCGGTCACGAGGTCGATGTCGTCACGTCCGACACCACAGCGGTGCAGGCATCGATGTCGTGGCGAGTGACGCTGGAAGATGGCATCCGGGTGCACCGGCTGCCTGCGCCGTACTCGAATGCGATGCCCTACCGGCGCCGGATCTGGGCGTTCCTGCAGTTCGCGGTGGGCGCGAGCGTCATGGCCACCCGGCTCGGCGGCGACGTCGTCTTCGCGTCGAGCACACCGCTCACCGCCGCCATTCCGGGCATCGTCGCGGCCCGGCTCCGCGGGGCCAGGTTCGTCTTCGAGGTGCGGGATCTGTGGCCGGAGATCCCGGTCGAGCTGGGTGCGCTGCGCAATCCTGCGGCGGTCCGGCTGGCGTATGCGCTGGCCCGGACCGCATATCGGCATGCCGACCACGTGGTCGCGCTGTCTGACGGGATGGCTCAGGGCGTTGCCCGGTATGGCTATCCCACGGACCGAATCTCGGTGATTCCGAACGCGTGCGACCTCGACCTGTTCGCTGCGGACGCCGATGCGGTGGAACGGTTCCGCTGGTCGCACCCGTGGCTGCACGAACGGCCGCTCGTGGTGTATCTGGGAACGTTCGGGAGAGTGAACGGCGTCGGGTATCTCGTGCGATTGGCCGCCGAGATGGTGACAATCGCACCCGAGGTCCGCTTCCTGCTGGTCGGCGAAGGAGCGGAGTTCCCCTACCTCACCCGGCTCGCGACCGATCTGGGTGTCCTGAACAGGAGTCTGTTCATCATGCCGAGCGTCGCGAAGCGCGAAGTGCCGACCCTCCTCGGGGCGGCCACGCTGGCCACCAGCGTCTTCGTGCCGTTGCCCGGCCTGGCGGCGAATTCCGCGAACAAGTTCTTCGATGCGCTCGCGGCGGGTCGGCCCCAGGCGATCAACTACGGCGGCTGGCAGGCGGAGATCCTCCGGGAGAGCGGAGCCGGGTTGGTGCTGGACTCGCACGACATCCCGCTGGCCGCCAAGGACCTGGCAGCCGGCCTCCACGACGAAGCCTGGCTGGCCAGGGCCGGCGCGCAGGCCGGTCGGCTGGCTGTCGACCGATTTTCTCGCGATCTGCTCTTCGAGGTCTTCGCCCGTGCGGTGCTCGGGTCCGATGATCGCCGTCCCCGCGCAGCGGCGCAGAATGGGCGTCAGTGACGACCAGCCGCGTGAGTGCCTCGCGGCTGGTGGCCACAGCGAGGGCCGCCCCGTGGCGCCTCCTGCGCGACCCGTCGTCGCTGCTGGTCGTCTGTCAACTCATCGGTGCCGGCGTGGCGTTTGTCGCGAACATTCTGGCGGCGCGTGAGCTGGAGCCGTCGGGGCGTGGCGAGCTCGCGCTGTTGCTGCAGATCGCGTACCTCAGCAGCCTGGGTTTGCTACTCGGCTCCGACCGCAGCGTCATCGCCGTGTACTCGGGCAGTCCAGCCCGGATCGTGACGCGCTCTTTCGCGCGCCTGCTGGTGGCCCCGTCAGCGGTAGGCCTGGTCGCCGTCGCTCTCGCGCTCGCGCTCCCGCTGCACGGCGTACAGTCCTGGCGCGGTGGCCTCGCTCTGGCGTTGCTGTTCGCCGTGATCAACGCCTTCGTCCGTGCCGTCCGCTCGATCGCGATCGCCGCTGGCCGATATCGGGAATACCTCGGTTACTGTCTCGCCAGCGGGACGTTGATGCTGCTGGCCATCGGCGTGCTGGTTGTCGTCGACAGCAGGAACAGCACGGTCTGGATGCTCGCCTACCTCGTCGTCGGGACGCTGCCGACCGCGGTGTGGCTCGGGCGATGGGCGTGGAGTGTTCCCCCGGCGAACGCGGCGCAGAGCTCGGCGGTGCGCGGCGCGTTGCGGGTGTCGCGCCGCGAAGGCCTGCAGTTGTTCCCGTCAGCCCTGGCGCAGAGCGGAATGCTCCGGCTCGACCGCCTGTTGCTGGCCGGCCTGGCCTCGACCGCTGAGCTCGGGATGTACGCCACGGTCGCCACGATGACCGAGTTGATCGGGTGGCCGCTGCTGGCGTTCGCCGACTCGCGGCTGGGGAGGTGGCGAGCGGCGCACGACGGCGGAACGCTCGCGCTCCGCGGGATTCTGGTCACCGTCGTGGGCTACTCCGTGGCGGCCGCGTGCCTGATGGCCGTGACCCTTCATCTCCTGCTGGTGCCGCTGCTGGGCATCAGTTACCAGCCCGCCGGGCAACTGGTGGTCCCCCTCGTCGCCGCGGCGGCTGTGCTGGGGGTGTCCCAGATCCTGGTCAGCCTGTTGATCGCTGTCCGACAGAATTCCCTGGCGTCGGTGGTCGAGATCGCCGGTTTCGCGGTGAGCATCGTGGGCTACGTGGCACTCATCAGCCAGCACGGCGCGCTAGGTGCGGCAGTCGGCTCGCTGCTTGGCTACCTCGCGTGTCTCGCCGGTGCCGCCCTGGCACTGATGCGCGTTCGGAACCTGCCTCGAAGGTCGCTCGACGGACCTGCCCACAACCATGAGAGAGGCCCATGAACATGGCGCTGCCGATCTTGATCGCAGTGATCGGGGTGCTCTTGATCTGGTGTGCCATCTGGCTGGTCCGGACGCGCCGCCGCACCCCGCACGGAGGAGGCTGGACCTCCCTCGCGGTGGCTGGCCTCGTCGTTGTCGCGATGAGCGCCTGCGCCACCGGGCCGGTGCCGGACCCGACGCCCGCACCGCTCCCTCCGCCGGCGCCGCCGTCTCAACCGCTGCGTCCGGTCGCCTACTGGCAACGGGTATTCGACGACGAAGCGAGCGGGTTGGACGCGCAGAGCCGCCCACTCAGCCGCTCGTCGGACAGCTGGGACTTCTACCCTCTCGCCTACTCGGTCGACGCTTTCACAAGCATGTTCGAGGCGACAGGTGAGTCCCGGTACGCAGATGTCGCCCTGGACTACGTCGAAGGTATGGTGGCGTCGGCGAGACCCTCATCGTCCTTCTCGGGGAGGGGTTTCGGTGATCGATACCTCGGGTGGGTCTCCCCGCAACGGGGTGTCTCCCAAGAGGTGCCCCTCTACGAGAGCTACTGCTGGCGCTACGCCACCCGGCTGCTGCGGATGCTGCGCGGGAGCCCGTTGTACCAGGTCCCGGCCTACCGGGAGCGGTACGAGCGGTTGCTCGCATTCGCGGAGACCGACATCTTTGAAAAGTGGTACACGCGCGGCGTCGATGAGTTCATCTATCGCAGCCGCACGCACATGGCCGCACACTGGGCCCAGATCGCTCTGGACCTGTCAATGCTGACCACGAATGACGCCCGGCGGGCCCGTTATCGCGAGGTGGTGCGCAACATCGACGACAGGCTCCGGGCACAATTCCACCTCAGCCGGGCTGAACCTGCCGCCTACTTGTGGAGCGATGTCTGGGGCGAGGCATGCGATGGGGGTCACGAGAAGTCCGATTGCCAAGATGTGAGCCACGGCAACGGTGTGATCTCCTATATCGTCGAGGCCCGCGATGTGAACGGGGCGTGGAGCGCCGAGGACATCGCCCGGTTCTCCCGCACGTTCACCGCGTTCGTGCTCGGCGCGGACGGCCGCCACCCGGAGTACGTCGACGGCACCGGGCGGGGGAACGGCTGGATCGCGGACGGGTTCGCCAAGCTCGGCCGGTCCTCTCCCGCCGTCCAGGCGGTCCTGCAGAACTACGGCGTGCAGAACGCGCAGTACCACGCGGCGATGGCCGTGAACGCGAAGATGCTCGGCCCGAACGGATGACGCTGAAAGATGAGCCTTACCCAGGCGGGAATGACCATGACCCCGACACCCCGTGATCAGGTGACGCGCGCCGTCCCGGTCACTGTGCTGCTGGCGACATTCTTCACCGCGCTGATGGGGCGCTTCACCCTGGACCGTATCGGCGTGGCATGGTTCGGCGAGTTGGACCTGCGCACTGTCTTCTGTCCGGCGCTGGTCGTGTTGGTGCTGCTGTGGCGGTTCCGACCCGACGACCCGGACTACCGGCACTCGTGGGCACCGCCGGTGCGGTGGGTGCTGGCCATCATGGGCTACCTGATGTTGACCGCGTTCTGGGCACCCTACGGGGCCAGTGTCGACGAACGTCTGGCCGACCTCGGTTTCCTCGCACTGTTGATCGTCGCGACCGTCGTGGTCTCGGGACCCGATCCGGCCTGGGCGCGGCGGGTCGTGCTCGCGGCCACCTACATCACCGGCCTGCTGTACGCGCTCGCCGGGCTCATCCTGGGTCAGACCGACGCGCAAGGGCGGACGATTGCGTTCGGTGGCGGGCCCAACGTCTACGTCCGGGTGCTGCTCGTCGCCGTCATAGCCGCGGTTGCGCTCTCCGTCATCTACCGGCGGAAGCTTTTCCTGCTGCCGGTGCCGGTGCTGGGTGTGGCGGCGCTGCTGGCCGGCTCACGGGGGGGTGTCGCCGCCGCGGTCACCACGGCGGTCTTCGTGGTGCTGTGCCGGCGCAGGCTGTCGTGGCGCGTGGGGGCTGCGGCCGTTCTCGCCGCCGGCGCGGGTCTGGTGGCCACCACGACCCTGCTCGACACCACCGACGTGGCATTGATCCAGAAGAGGTTCGTCTCAGACCTGTTCCAGGAGCACCAGTTCTCCGGCCGGCCGGAGTTGCTCGGCCAAGCGCTGAAGATCTTCTTAGCCAACCCGCTCTTCGGTGGTGGCCTGGACAGCTTCCACGTGCGCTTCGGGTACTCCGAGAACCTGGGTTACCCGCACAACCTGGTCGTGGACGTGGCTGCCACCGGGGGCCTGGTCGGCCTCGGCCTGCTCGTGGCGTTCTCGGTGTCGCTGGTCCGGCACGTCCGGCCGTGGGGTCAGGTCCGGCCTGATCAACTGGCCATGCTGATGGGAATGATCTTCGTGGCCGCCGCCAGCATGTTCTCCGGAGACTTCTACGACAGCCGGTTTCTCTGGATGTTCGCGGTCCTGGCCGTCAACCACTGCGGATGGTCGGTCACCCCGGATTGCCGCTCAGTCTCTCACTCATCAACGCAACACGTAGCTGATTCAGAGCACGGTGCTGGAGTACCCGGACCGAGCCCGGGGTCGACCGGACCACCTGAGCGGTTTCTGCGGCGCTGAGCCCGATCACCACTCGGAGCAGCAGGATCTCACGCTGTCGGTCGGATAGCACGGCGAGCAGCCGGCCCAGCCACTCGGACTGCTCGGTGTGCAGCAGTCGCTGCTCAGGGCCGTTGTGGTCGACGGCGCCGGTGTCCACGTCCGCCATCGGCTCAGACCGGTCCCGCGCGGCCGCCCGGAGAGCATCGGTCACCTTGTGGGCGGCGATGCCGTAGACGAATGCCCGAAACGACAGGCCTCTGATCTTGTAGTGGGCCAGCGCGGCGAGCACTGCCAGGCAAACGTCCTGCGCCACATCCTCGGGCGAATCGATGCGTTGCTGAGCTCCCAACCGGGCGCGGCAGTAGGGCAGCACCATGACCCGCACCGTCGCAAGCAGTTCCTCGGTGGCCCGCTGGTCCCCGCCGACAGCCAGTCCGACGAGTTCGTTCAGCAGTGCGCACGATCCGGTCCGGCCGGTTGGTCCCGCCGGGGTCTCTTCGCCGAGTCTTGTCGAAGTCGCACCGTTGTTTCGCGGAGAGAGGGCGTCCTGGTGATGGTCGCAGGACGGCTGGGGTGGAGCGCTGGGCCCAGTGCCGTCACAGTGCACGGGTCATCTCCCTCAAGGACTGAGCCCATCTATTATCGACTTGAGGACGACAGCATTCACACCTGGACCCGGAACACATAGGG
>DASXOV010000110.1:0-6786 GCA_036494005.1 Pseudonocardiaceae bacterium | reverse complement strand
TGGTTCTCGCCGACCCGCATCGTCGGCAGATCCTGGACCTGCTGCGCACTCGCGAGCGTGCGGTGGGCGAACTGGTCGACCAACTGGGGTTGAGTCAGCCCGGGGTGTCCAAGCATCTGCGGATGCTGCGCGAGACCGGTCTGGTGACGGTGCGCCATGACGCCCAGCGGCGCTGGTATGGACTATGCCCGGAGCCGCTGGCCGAGGTCGATGACTGGCTGGCACCGTACCGCGCCTTCTGGTCTGACCGCCTCGACGCTCTGGAACGCCATCTGGAGGAGAACCCAGAATGAACGCAATCCTGCAAACCATCGACGGCCGCCCCGCTCTGCGCTTCGAGCGCCACCTGGCTCATTCGGTTGAGCGGGTGTGGCGGGCGGTCAGTACCCCGGCCGAGCTCGAACGCTGGATGCCCGCTGCCGCCGACTGGACCCCGGCGAGGGACGAAGTCTTCGAGCTGGGAGGTCAAACCGGGCAGATCACAGAACTCGATCCGCCGCACGTGATCGCCTGGACCTTCGCTGGCCAGGTGTTCCGGTTCGAGCTGAGCACCGAGGGGGAGGGTTGTGGCCTGGTGTTCACCCACGTCTTCGACGAGACGATTACAGCAGCTCAAACCGCCGCCGGGTGGGAGTGTTACTTCGACCAACTCGATGCACACCTGGTCGGTGAGCATCTGTCCGAGCAGCGTGCCCACCAGCCGATCGGGCAACGTCACGAGCGCTACGCCGTCCAGTTTGGGCTTGACCCGGCCCCGGGACGGGCGTTCATCGCCAGCCTGGACTTTCGTGGACTCACCCTCGACGACGGCCCGATGCTGCGCCTGGAACGACGCTACGACCAGCCCGTCGAACGGGTCTGGCGCGTCCTGACGGAGCCCGACGAGTTGCGGCACTGGTTTCCCGGCGAGTTCGAGATCCGCCACAGCGACCCACCACACGTGCTGGTCGGTGCCTGGCACGGCGACGGGACGCTGCGGTCCGAGCTGCGGCCCGAGGGCCACGGGTGCGTGCTCATGTTCACCCACACCTGCACCGACCGCGACCAAGCCGCGCTGACCGCCGCCGGCTGGGACCGCTGCTTCGCCCGCCTCGATGCCCTGTTGGCCGGTCAGGCGATGAGCGAAGCCGCCTCGCTGGCCGCCTGGCCAGACGTGCACGAGCGATACGCCGCGGCCTGGGGCATCGACCCCAACACCGGGCGGGCCGCGTACGCCGAACACGTATCTAGCTGAGCAGCGGTGGAGTTGCTCAACCGGGCGCTGAAACGCCACCGCGCCCGGGGCCCGTGACAACGCCACCGACACACCCGAGCGGTCGCAGATTCAGACCCTGTCGCGCCCAGCAGTGCACTCCTGATTATCGGCCGGACGATGGGAGCCTCCGGCTATGCCTGGGTGGTTGGGCGGATGGTGATCTCTCCGATCTCGACGTCGGGGGGTTGCTCGATGGCGAAGGCCACCGCGCGGGCGACGGCCTCTGGGGGGATGGCGAGCGCGCGCATGTTGTCCCGGATGTGCTCTCTGATGGTCGGGTCGGGCATGGAGTCGGCGAGGTTGGTCTGGACGTAGCCGGGGGAGACGGCGGTGATGCGCAGCGTGCCGTCGGTGGATTCCTGGCGCAGGCCTTCGAGGAGGGTGCGCACGGCGTTCTTGGTCGCGGCGTAGACGGCCATGGTGGGGGAGATGGTCAGGCCGGCGGTGGAGACCGTGGTCACCAGGTGGCCACGACCCTGCGTGCGGAATGCGGGGAGGGCGGCGGCGATGCCGTGCAGCACCCCTCGGAGGTTGACGTCGATCATGGCCGTCCAGCCCTCGGTGTCGAGGTCGGCGACAGGGCTGATCGGGGCGATGCCGGCGTTGTTCACGAGCACGTCGATCCGGCCGAACTCGGCGACGGTCGTGCTGACGAGTCGCTGGAGGTCCTCGGCCCGGGTGACGTCGGTGGGGCAGGTGATCGCGTGGCCGCCCGCGTCGCGGATGTCCTGGGCGATGGCGTCGATGCGATCGGTGCGGCGTGCGCCGAGAACGACCGGTGCACCGCGGGCGGCCAGCAGGCGGGCGGTGGCCTCGCCGATGCCGCTGCTCGCTCCGGTGATGGCCACGACCGTGCCGTCGAGGGTGGACATGGGTACCTCCCAGTAAAATGGACACGTGTCCGTTTCAGGATCCAGCATAGCGGACACATGTCCGTTTGTCAGGGAGGTGGGTGGGAGGATCGATGAGCGCCGCCGCGCGCCGCTCGGATGCGTGTGGGGTTCAAAAAACCTGGCCACCGCTGTTGACCAGAGGGTTCTGGTCAACAGTCACGCAGCGGATTCGTACTCGTTGATCAGGCCGCCGAGGATTCTTCGTCGTCGGACGTGTTACGCGCCCGAGAATGCAGCTAAGCCGTTGCCGCAACTGCACCAGTACCTCGACCGATCATGTACTGCTGTCCACTGTGGTCGGCGTGATCAGTGGAACAGTGTGGCACCAAGGCGAGGCCAACGGCCTGATCCTTGTACTCCCGAGTAAACGTCGGCGTGTCGCCACGCGAATCCCTCCGCTGGAACTCAGCGGCAGTCTACGACCGAGTGTCTACAAGATCGGGAACGGTCCAGTGCCGAACGTAGTTCGTGAGCACTATACGCAAGTGCCGTTGATTGAAGATCAGCATGCGGTCGGTGAGTTCGGTTCTGGGGGGTGCGCACGAACCGTTCGGCGAAGCAGTTCGCCCGCGCGGTCAGGCCGAGCAGCGAACGCACCAGCCGGTACAAGATCGACAGCAGCAGTGTCCGACGATCATCCATGACTGGAACTACACGAGAGACGCAGGTCAACGCACTGTGTCGAGTTACCGAGCCCCACAGGCCTCCGTCGGAGGTAAGCCGCCAGGTACCGACAGCCAAGCCCACCTGAGCCGGTCTAACGGGTCGAGCGTGCTCCGGGGAGTCCATGCTCGGATCTTCTGGAAAGCAGGCTTACGCTTCGTCCATGGATGATGCGAGTGTGGTCCTCAGTAAGCTAGCCCAGCAGCTCTCCGAGAGCGGCATCAATGCCCGCGGGCCCTACCCTGGGAAGCAACCAGGCGGGGACTACCTGCTACTTGACGACGGCAAGTACATGCTCGTCCAGCGCGATGCTGACGGCTACTGGGAGGCACTGGTCCACGCCGGCAGCCGTTCGACAGGAGTCCGGCGCTTCCCTCTGAAAAATGTCGTCGGTCTGGACGGCGAGAATCCCCCAGACGAGCCGACCGTGAACTGACACGAGTCGAGCACGGTGGTTACCCGGCGGAGTCCATGAGCTTGTGGGTGCCGAATACTCGCTCACCGCTGTGACCTGCACGTTTGCTGGCAACCACGGTCGGGCGATATCCACGATTTGGACACGTTCAAGAATTCATCCGACCCCGCGTCCCGTGGTGTCACCGGATCGTCTCCCCTCGCACCTTGCTGACCTGGCACCAGCGTTTTCGTCAGGAGGAAGTGAACTCAGACCCTGTGGGTGCCGAACTGGTCATCCACGGCGTTGACCTGCGGTGTCGCTGGGAGGGTGGCGTCGGGCATGATCGCCCGCTGTGGCGATGAGACTGCTGTATCTGCTCTTTCGACACCTCGTGGCCTGGCTCGGGCTGCTGGCCCGCAGCTCCGGCTCGAAGAACGCCGAGATCTCGTCCTCCGCCACGAAGTGGCCGTGTTACGACGTCACGTGAGCAGACCGCGTCTGTCCCGGGGCCGACCGAGCAGTGTTCGCGGCACTGACCCGGCTGTTGTCCCAGGTTGGCCGACTGCAGCGGATCGTCACCCCCGCCACGGTCCTGCGGTGGCACCGGAACCTGGTGACACGACGCTGGACCCAGCCCCGAGGGCGCCGCACCGGCGGCCGATCCACGACATCGGAGCTACGCCGACTGGTGCTGCGCCTGGCCGCGGAGAACCCGACCTGGGAGTATCGGAGGGTTCAGGGCGAACTTGCCGGGCTTGGCTACTCGATTGCGCCGAGCACGGTGTGGTTGATCCTGAAGCGAGCCGGCATCGACCCTGCACCTCACCTGGGCATCACCACCCACCCCACCGGCGACTGGGTTACCCAGCAGGCACGGAATCCGATGATGGACCTCGGCGACCGCGCGGCCCAGTTCACGTTCCTGATCCGAGACCGCGACAGCAAGTTCACCAACATCTTTGATGTTGTGTTCGCCAGCGAGGACATCCGGATCCTGCGCACCCCGGTGCGGGCACCCCGGGCGAACGCCATCGCCGAGCGCTGGATCGGCACCGTGCGCCGCGAACTGCTGGACCGGATACTGATCCTCAACCACCGCCACCTCGAGACCGTGCTGACCGAGTACGTGGCGCACTTCAACGACCATCGCCCCCACCGCGCCCTACACCACGCAGCACCACTTCCCCCGCCCGCCTCACCATCCGACCTCCGCCTCCGACGCCGCAACCGACTCGGCGGGCTGATCCACGAATACGCCCAGGTCGCATAACATGGATGACCTAATCGGCACCCACAGGAAGTGACACAGCCGCCCGCCGGGTGCACAATGTGCCCAGCTGTCATCGTCTGCAATAACTCAGGATCGGTTGGGTAGTTCGGCGCGGTTGAACATACGAAGCCTGGACGATGGCACTGCACATCTGTCTTTGCGGCTTCGACGTGCTGAGATCTCACCGGATTCCGGCCACGGCCCACATCCTCGCAAGGAGCGCGCAACTGGTGGCGAGCACCAACCCGAAGGGCACGCCATCCCAGGCGGATCCGTCGACTCGACCTCTTCGCTGGATATGCAAGAGCGGCGGCGTGACTTTCGTATCTTATTTTACAATGAAGTTAAACGCCTTCCATTCATCAGGACAGAACCGGCCGCCTGGAAGCGCGTAACAGGGCCACAGTTTCCAAGTTCCAGCACCACTAAGAAATATCCTTCCCTCGGTCTGAATGGTCGCCCCAGGCTCGAGGACTTTACCTTCGTTTGTATCTTCGGAGTCTCTGTTCTCGTCGGCCGGGTTGCGTGCGCCGACAAAGGTGTACTCCATTTGAATAGGCTGATTCCCGATATTAGTCAGTGAGTAGTTGACGGTTATCGTATCTCCCACTCGCGGCGGATCGTTCCGCACCGAAGCCGCAAGTCCCATCAGTCTGATTTGATCGTCGGTCGTTGCGGGCTCTGTGTCAATCTCGATCCCACTGCTTGCTCGCCCTGGCGGTTGGTGGTCAAGATCGTTGCCAGCCGGTGGAGTCGCATAGCCAGCCACTCCTTCTTGAAGGGTGGTCAGCATGAAGGGCAACAACAGCAGAATGCCAAAGACGCCAGACGCCACCCTGGCCCACTTTGGCACCTTGGGCAGCGCTATCTCTCGTATAGCGAAGCCACCTCCCACTATGGCGACCAACAAGAACAGAATTCCACCCCCTAATGCCACTACCTCCACCGACATCGAAAACCGCCCTAGGTTGTCTACCCTCTACGTTGCTACGCTGAAGCCTCCGAACGGCTCAAACCCAGAGTACTCCATTTGAGTGCACAAGCAGCCGTCCGCCGTAAGCCCGCGGTTGCTGCTCACCGGTTGTCGATCCACGGCGCGGGTCTTTGAGCACAACGAACACCGTGTCAGCGCTGGCATCCGCAGGGCGCGCGGTCTCCCGATATGCGGGACCGAATCGAAGAACTGCGACGACACGGAATCAGCCGCTGATGCCCACCTTTGCCGTCGGCGACAAACACCAGTCCACCCAGCACCAACGCCCGGTCCCGGTACCTGCGCAATGCCGCTCTCAGGACGACCCCCTCGTCCCCATATCGCCAGGGGCGTGGGTGTGGGTGTGGGTGCCGAATCGGTCATCCGCGGCGGTGACCTGCAGCATTGCTGGACTGTGGTGGCCGGATGTGATCGCCGATCTGGTGGTACGCCTGCTCTATTTGATCTTCCGCAGCCGTCGTCGCGCCCGCACCGTCACCTGAGACTGTCGAGCTGGAGGCGGGTGGTTAGTGTGCACGACCGTCTCGGACACGTTAACCCCACGAGGTGTGTTCGTCTGTCGCTGGGCAACCAGCGGTCAGCCGCAGTCCCCGGTACCGATCCCCAGCCATCGAGGGGTGCAAATATTGCCTATCTACCCCACCACCAGCAGTTTGTGCTGGTTGAGAATGTGGACGTAGTGGTCGACTCGGTCCTCGGACACAAAACCCGGTGAAACATCCCCTTCACCCACAGCCCTTCCAGCGCGGCCCGCAGCGGTTGGTCGGCCGGTGCTGGACCGTTCTTCCGGTAGCGCTGACTCTCCGTCGACGAGGGTAGACGCGAATGTCGTGTTGAACGCCTTGACCACCGGTGCCGTCGCGGGTACCAGCGCCGCAAGCTCCTCGGCCGCCGAGCTCTCCGGAGGCGTCAGCAGATCGTCCATCGTGGTGAAGTCGACCGGATTGCTGATGTCGACGACGACCCTGCCGGCCAGTTGCCCGCCGTACTCGGCCACCACCCCGGCCGCTGCGCGATAGGGGAGCGCGAAAGCGATGACCTCACCACCGGGAGGGCCATCCTTCAGGGACGTGGCGCTGCTCCCGCCCTGGCCGGCGAGTTCCTCCGCCAGAACCCGCGCGTCCTCCGGATCGTTGTCGATCAGCTCCACGTCGTTGCCGCCGACGACTAGATGAGTGCCGATCCCGCGACCCATGCTGCCCACACCGATGATGGTCACCCTCATCTCATCCCCCGATGAATAGCACCCCGCGCACCTTGCCTTCGGACACATCTTGGCTGTCACGGTGCCCGAATCTGGACCGTCCAACAGCA
>DASXOV010000109.1:0-24502 GCA_036494005.1 Pseudonocardiaceae bacterium | reverse complement strand
CTCCAGAGCCTTCGCCGCCACCCCCTCACCCTCATGGATCAAACCCAGCAGGATGTGCTCGGTACCGATGTAGTTGTGGTTGAGCATCCTGGCCTCTTCCTGGGCCAGCACAACCACCCGCCTCGCGCGGTCAGTGAACCTCTCGAACATGTGCACTCCTGACTGATGCGCCGTCGCGACGTGGCCCAGCTTCGTCGTCCGTCATGTGCCCGAGACACGCCGTGCAGCCACTGTAACTGTCGGGCGGTGAACGCGGAGTTCCAATACTGCTACCCGCCCGCCGATCCAACGTTCTGCTCCCGGTTGAGATTCCCGGCGAGCGGCTCCGGTTCGCTGAAGGTGAACACCCCCGCCCCGGGGGCCACCCTCTCGGGTGATCCCGGCCCCCAACCGATGCTCACGACCAGCTCTGCTGTTAGGTTCATCGTCGGCTGTTAGGTTAGGCAACCCTCATAATGAACGAGTGTAGTGGCCTAGCAGGGTGACCACACCAGGGTGAGGAGTCACGGTGCCGCAAGCCGCAGTGCCGACGAACCCGGTGCCGACGAACCCGGTGCCGACGAGCCTGTCGACTGCAGCAACGACCTCGACGTCGGCATCTTACTGCATGCACCCCTTGAGTGGCTCGGTCGCGACGATCGACCGGGCCGTCGACTGGATGTCGTTCCGGCTGGTGGATCTGCCCGGCAGCGAGTGGACCTGCTGTGAACAGGCACTTTCCGAACCGGAGTTCTTCACCCGCTGGCGAGCGCTGGTAGGGGCCTGGCTCGGGGCGCAACACTCCGAAATACCCGATCGGACCACCGCGGGCTATGTGCTGCAGTGGTACCTGAGCATCCCGGCCTATCTCGGCGCCATGCTGTTCCACTCCGCCCGGCGGGTGCCCGCACTGCGGCCGCAGCAGCTTGCCTTCCGGTTCGACCACGGCTGGGTGGAGGAGGTGGCACTGCGGCCCGGACGGTTCTGCTGCCTGGCCGGTGATCCCGACTCAGGCCATCCCGATGCCGTGGTGCTACCGGACGAGGAGGCGCTGGGCGCCGAACTGCGGCGCGAAGTCGTGTCGCACGCCACACGATTCCTGCGGGTGTACGGCCCGCTGGTCCGCTTCGGGCGGCGCACCCTGTGGGCCGCTGTGACCGACATCCTGGATTCCGGTCTCTTGCTGGCCGGGCGCTCATTCGGGTCGACACAAGCCGGTGCCGCAGATGCCCGGCTGGTCCTCGCGCAGCGGTTCGAGCCGCTCACCTCCGCGTCCACCACCTGCAGCGTCACCGACGACCGGGGGCGCCTGCACTGGACACGCCGACGTGGCTCGTGTTGCTTCTCTTACGCCCTGCCGGGCGTGGCCGAACCGTGCGCCACCTGCCCGCGTACCGACAATGCGGGACGCGCCCGGATCCTCGGCACACTCGATCAACCCTGACTTACACCGTATCTTGTCCTTTCGTGCCCGGGACCTATATCGCGTTGCTCGCCATTGCGGTACTGGTAGTCGTTGTCGTGGCGATCATCTATGCGCGTTCCGCGCGGCGCCCGAAGACCAGACCGGCCTGCGCTCCGGTGCCCGATCCGCTGGAGCAACGGCCGTTGGCGGCCGTGGTGTTCAACCCGACCAGATTCGACGACGTGGCCACGGTGCACGCCCAGATCACCAGGGCGTGCACAGACCTGGGCTGGTCCGAACCGCTCTGGTTGGAGACCAGTGCCGAGGATCCGGGGATCGGCCAGGCCAGAACCGCACTGGCGGTGGGTGCGGATCTGGTCCTTGCCTGCGGGGGCGACGGCACGATCCGGAATGTGGCACAGGTCCTGGCCGGATCGGGTACGGCACTGGGTCTGCTGCCTGCCGGCACCGGGAATCTGCTGGCGCGCAATCTGGCCTTGCAGATCGAGGACCCGGCGGCGGCCACCCGGATCGCGTTGTCCGGCGAGAACCGACCGGTCGACGTGGGCCGGGTGATGATCGACGGCGGCCCCGAGGAACAGGTGTTCCTGGTCATGGCCGGGATGGGATTCGATGCGGCGATCATGGCCGGAGCACCGGCCCGGCTGAAAGCACGGGTTGGGCCGCTGGCCTACTTCATCTCCGGGATCCGGGCGCTGACGGGCCCGCAGCTCAGAATCGCGCTGACCATGGACGGCCGGCCCGCGCTCCGTCGTCGGGTGCGCACCGTAGTGGTCGGCAACTGCGGCAGGCTGCTCGCCGGGCTGGTGTTGATGCCCGCCGCAAAGGTGGATGACGGTCTGCTGGATGTGGTGACGATCGCACCGAAGGGGATCATCGGCTGGCTGGCGGTGGCAGAGCGGGTGCTGACCCGCCGACGTAGCGGCCACCCGATCGTCGAGCACTGGCAGGCCGGCACGGTCCTCATCACCTCGGAGGGGCCACAGCAGGCCCAGCTCGACGGTGACCCGATGGGCGAGGCACAGATGCTGCGGATCCGCGTGGAGCCAGGGGCACTGCTGGTCCGAGTCGCCCGTTGATGAGTGCGTTCTGAATGCGGAACGCGGTCAGACAGTTGCGGTGATTCGAAGAACTGCGGTTCGGGACAGTAGGCTGTGCACTTCGGCGCCGGTAACAACCCCCCTCGTGCCCGGCCACTGCCCTGGCCCGGGTCACGGTGGTGCTCACGCCATCCCCACATCGACCACAGATCCAAACTGTAACGGTCCGAAAGGGGAACCTGACGCGGTGTCGCCCAAAACCGCATCGACCACGTGAACCTTCAACGCACTCGATCGGACCCTCCGGCGCCGTCCGATCCCGTGCCGACACGGGATGACACCGGCGGGTTCCGGTCTCAGTTTCCCTTGTGGTATGCGTCGAGCACCTCGGCCGGGATACGGCCGCGGTCGGAGACGTTGTAACCGTTCTTCCGCGCCCACTCCCGGATCGCGGCGTTCTGTTCGCGGTCAACCGAAGCCCGGCCGCCACCGCTCGACCGGCGCGCAGGCGTCGTGGCCTTGCGACGACCTCCGGCCTTACGAGCATTGGAGACGAAGTCCGCCAGCGACTCACGCAGCTTGCCCGCGTTGCCGTCCGACAGATCGATCTCGTAAGCAACTCCATCGATACCAAACTCGACGGTCTCTTCTGCCGTACCTCCGTCGAGGTCATCGACCAAGGTCACGGTGACCTTCTGCGCCATAGCTTGTCGTCCTCCCTTGGGACGTGTGGTGGTCGGAGCCATCACGTGACGACTCCACAACGACAAGAGCAGGTTAGCCTATTAACCGGTCGATTGCGCAATCGACCCGCCGTGGGCGATCAGCTCATTCGGGCCGCACGAGCGGGAAGAGGATGGTCTCACGGATAGCCGAACCAGTGAGCGCCATGAGCAGCCGGTCGATCCCCATTCCCAACCCTCCGCTCGGCGGCATTCCGTACTCCATCGCACGCAGGAAGTCCGCGTCGAGCGGCATCGCCTCGGCGTCACCTGCCGCAGCGAGGGCGGCCTGAGCCGCGAAACGCTCCCGTTGCACGACTGGGTCGACGAGCTCGGAGTAGGCCGTGGCCGACTCGACGGAGCGGATGTAAAGATCCCATTTCTCAACCAGACCCTCGACAGTACGGTGCGCACGGGCCAACGGAGCGGTGTCGACCGGGAAGTCCTTGACGAAGGTCGGTTCGTGCAGCCCAGGCGCCACCAGATGCTCGAACAGTTCCTCGACCAGCTTGCCGGGTACCCAGCCAGGGTGCACCTCGAGCCCGGCCCGCAGCGCATGACGGACCAGATCGTCCCGAGGTGTTGTGGGAGTGATCTCTTCACCAACTGCATCTGAGACGGCACCGAACAGGGTGATCTGCGCCCATTCACCACCGATGTCGTAGTCGTCGCCGTCCTCAAGTCGAAGCGTTGTGGAGCCGAAGACATCTCGGGCAACTGTCTGGTAGAGCGCGCGGGTCAGCTCCGCCATCCCGGTGTAGTCGCTGTAGGCCTGATACGCCTCAAGCATGGTGAACTCCGGTGAGTGCGTGGCGTCAGCCCCCTCGTTACGGAACACTCGGTTGAGTTCGAAGACCCGCTCGATCCCCCCGACGACGCATCGCTTCAGGTAGAGTTCCGGCGCGATGCGCAGGTACAGGTCGGTGTCGAGTGCGTTGGAGTGCGTCACGAACGGTCGCGCCGCGGCGCCTCCGTGCACTACCTGTAGCATCGGCGTCTCGATCTCGACGAAGTCGCGGGAATGCAGTGCCCCCCGTACTGATCGCACTGCGTCAGCACGCACCCGCGCGGTCCGTCTGGCCGCGTCACGCACGATGAGATCGACATAGCGCTGACGGACCCGCGTTTCCTCCGCAAGTTCCTTGTGCGCTACTGGAAGCGGTCGTAGCGCTTTGGCCGCCATCGTCCATTTTCGTGCGCGTACCGACAGCTCTCCACGCCGGGAAGTAACCACCTCTCCGGCCACTGAAACGTGATCGCCGAGATCGACGTCGGCCTTCCACGCCGCGAGTCCGTCGGCGCCGACCTCGGCCTGGCTGAGCATGGCCTGCAGTTGTGTGCCATCGCCCTCCTGCAGGGTCGCAAAGCACAGTTTGCCGGTATTGCGCAGAAAGATCACTCGGCCGGTAACGGCGACCTGCGCACCAGTCGCCGTGTCCGCAGGCAAGTCGGCGTAGCTGTCCCGGATCTCACGCAGGGTCCGGGTGCGGGGCACCTCGACCGGGTAGGGGTGCGGCCCGCTCGCCAACATCCGCTCTCGCTTCTGCCTGCGGACCCGCATTTGCTCCGGTAGGCCGTCTGCGGTGGGGGATAGCTCGCTGGTCACCACTGACAACATAGTGATCGGGGATGAGCGGGTTCAGGGTCTCTCGCCCAGGCCTGGCGTACACGAACTACGGACACTGCGTGCACCAGGGACGGACACGCGGAGTCAGCGGGTGTTGCGTTCGAAGACCATGCGCAATCCGTAGAGCGTGAGGTCGGGAGCATGGTGGGTAATGGTCTCGGACTCGGCGATCACCAGTGAGGCGAGCCCCCCGGTCGCGACCACCACCACGTCATGCTCCGCGCCAGGGGCCAGCTCGGTGGTGATCCGCCGGACGAGCCCGTCCACCTGTCCGGCGAAACCGAACAGCAGCCCGGACTGCAGGGCCTCGACCGTGCTCTTGCCGATCACCGACCGGGGTCGCACGAGCTGCACCTTCACCAGCTGGGCGGCCCGCGCGGCCAGGGCGTCGACCGAGATCTCGATACCCGGGGCCAGCGCGCCACCGAGGAACTCCCCCCGTGCGCTCACCACGTCGAAGTTGGTGGAAGTGCCGAAGTCCACGACGATCGCCGGACCGCCGTAGAGCGTGTACGTGGCCAGCGTGTTGACGATCCGGTCGGCGCCCACCTCGCGCGGGTTGTCGTAGAGCAGCGGCACCCCGGTGCGCACGCCGGGCTCCACGATCACCCGAGGAGTCTGCGGCCAGTAGCGCTCAAGCATCACTCGCAGTTCGCGCAGCACCGCGGGGACGGTGGACAGCGCCGCGACTCCGGTGATCTTTTCGACATAGTCACCGAGCAACCCGCGAACGGTCAGCGCCATCTCATCCGCGGTCACCCTGGCGTCGGTGTGCATACGCCAGTCATGCACGAGCGAGGCGTCGACCTGCCTCGCGCCGTCGAGCAACCCGTCGTTGAACAACCCGTCATTGCGCAACCCGTCATTGCGCAACCCGTCATTGCGCAACCCGTCGTTGAACAAACCAAGGACGATGTTGGTGTTGCCGATGTCCACCGCCAGCAGCAAGCCGCTCCCCCTCAGGCGTCGGCGTTGATCAGGGCGTCCAGCCGGGCTGCGTCGACCGTCTCGGCGGTGTCCTCTCGATCAGCAGGCGAGTCGTTCGTCGGACAGGCAGCGACCGAGCCGCTCACCGGGGTAACCCCGGCCCCGGACCCGCCCAGGCCCCCGCCACCGGCCGCGGAGCCGGTGATCAGGCCACTGCCCTCCGGGGCGCGCGCCGGATCGTTGCCCTGGTCCACGATCCGGTTCGCCGCATCGACAAACACCACCTGCGGCCGGTAGCTCCGGGCTTCGGTCTCGTCCATGGTGGCGTAGGAGATGAGGATCACGAGGTCTCCCGGCGCGACCAGATGCGCGGCGGCACCGTTGATCCCGATCACCCCACTCCCCCGTGCCCCGGGGATGATGTAGGTCTCCAGCCGGGCGCCATTGGTGATGTCCACCATCGCCACCCGTTCCCCGGTCAGCAGATCCGCGGCGTCCATCAGGTTCTCGTCCACGGTTACTGAACCCACATAGTGCAGATCCGCATGGGTCACGGTGGCACGGTGAATCTTCGATTTCAACATGGTGCGGAGCATCGCGGACCTCCTTGTCTGCTCGATCCGTCTGGTCTGCTCGATCTGTGCGTTACAACGCCTCCGCCGGATTCGCCCAGGCCCGCACGGCCCGTGGCGTCGGACACCCCCAGGTGTACGCCGACATTGTCGATCAGGCGGATCGTCCCCACTGTGGCGGCGACCAGCAGCCTCGCCTCGCCCTCTCGCGGCGCCGGACCGAGCCCGCGGCTGCGCAGTGCCAGATAGTCCACGGCCACCTCGGGTTGCGCGGCCAGCACCTCCGTCGCGGCTGTGAGCACACCGTCCGGACCGCTCTGGGCGGCGTGCGACCCGGCCAGCAGCGCCGCGGAGAGCGTGACCGCCGCGCCACGCTGGCCGGCGTCCAGATAGGCGTTGCGGGACGACAGCGCGAGCCCGTCAGGTCCACGCACCGTGGGCACCCCGACCACCTGGACACCCAGCTGCAGATCTTGGGCCATCCGGTGGATGAGGACAAGCTGTTGGTAGTCCTTCTCACCGAAGAAAGCGCGATCCGGGCTGACGATCCCGAAGAGTTTGGCGACCACGGTGAGCACCCCGGCGAAATGGCCCGGCCTGCTGGCACCCTCCAACTCGGCGCCCAGCGCTCCCGGATGCACCGTGGTGGCCGAGCCGGGTGGATACCCGGGGGGATACATCGCCTGTACCGCGGGCATGAACACCAACTCGACGCCCTCCTCCCGGCACATCGCCAGGTCGGCGTCGACACTGCGTGGGTATCGATCCAGGTCCTCGCCCGGCCCGAACTGCAGCGGGTTGACGAAGATCGACACCACCGTGACGGCACCCGGAGTGCGCCGCGCGGTCCGGATCAGCGCCCGGTGGCCCGCGTGCAACGCACCCATCGTCGGAACCAGCACCACCGGGCGCCCGGTGCCCCGCAAGACCCGGGTGACCCGGGACAACGTCGCGGGATCGTCGTGAACGGTCAGGCAGCCGGGCACGAAATGGGTCATGGCTCCTGCTCCAGAGTCTCCCGTAGCCCGGCGGCGGTCGCGGGGCCGATCAGGCCGGCCGCCTCGGCGCGGTACGCGGTCCGGCGGGCCTGCGCGCGGTAGGAGCCGAGCAGTTCGGGCGCGGACTCGGCCAGCACCCGCAGGTGCAACCGCAGGGTATCGACGTCGCCGCGCGCCACCGGACCGGTCAGCGCGCGGTCGCCGTGGCGCAGGGTGTTGTCCAGGGCTGCCTCCAGCAGCGGACCGAGGACCCGCTCGGCGGGCGCCACACCGGCCTTCTCCAGCGCGTCCACCGCATCCCGGACCAGAGTCGCCAAGTGGTTGGCTCCGTGCGCGAGCGCGGCGTGGTACAGCGGTCGCGACTCCGGCGGAACCCGCACCGGCTCAGCGCCCATCTCCAGTACCAGCGCCTCCCCGACACTCCAGCCGGTCTCGTCGGCGACGGTGACGCCGACGCAGGCCGCTCCGAGCCGGACGACGTCCTCGCAGCGTCCGGTGAAGGTCATCGCGGGATGCAGGGCGAGCGGAAGCACCCCCGCCGCCGTGGCCGGATCGAGTACCTCCACACCCCGGGCACCGCAGGTGTGCACCACGATCTGGCCGGCCCGGAACGCCCCCGTGGCGGCCAGCCCGGAGACCAGGCCGGGCAGCACATCGTCCGGGACCGCGAGCAACACCAGATCGGACCGGCGCACCACGTCGTCGGGTGGCAGCACCGCGGCGTCCGGCAGCAGCTTCGTGGCCCGCCGCAGCGATGCCTGGGACACCGCGCTGACCCCGACCACCAGGTGGCCGGCGCCGGACAGGGCTGCGCCGAGGACCGCCCCCACCCGGCCGGCCGAGACCACGCCCACGGCCAACCGCGCCGGGCGGTCGGCCACATCTCTCGACGCGGACGCCCCCGACCGAGGCACCGTCGCCATCGCCGTCCTCCAGCCGTTCCAGTCCCGCCATCGCCGACGGGTACCGGACTTCCGTCCGCGCAGGTTAACGCCGTCGGCCCGGGCGGCGCTGCTGCGGGTGAGCAGCTTCACCTTCACCGATGGTCAAGTCAACCGTGCCACGGCCCGGCGGGCGGTGTCGGAGGTGGATGCGGAGCAACGTAGCGGCCGGGCCGGCCGGGTGGCTGCGGCAGGGTCGGGGCCGGGCTCGGCGGCAGGACCGCTGGCGGCGGCTGCCAGCCAGGTGGGGGCCGTCGCCAGGCCGAGTCCAGCGCCTGTGGCGCCCGCACCGCCCGGTCCCGGGCGGCCATCACCTCGGCAAGCAGCTCGTGATGCCATTGCCCGGCTTCCGGACCCACCGTGCCGCGTTGCATCCGGTCCCGCAGGAAGGCGAGTTCGGTGACCGCATTCTGATAGTCGCGCACCGCGTCGGCGGCCGCAGGCCCTGCGCGGTCACGCACCGCCGAGAGCCAGCCCTTGCGACCGGCCAGGCTGGCCAGCAGCGGGACCTCGCTCGGCGCGATCCACCCGGCACTGGCGAAGCCGGGCAGTTGTCGGGCGACCACCCGCTGCTCGCGGCGCCGCTGCCAGACCACCAGTCCGATCAGGCTGGCGAACAACGGCACCATGATCACGATGTAGACCACCGGCAGCAGCCCGAAACCGGCCGAGGCGTTCCACAACGCATGCAGCGACACCGCCGCCAGATAGCCGATCAACGGCAGCACCAGCAGCGCGGCCCGGCTGCGTCTGCGTACCGCGACGCCGATCGCGATCCCGGTCATCGCGGTGAACAGCGGATGCGCGAACGGGGAGAGCAGGCCGCGCAGGATGAACACCGCGATCACCCCCCCGTCCTGGCCGACCAGCCCGTTGCTGGCGAACGCCCGGCCGAAGTACAGGATGTTCTCGGTGAAGGCGAAACCCGCGGCGACCAGTCCGGCGTAGACGATTCCGTCCACGACGCCGTCGAACTCGTCACGCCGCCACACCAGCAGGCCGACCAGGAATGCTCCTTTGAAGCCTTCCTCGAAGATCGGAGCCGAGATGACCGCTCCGACCAGGTCACCGTGGCCCTTGCCCAGCGCGTGTTCCCCGATCAGGGACGCCGTGTCATTGACGATCCCCGCACCGAGTACCGAAACACCCGCACCCCACAGAAATGCGGCGAGCAGCAGCCGGGACGGTTCCGGCTCCCAGCGGTCCACCCACAGGAAGGCGGCCACCACCGGCAGCACCGGCAGCACCGCGGCCATTCCACCGACCAGTACCGCGGCGTCGCCGATGTTGGTGCTCAGGAACCCGAGTACGATCAGCGCCGGGATCGCCAGTCCTACCAGTCCCAGCACCGGAAACAACACTCGACGGCGGTGCCGTTGCCCCCACCGCTGACGGGTGCCATAAGGCGGCGGAGCCGGGTGCCCGGGTGTCGAGGGTGGCTGCGCCGCTGGTCCGAACGCACTCATGGCACCGCAGCCTAGGCTGCCGCGGCCGGGAATGCGGTTCAGCCGTCCGCGCGCCGGTGCCTGCTCCGGGGAAGGGCATCATCGCCGCCCGGACCGAACGTGGCCTCGACGGGTTCCCGCTGAGCCGGGGGGCTGACCTCCGCCGCGGCGGGCAGCAAGTGCGCCGTCCCCGTCACCGCATCCGGATCCGGGATTCGGATGTACCGGTCGGCGACGGCGTGGGAACCGGATAGTGGGCGCAGACGGGTGGATTCGGTCCGCAGCGCGACCCGCTCCACCAGCAGATTCCCGCCGAGCAGGCTCCGCAGCGTCTCGCGCAGTGACTGCAATTCGCTCCGCAACGCGACGATGTCCTCGCGGTCACTACGCTCGGCCCGCTCACGCGGTTCGCCGGGGCCGGCCGAATCCGGCTCGCGGCGCGCGCGGGCGGTCGTGAACGTCCCGATCAGCGCCGCCCACAGCGCCGCGACGATGCCCAGGCGCAGCAGCCGGGCGTCGTCGGCTCCGAGGGCCAGCACGGCGGCTGCCGTCACCGCAAGTACGCAGCTGCCGAAAACCAGCACCCGGCCGCGCGCATACCGTAACGGAGGCTCCTGGGGGCCGATCATGGCGCACAGATTACCCGGCATTACGCCTGATGGGGGAGCCGCAGCCGTGGTATATGGCCATCAACCGGGTGATGGCCGTTCCCCCCGGGCGACCCGAGGAGGCCCGATGCCGGCGTTGCGGCGGTCTCAGCCGCTCTCCGAACGGCGATCGTCGGCACGGTCGCTGTTCGGAAAATCGCTGTCCGGAAAGTCCGGAGTACGGCAGCAGTGCTCCAGCCACAGCCCGGCCACCACCAAGGCGCCCGCGCAGATGGCCCCGATCGACGCGGTGACGGTGTCCGACGCGGCGGACGGCAGTTGGGACCGCAGGGGCAGCACGTAGACGAGCACGCCCAGCCAGGCACCTAACGTGATAGAACCGGCCAACGAGGACGCCTTGGCCAGCGCAACGGCCTTCGCCGCGGCCAGTGCCTGCACCGGCCGGGCCCCGGGTCTGCGCCGGATCCGGGCCCGCAGCGTCGTGCCCAGCACCACCTCGACGGCGGCGAAGGCAAGCAAGGGGGTGCCTGCCAGTTGCGGCATCAGCGGCAGATCGCCGTAGGACAGCCGCAGCACCAGGTGCACCAGCACCGCCGTGACGGCGCCCGCGGTGATCAGATCACGGGCTCGGGTGAAGGTCATGGCGCCTCCAACACCAGATCGTCGCGCCGCCGCACCCCACACCGCTGCGCTTCGGGCAGGGCTGCGACCAGGCCGGCCACCGTGCCGTGCCCGGACAGGGCCGCCTCGGGCTGCACGTCCAGCCAGGGCACCAGCACGAAGGCGCGCTCGTGCGCCCGCGGGTGCGGCAACGTCAGACGGGCATCGTCGCGGTGGGTGCCCTGGACGTCGATCAGGTCGACGTCCAGGGTGCGCGGCCCCCACCGGATCTCGCGGGTCCGGTGCGCGGCGGCCTCGCATCGCTGCGCCCGGCGCAGCCACTCGTCGGCGTCGGCGTCGGGGTCATCGACGAGCAGCACCGCGTTGAGGAACTCGTCCTGCTCGAGACCGCCCGCAACGACCCCCCATGGCGCCGTCTCGTATACCGGCGACGTCGTGCGCACGGCGGCGCCCAGCATCGTCACGCAGTCCCGCAGGAACCCGAGCCGATCACCGATGTTCGACCCGATCGACAGCACCGCGGCGCTCACCACGTCACCGGGGTGCCGCCGCGGCTGCGCCCGGTGGTGACGGCCACGTCGGCGAAAGCGAGCGGAATGGGCGCGGACGGCTTGTGCACGGTCACCTCGACAGCGGCCACCCGCTGGTCGGTCAGGACGTCGGTAGCGATCCGGGCAGCCACCGTCTCGATCAGGTTGCAGGGCTGCCCACCCACGATCTCGGCGATCCGCTGGGCCAGCACACCGTAGTCCAACGTCGCGGACAGCTCGTCGCTCGTCGCGGCCGGAGCGAGGTCCAGCCAGACCGTGGCGTCGACGACGAACTCCTGGCCGTTCAGTCGCTCGTGATCGTGCACCCCGTGCCTGCCGTGCACCCGCAAACCCGTCAGGGTGATCCGATCGGTCCCGCGCACCGCGGCGTCGGCACTCACCGGGAGCCACCTGTCTGCTGGACCGGAGTGGTGCTGCGCTGCCAGGCGGTGGCCACCGCTATCGCGTCGCGCGACGCCGCCGGATCGTGTACCCGAACCCCCCAGACCCCATCCGTGGCGGCCAGCGCCGACACCACCGCGGTGGCGATCTCCCGGCCGTCCGGGCGGCGTGGCGTGCCGTCCGCGTCAGCGAGCAAGGCACCCAGGAACCGCTTACGGGACGCTCCGATCAGCAGCGGGAACCCCAGCCCGGCCAGTGCCTCGAGGTTGCCCAGCAGCGCCCAGTTGTGCTCTGCCGTCTTGGCGAAGCCGATACCCGGATCCAGGACCAGCGCTGCCGGATCCACCCCGGCCAGCACCGCCGCGTCCACCCGGGTCACCAGCTCGGCGCGCACGTCGGCCACGACATCGCCGTAGCTGGCCAGCTCATCCATCCGGGCACTGTGCCCCCGCCAGTGCATCAGGATCCAGGGTGCCCGGCTGCGCGCCATCATGGGCGCCATCGCGGGGTCGGCCAGCCCGCCGGAGACATCGTTGACGATGATCGCGCCGGCTTCCAGTGCCGCCTCGGCGACCGAGGCGCGGGTGGTGTCCACGCTGCAGGCCACCCCGTGCGCCGCCAGATCGCGCACGACCGGCACCACCCGGGCGGTCTCGGTACCCGCATCCACCCGCCCCGCACCCGGGCGGGTGGACTCGCCCCCGACATCGACCAGGTCGGCCCCCTGGGCACGCAGCCACAGGCCGTGCATCACCGCGTCGTCGCGATCCAGGAACCGTCCACCGTCACTGAACGAGTCGGGGGTGACATTGAGGACGCCCAGCACCACGCAGCGATCGGGATCGGGCAACGCAGGGTGCACGATCACCTCCGCCTCATCAGTTCCAACGCCTCACTGCGCGAAGAGGCACTGGTCTTGAACAACCCTCGTACCGCGGACGTGGTGGTGGTCGACCCGGGCTTGCGGATCCCTCGCATCGCCATGCACAGATGCTCGGCTTCGATCACCACGATCACCCCGCGTGGTTCCAGCCTTCGCACCAGCGCATCCGCGATCTGCGAGGTGAGCCGCTCCTGCACCTGCGGGCGCTTGGCGTACAGGTCGACCAGCCGGGCCAGTTTGGACAGACCCGTGACCCTGCCTGCGAGGTTGGGGATGTACCCGACGTGCGCCGACCCGTGGAACGGCACCAGATGGTGCTCACACTGGCTGTACATCGCGATGTCCTTGACGAGCACGAGTTCGTCGTGCCCCTCGTCGAAGGTCCGGTCCAGCACCGTGTCCGGGTCGGTGAACAGCCCGGCGAACATCTCCTGGTAGGCCCGGGCGACCCGGGCAGGGGTCTCCCGCAGTCCCTCCCGCTCCGGGTCCTCCCCGCAGGCGATGAGCAACTCGCGCACCGCGGCCTCAGCGCGCCCGCGGTCGAAGGCCCGCCCCGGGTGCATATCCGATGCGGGCTCGACGATTCTCGTCATAGCGGACCTCCGCGCGCGCTGGGCAGGCTTACGCCGGGGAAGGGAGCTAGCGCCTAGGACGCCTCAGCGATCCCGATCCCGAGGGAAGTCCCACGGCCGCCCAGACTCCGGCGGACGGGGTTGGGTCTGCTCGCTGTCATCCTGGCCGAACCACGGCCTGGACCGATCGTTGGTGGGCCGGTCCCCGGCTGACTGGTCCCCCGTTGGCTGGTCCCCGGGACGCTGGCCACCGGGCGGAGGCTGGGCACCAGGCCGGGGCTGGCCACCGGGCGGAGGCTGGCCACCAGGCCGGGGCCGGCCACCGGGTTGCTGGCCGGCCGGCCGGCCGGGCTGCCAGATCGGACCGGGCGGGTCGGTGGCCGGACGCCATCCGGGCGGTGCGCCATAGTTCGGCGGCCCCTCGTTCGGCGATCCGTAGGACGGTTGGCCCTTGTCCTGCCCCGGGCCGACGGGTGGAGCACCCGCGCCACGCTGCGGTGCGGGGAACTGGCGGGTCTGGGGGTAACCACCCGGCTGTGCCCCCGGAGCCGGATGCGCCGCCGGCTGTCCACCGTTGTTGTCCCCCACCGGGTAGGCGGGCGGATACGGGCTCGCCCCGTTGGGGCCGGGGTAGCCGTGCGCCGAGTCGTCCGGCAGGTCACCCGCGCCCGGCACCGCCCCCACTGGAGTGGGCTGCGGCTCAGGGCGCACCGGCGGCCACGGCTCTCCGCGTTCCTTGGCCAGTTCGGCAGGCGTCTTGATCGGTGGCTTGTCCGAGGGGGTGCGCCCGCCGAAGTCGTTGAACGCGGTGATCCGTGGCCGCTTCTCCACCTGGTCGAAGATCCGCTCGAGGTCCTTGCGTTGCAGGGTCTCCCGATCCAGCAACTCGACGACCAGCACATCCAGGATGTCGCGGTAGGTGTTGAGGATCTCCCACGCCTCGGTGTGCGCGGCCTCGATGAGCGCGCGCACCTCCTCGTCGATCTCGTGCGCGACTTCCAGCGAGTAGTCCGGCTGCCGCCCGGCCGAGCGACCGAGGAACGGATCGCCCTGCTCCTGGCCGTACTTCACTGCGCCGAGGCGGGCGCTCATGCCGTACTCGGTGACCATCGCCTTGGCGATCTTGGTGGCCTGCTCGATGTCCGACGAGGCGCCGGTGGTCGGCTCGTGGAAGACGAGTTCCTCCGCCGAGCGCCCACCAAGGGCGAAGACCAGCCGGGCGATCATCTCCGACCGGGTCATCAACTGTTTGTCGTCCTCGGGCACGACCAGGGCGTGCCCGCCGGTGCGCCCTCGGGGCAGGATCGTCAGCTTGTACACCGGGTCGATGTCCGGCATCGCCCACGCCGCGAGCGCGTGCCCGCCCTCGTGGTAGGCGGTGATCTTCTTCTCCTGCTCGGAGATGATCCGGCTCTTGCGGCGGGGGCCGCCGATCACCCGGTCCACCGCTTCCTCCAGCGCGGCACCGGTGATCACCCGGCCATCCTCCCTGGCGGTGAGCAGGGCGGCCTCGTTGATGACGTTGGCCAGGTCGGCGCCGGAGAACCCGACGGTGCGCTTGGCCAGCCCGTCGAGGTCGACGTCGGGACCCAGCGGCTTGCCCTTTGAGTGCACCTCGAGGATCGCCCGGCGACCCCGGATGTCGGGCGCCGCCACCGGGATCTGACGGTCGAAGCGGCCGGGCCGCAGCAGTGCCGGGTCCAGGATGTCGGGACGGTTGGTCGCGGCGATGAGAATAATGCCCCCACGGGCATCGAAGCCGTCCATCTCGACCAGCAACTGGTTCAGCGTCTGCTCGCGCTCATCGTGCCCGCCACCGAGCCCGGCACCACGCTGGCGGCCGACCGCGTCGATTTCGTCGACGAAGATGATACACGGGGAGTTCTGCTTGGCCTGCTCGAACAGATCCCGCACCCGCGATGCGCCGACACCGACGAACATCTCGACGAAGTCCGAGCCGGAAATCGAGTAGAACGGCACGGCTGCCTCACCGGCCACCGCACGGGCCAGCAGGGTCTTGCCGGTGCCGGGCGGCCCGTAGAGCAGTACGCCCTTGGGAATCTTGGCGCCGAGCGTCTGGTACCGGGCGGGGTTGGCCAGGAAATCCTTGATCTCGTGCAATTCCTCGACGGCCTCGTCAGCGCCCGCCACGTCGGAGAAGGTCGTCTTCGGCATGTCCTTGGACAGTTGCTTGGCCTTGGACTTCCCGAAGTTGAGGACCCGGTTTCCGCCGCCCTGGGCGTTGTTCATCATCCACAGCAGCAACAGGAGCAGCAGACCCAGCGGGATCAGGTAGATCAGGATCTGGAAGAGCAGGGACTGCTGGGTGACCTTGGTGTCCCAGCCCTGCTGGATCTGCGCATCACGCAGCGCCGTGGTGATCTGGTCCGTGCTGTCGGCAGGGTACTGGGTGAGCACCTGGGTGCCCTCCACCCCGGCCACCGGTTTGTCCAGGGTCAGCCTGAGTCGCTGCTCCTTGTCCTCGATCGTCGCCTGCTTGACGTTATGCGCGCTCAGTTGCGCCAGCGCCTGCGAGGTGGACACATTTTTGTACCCGTGGGTGTCGTCGAGAACAATGCTGAATACCCAGTAGAGCAGCAGCACGGCCACGACCCACAGCAGCGGGTTGCGGAGCAGCTTCTTGCGGTCCATTCGGTTACGGCCCTCGGTGGCCTCGACCCTCCTGAGCAGATGCGGGGTGGTGGTGGCCCACCATCACAGGACAGCAGAACACTCCCGGTTTCTTCCAGCCTACCGGTCGGACCTCCTGGCCGGTTCGGTACGAACCGAAGCCGGCTGCCGTGCTCAACGGTGGCACTCGCCGAGATGTTCCTGTCGGCGACAGTCGTTCACGCTGGGCAGACCGTTCACCCAGGGCAGACCGTTCACGCAGGGCAGACACAGTAGACACATGATACGGGCCCAGCGGGCCTGACGCGCGGACACCAGGAGTCATGGGATGGGCTAGGTGGCGTAGACATTGGGATCGAGGGTGCCGATGTAGGGAAGGTCACGGTAGCGCTCGGCGTAGTCCAGGCCGTATCCGACGACGAACTCATTGGGGATGTCGAAGCCGACGTAGCGCACCGGCACGTCGACCTTCACCGCGTCGGGCTTGCGTAGCAGCGTGCAGACCTGCAGGGAAGCCGGACGGCGGGACGCGAGGTTCTTGAGCAGCCAGGAGAGCGTTAAACCTGAGTCCAGGATGTCCTCGACGATGAGCACGTGCCGGTCCGCGATGTCGCGGTCGAGGTCCTTGAGGATCCGCACCACGCCCGAGGAGGAGGTCGCCGAGCCGTAAGAGGCCACCGCCATGAACTCCAGCTGCACCGGGATCGGCAACGCACGAGCGAGATCGGTCATGAACATCACCGCGCCCTTGAGCACCCCGACCAGCAACAGGTCGTGACCACCGCCGGCTGAGCCGGCAATCGGACGACCGGCCGGGCCGGCAAGCGGACGACCATCCTGTTCAGCCCGGAAGTCGGCGGCGACCTGCTCGGCGAGTTCCGTGATCCGGTGCCGGATCTGCTCCTCAGTAACCAGTACTGAGGCGATGTCACCCGAATACACGGCCGGTGTCCCCCTCGGGGTGTCGACGGAGCTGCAGCCTGCCACGAACGCGGTAGATCTGGACATCCCCGGGCAACCGCACGGCGCCTTGGCCCGACCACCTGCCGACCAGGTCGTCGGCCGCGCGAAGATGGGCGTCGGTGAGTTCGGGTACCCCGGCGTCGAGCAGCCAGCGACGCAACGCGCGGCGGCGCAGCGGGGCCGGTGCCGCAGCCAGCGCCGACACCTCCAGCGCCGTGACCTCCAGCGCCGGTTCATCCCCGGCCGGATCGGTGCCCGCCGGATCAGTCACTGCCGAGTCCAGCAGAGCACGGGCCTGCACTTCCAGCAGGTCGACGTCCCCTTGCAGTTGGGTGGCGGTACGAGCCAGGGCCTGCGCCACCCCTCCGCCGAGCACCTCCTCCAGCAGCGGCAGCACCTCGGCGCGCAGCCGGACCCGGCGGAATCGGGGGTCGGTGTTGTGCGGATCGTTCCACGGGGTCAGAGCCAGCGCGGCGCAGGCGGCGGTGGTGACAGTCCGCCGGACCCCCAGCAGCGGCCGGCCCCAGGGCGGGTCGATCTCGCGCATCCCGGCCAGCGAGCGCGGCCCGGATCCCCGGCCCAGCCCCAGCAGGACGGTCTCGGCCTGATCGTCCAGGGTGTGCCCGAGCAGCACCAGCGCCCCGGCGGGCGCCGCCGCGCGCAGAGCCGCGTACCGGGCCCTGCGCGCCGCCGCCTCCAGGCCGCCCGGTCCGGCCACGGTGACCTCGAGCACCCGTACCTCAGCACAGCCGAGGCCGTCCAGTGTCCGCGCGGCGATCTGCGCCACCTCGCCAGAACCCGGCTGCAACCGGTGATCCACGACGAGGCCGTGCACCGCGAGGCCGAACCGGTCCGCGCTGTGCACCGTGGCTGCGGCCAGCGCCAGTGAATCGGCACCGCCCGAACACGCCACCACCACGGTCTGCCCGGTGTCGTGCGCGGCCAGGAACCGCCGGACCGCGGTGCGTATCTCACTGACCGCAGCGGGTGGCCGCGGCGGGCGCAGCCCGCCCGGAACGGGGGCTACACCCGGCGCAGCCACGCCGCCGGGTCGGCGATCTCGGCGCGCGTCGGCAACGTCTCCGGAGAGGTCCACACCGCATTGAACCCGGCCATGCCGACAGCTTCCACAACGTGCCGGGTGAAGGCGGCACCTTCGGCGTACTGGCGCAGCTTCGCGTCGATGCCCAGCAACGCCCGCATCACCCGCTCCGTGAGCCCGCCACCCTGCCTGCGCGCGGTGAACCGCTGGCGGATCAGCCGGACCGAAGGCACCACCCGTGGCCCGACCGCGTCCATGACGTGGTCGGCATGTCCTTCCAGCAGGGTGGCCAGGGCCAGCAGCCGATCCAGCACCGCCCGCTGCTCCGGGGACTGCAACAGGGTCAGCAGGGCCAGCGCATCGGACGCCTCGCCCCGGCGCGCGCCGCGCAGCGCGGCGGGCAGCCTGCCGAGCATCCCGGCCAGGGAGTCCGGATCCTCGGTCGCCCCGACGAAGGCCTGCACATGGCCGGCGAAGTGGTCGCGCAGCCAGGGCACGGCGTTGAACTGCAGCCGGTGGGTGGCCTCATGCAGGCACACCCACAGCCGGAAGTCCTCAGCAGGCACGTCCAGCGCCCGTTGCACGGTGAGCACGTTCGGGGCGACGAGCAGCAACTGTCCCGGCGACGAGGCCGGACCGCCGAACGGGTCGTACTGCCCGAGCACCCGGGAACCGAGGAACGCCAGCGCGACCCCGATCTGCATGCCCGCAGTCCTGGCCACCACGCGCCGGGCCATCCCTTCGGCAGACCCGGCCCGGTTCTCGGCGAGCAACAGCCGCAGGCCTTCGGCCGCCGCATCGACCCAGCCGCGCCGGTCCACCACCTCGGCCGGTCTGGGCGACACCCCGTCGTCCATCCCGGTGAGATCCCGCACGTGCTCCTCTGCGGTGATGGCCAGCACCCGCAACCGGCGCACCACCGCGGCCGCCTCGTCCGCGGCGACCGCCGGTCCGGTGGGCAACAGGCGATGGGCGGTCGCCGCCGCCACGCCCCAGTCGATCGGGGAGCCGGGTGCAGTCGAGTCAACGGCTGGACTGAGCGCGGGATGTCCCATAACCATCGACGGTACGCGTGCTAGCGACAGCCGCAGGACCGCAACGCGGCAGCCAGGAGGTCGAGACGCGGTCGTACCGCCACGGGATCGGGGCCGTTGGACAACAGCGCGAACACCAGTACCCGTCCTTTGGCGTCCAGCACCGTGCCAGCGAGGCTGTTGACCCCGGTCAGCGTGCCGGTCTTGGCCCGCACCCACCCCCGGCCACCCGTCGCGGCACCCTCGTAGCGGTCGGCGAGGGTTCCGCTGCCCCCGGCCACCGGGAGCCCGGCCAACAGGGATCGCAGCGCAGCCGTTCGTGGTTGAACATCGTCTCGTGGTTGCGCAGAGTCCGGGGCGGCGCTGGCCCGCCGTCCGTCCGGCGCGGCAGCGCTCGCCAGGGGATCGTCCGGCGCGGCAGCGCTCGCCAAGAGCTCGTCCGGCGCGGCAGCGCTCGCCAAGAGATCACTGAGCAGTGTCGCCGGGATCACGTCATGGTCTGACAGGCCGCTGCCGTCCAGCAGGGTGGCGCCGCCGGTGTCGAATCCGTGATCGCGGAGTACCTGCAGCACGGCACGCGAGGCGCCGGAGAACGACGGCTCGGCACGAGTGGCCCTGGCCACCTCCCTGGACAACGCCTCGGCCAGTACGTTGTCCGAGATACTCAGCGCCGTGGCGATCAGGTCGGTCACCGGCGGCGAGGACACCGCCCCGAGCACCCGAGCACCCGGCGCCGCGCTGCCGACCGTGACGGAACCGGGATCGGCGCCCAGCCGGCGGGCGAGTTCGGTCGCGGCCGCCGTCGCGGGCCTGGCCGACCGCGGCGAGATCTCCTGGGTGGGGTCGGCGCGCCCGCCGTCGAGCATCACCGGCTCGACCGGCGCGATGAAACCCGCGGCGACGTCGGCGGGATCCCAGGTGGGCGCGAGCGTGGCGCCCGAGTAGCGCCCGACGTCGACCAGCACCCGCCGGACCGGGCCGGGCGCTGCCGCCCTGACCTGATCGACCAGATCGTCCAGCCTGGCCGCGCCGGGGTAGACCGTTGTCACACCGGCAGGCGCCGCGGACAACGTCGGGTCCCCGCCACCGACCAGGACCACCGTTCCGGGCTCGGCTCCGGCCAGCACGACGGTGTTCAGTGTGGTCTTGTGGGGCAGCGCGAGCAGCGCCGCGGACGCGGTGAGCAGCTTGGCGGTCGAACCGGGCACCAGCGCGGTCGCCGGATCCCGCTGCCACAGCACTCTGCCGGTCGCGGGGTCGACGACGCGAGCAGACAGTGTGCCCAGACCGCCTTGCGCCACCAGCGGGTCCAGCAGGCCACCCACTCCGGACGGTGTCGGGCCCGGGCCCTGGGCGATGGCCGGACGCAGCGCCGCTCGCGGCGTCACCGGCGCGGGTGGCTCCGCGGTGGGGGTGGCCCGGGTGTCCGACACGCCGAGCAGAGCCAGCGCGGGTGCACCGAACACCGCCCCGGCCCCGACGCAGGCCACCAGCAGCAGAACAGCGATGATCACCGTGATCCGCTTCCCCGGCTGAGACGGCAGGTGCAACGCGTCACCGATCCGGCGACCCAGTCCCGACACCGGGGCTCTCCCCTCACCACGCGACGCGTCTCTGCTGCTGAAGAAAATAGAGTGCCCCGGATTGCGCCAGGGAGGCGGCCTCGTCACCGCGAGGTGCGGCGAGGGGCAGGGCGGGCACGGGAGGGGGACACACCGTGCACCAGCGCCGGACACACCGTGCATGAGGGACGGACACGCGGGTAACGGGGGTCAGCCCTGGGTGAGCAGTTCCAGCAAGCCACAGATTTCCAGCACCCGGCGCACGATCGGCTGGGGGTTCTCGACGGTGAGGCCGATCCCGCGATTCTTGGCCTGCTTGTAGGAGTCGACCAGCGCGAACACCCCGGTGGAATCGAGCAGCGGCACTTCGGACAGGTCGACCCGCACTCGGTGTGAGGGTTCCTCGGTGAGCAGATCGAGGAGCGCCTGGCGCAGCCGGGGCGCCGTGGACAGGTCGACCTCCCCGGCGACGACCACCACCGAATCGGCATCCGGGTCACCGCGCTGTACCACGATGTCAACCACGACTCACCCCACGCGCATTCGCGGACCCGCCCGGACCTCTTCCAGCCGGGCCTTGGCCTGCTTGACGGCGATACCCATGGTGCCGTCGCCGTCAGGCATGGTGCGCAGCGCGGCGAGTGCGTCGTCGATCGCCGAGCGCAGCGTGCCCGATTCCGCCTCCAGCGAGCGGGCTGCCTCGGCCTGGGCCGCCAGTTCGGCGGTGGTCCGCCACAGGTCGGCGAACACCGCCACCTTCGCCCGCAGCATCCAGGGGTCGAAAGGCCTGGTGATGTAGTCCACCGCACCCGCCTCGTAGCTGCGCAGGGCCAGATGGGCGTCGTAGTCGGCGGCGGTGAGGAAGATGATCGGGATGTGCCTGGTCCGCTCCCGTTGCTTGATGTGACCCGCGGTCTCGAATCCGTCCATCCCCGGCATGTGCGCGTCGAGCAGGAGCACCGCGTACTCCTCGACCAGCAGCCGCTTCAGCGCGGCCTCGCCGCTGGTCACCGTCACCGGTTCCACCGGAAGACCCTGCATGAGCGCCTCGAGCGCAAGCAGGTTCTCCCGGCGGTCGTCGACGATCAGGACTCTCGGCGTCGCTGCCACGATCAGCTCCCGTCAACCTCGGCCCGGGGGCGCTTGCGCACCACCCAGTTGGACATCGCTGCCAGCAACTCGTCGAGATCGACCGGTTTGGTGATGTAGTCCGTGGCACCTGCCGCGAAGCTGGACTCCCGGTCACCGGGCATCGCCTTCGCGGTGAGGAAGACCACCGGCAGGGTGGCGCCGCCGGGTAGTTCCCTGATCAGCCGGGTGGTCTGGTTTCCGTCCAGATCCGGCATCATGGCGTCCATCAACACCACGTCCACCTCGTGGTGCTCGGCGAGCATGCGCAGGCCCTCGGCGCCGTTGTCGGCGTAGAGGACGTTGAGCCCGTGTAATTCCAGCGCGCTGGTCAGGGCGAAGACGTTTCGGACGTCGTCGTCGACGATGAGCACGGTGCAGCCGTCCAGCCGCCGTGGAGCCGGTTCGCTGCGCCGGCCGGCCGGGGTGGGACGCAGGATCGGGGTGACCCCGTGGTTGCTGGCCGGGCGCCAGTCGTCGCTCTTCTGCTCGGGGCCGCGCGGCGCTGACGCGGGCATATCCGGTGGCGGGCCCTCCGGCAGGTACAGGGTGAAGGTGGAGCCCTGGGCCACCGTCGAGGTAACCGTGATCGCCCCGCCCAGCATCCGGGCGAGTTCGCGGCTGATCGACAGCCCCAGCCCGGTTCCGCCGTACTTGCGGCTCGTGGTGCCGTCGGCCTGCTGGAACGCCTCGAAGATCATCGCGAACTTGGTGTCCGAGATGCCGATCCCGGTGTCCTGCACACCGAACGCCATCACCCGGGAGGCGGAGTCGAGTGTCGGCACGCCGAACACCATGCCCTTCGGCGCCTCCTCGATCGAGAGCGTGACGCTGCCCGCGTCGGTGAACTTCACCGCGTTGGACAGCAGATTGCGCAGGATCTGCTGCAGCCGCTGAGCATCGGTGACGATCTCGTCGATCCCGCCGGTGCGCATCTCCACCCGCAGTTCGAGGCGCTTCTCCTCGGCCTGCGGCCTGAACGCCTGCTCGACGTAACTGCGGACCTCGGCCAGGGTCAGCGGGCTGACCTCGACGTCCACCCGGCCCGCCTCGATCTTGGACAGGTCCAGGATGTCGTCGATCAGGGCGAGCAGGTCGGAGCCTGCGCTGTGAATCGTGCTGGCGAACTCGATCTGCTTGTGGTTGAGGTTGTGGTCCGGGTTGTCGGCCAGCATCCGGGACAACAGCAGGAGCGAGTTGAGCGGAGTGCGCAGCTCGTGGCTCATGTTCGCCAGGAACTCCGACTTGTACTGGCTGGCCAGCGCGAGCTGCTGGGCCTTCTCCTCCAGGCCGCGCCGGGCGGTCTCGATCTCCAGGTTCTTGATCTCGATCTTGCGGTTCTGCTCGGAGAGCAGCTCGGCCTTCTCCTCCAACTCGGCGTTGGTGCGCTGCAGCTCCGCCGACTGGTCCTGCATCTCCCTGGCCAGCCGCTGGGACTGGGCCAGCAGTTCCTCGGTGCGCCGGTTGGCCTGGATCGTCTTGATCGCCACCGCGATGGTGACCACCAGCCGTTCCAGGAAGGTCAGGTGCAGCTCGGAGAAGGGCGCGATCGCGCCGAACTCCATCACGCCCAGCGACTCGCCCTCGAACAGCACGGGCAGTACCACCACCGCCCCCGGTGAGGTGCTGCCGACGCCGGAGCGGATCGGCAGGTATCCCGCGGGCACATCGGTGAGCAGGATGACCTGCTTGTCCGCACCGGCCTGCCCGATCAGGCCCTCGCCGGGCAGGAACGTGGTCGGAGAACTGGGGCCGGCCAGCCCGTAGGAGCCGGACAGTCGCCATTCGGCCGGGCCGCCACCGTCGATGACAGGTTGCAGGAAGAACGCGCCGACCTGGGAGTTCACCAGCGGAGCCACTTCCGCCATGATCATATTACAGACCTCGGTCAGGTCTCGTTGGCCCTGCAGCAGGCCACCGATACGGGCCAGGTTGGAGTCCAGCCAGCCCTGTTCGGCGTTCTCCGCGGTGGTCTCGCGCAGGGTGACGATCATCTGGTTGATGTTGTCCTTGAGGTCCGCGACCTCACCCTTGGCCTGCACCGTGATCCGCTGGGTCAGGTCGCCACTGGCCACCGAGGTGGACACCCCCGCGATGGCGCGCAGCTGAATGGTCAACGTCGACGCGAGCTGATTGACGCTCTCCGTGAGGTCCCGCCAGGTCCCGGACACCCCCTTGACCTGCGCCTGACCGCCCAGCTTGCCCTCGGTACCCACCTCACGGGCCACCCGGGTCACCTCATCGGCGAACGACGAGAGCTGGTCGACCATCGTGTTCACCGTGCTCTTCAGCGCCAGGATCTCGCCGCGGGCATCAACGGTGATCTTCTGGCTCAGGTCCCCGTCGGCCACCGCCGTGGTGACCTGGGCGATGTTGCGCACCTGCCCGGTGAGGTTTCCGGCCAGCTGGTTCACGCTCTCGGTCAGGTCGCGCCAGGTCCCCGAGACACCCTTGACCTGCGCCTGACCGCCCAGCTTGCCCTCGGTACCCACCTCACGGGCCACCCGGGTCACCTCATCGGCGAACGACGAGAGCTGGTCGACCATCGTGTTCACCGTGCTCTTCAGCGCCAGGATCTCGCCCTGCGCGTCCACGGTGATCTTCTGGCTCAGATCGCCCTTGGCCACCGCCGTGGTGACCTGGGCGATGTTGCGCACCTGGGCGGTGAGGTTTCCGGCCAGCTGGTTCACGCTCTCGGTCAGGTCGCGCCAGGTGCCGGAGACGTTGGGCACCGCGGCCTGGCCGCCCAGCTTGCCCTCGGTACCCACCTCACGGGCCACCCGGGTCACCTCATCGGCGAACGACGAGAGCTGGTCGACCATCGTGTTCACCGTGCTCTTCAGCGCCAG
>DASXOV010000108.1:0-15013 GCA_036494005.1 Pseudonocardiaceae bacterium | reverse complement strand
CACACACCATCACCAGCCACACCTCACGCACCCAACCCGGTGAGCCCACAACTCAAAAGATCATCAATGCCCAGATGGGATGATCCTCCACCGACACCCGTTCATCCGTCCGCCGGACCACGCCCCACAGGTTTACCGAACACTTACCGTGAATCGATGTCGATTTGCGCTCGGGTAAAACGTCCTGCTGAAGCCACTGGTTCTGGGTAGCCCTGATTTCCGGTAGCTCTGGTTTCCGGTAGCGGCGAAAGCGGCGCAGTCCCCTGACGTCGTGGGAACTATCGCGTGGAACGCGGATTGCCGGCGGGGTCGAGATTCTGGTGATGAATTGTTCTTCTGGGTCCGGTTTCGGGCCGGGAATTGTCAGTCATGGTCGGTACGGTTCGTGCTGTGACGGTGCGGCAGGTACTCCCGGAAGGTGTGGCGCAGCTGGCGCCGGGCCCGGAGTTGGGCGTGCTGCTGGCCGGGGTGGATCTTCATGCGTTGACCGGGTCGGATCTGGTGGAGGTGATGCGTGCCCGGGCCCGGAAGCTCTCGCACGAGCAAGCCCAGCTGCTGGCGGCAATGGCTGAGGCCGGGTTGTGTGATCCGGCTGCCGGTGCCGAGGAGGTGGCCCGGCTGGCAGCGCCCCCGGAGTGGGCGGCGGACGAGATCCGGGCGGCGCTGGCCTGGACCCGCACTGCCGCCTACCGCGAGTACCACTTCGCGCAGGCTCTGCTGGTCCGGTTGCCCGCGGTGTTCGCTGCGCTGAACACGGGACTGATCTGCCGCAGCAAGGCGTGGCTGTTCACCGAGCTGTGCGCGGAGCTGACCGACGAGCAGGCTCTGGTGGTCTGCGCTCGGCTGCTCCCGGAGGCCGGGGGCTTGACCACCGGCGAGCTGGCAGCGCGGATCAAGAAGCTGGCGATCGCGCTGGACCCGCAGTGGGCCGCCCGCCGGTACGCCACCGCGGTCCGGGACCGCGACGTGATCGGCTACCTGGACCAGGACGGCACCGCGACGGTGACCGGACGCCGGTTGCCGGTCGAGCAGGCCACCGCGGCGTGCGCCCGGATCGAGGACCTGGCCAAAGCCGCGAAACGGGCTGGGCACCCGGGGCGGATCGGCCCGCTGCGGGCCGATGTCTACCTCGGCCTGCTCGAAGGGCGCTGGCAGCACCGAACCCGCGACGAGATCATCGCCGACCTGCTCGCAGATACCTGCGCCCAGCCCACCCCCGACCCCAGCAGCCGCCCGCCGGACACCCCCACCCCACCCCCGACCCCCGATTCCGCGGGGGGTGCTGCGGACGTGCCAGCTGCCCCGGATGAGGTGGCTCGCGAGGGTGATCGGCAGCGGGTGGGGGTGGAGGTACGGGTAGGGCTGTCCACCGTGCTCAGGCTCGACCGGCACCCCGCAGAGATACCCGGATGGGGACCGGTCACCGCCGAGGTCGCCCGCTCCGTGGTGGCCGGCCAGCACAGCGGGGAATGGCGCTACGCCATCACCGATGCCGAGGGGCAGTTACTGCTGGCCGGGATCACCCGCCGCCGGCCCACCGCTGCGGCCGGGGGCGGACCCGAGACAGGACCGTCATGCCGAGGCGGGATCGTGGAACTTCACCTGCCCGCCACGCTGCTCACCGGCCTCGCCGCAGACCCCGGCACCTCCGGACCGTGGGCTGCGGCGATCAGTGACCTCGCCGCCCAGTACGCCACCCACCGCACCCGGACCGCCCCCGCTGGGGTGAGCCGGCAGAACCCGGCGGCCCGGTTCGCCGGGGTGGTCCTGCGCCGCCACGTCCAGATCCGCGACCGGACCTGCGTACACCCCGGCTGCCGCTGCCCCGCCCGGCACGCCGACCTCGACCACACCCGAGACCACACCCAAGGCGGAACCACCACCGAGACCAACACCGGCCCGCTGTGTGGTCACGACCACCAGCTCAAACACGAAGCCGGCTGGCGACTGACCCAACCCCGACCCGGGCATTTCGTCTGGACCAGCCCACTCGGGCAGACCTACCACACCCCAACCCATCACCACCGACCTACCCGACCCGCTACCCGGCCCCGAGTATCCCGACCACCCACCACCACTCACGCGCCACGAGGACGCCCCGATCCTGCACCGGCCACCGGCCGGACCGGACCCTCCACCCCCACCGGCGGGGACCGTCAACCCCGACGAACCACCCCCCTTCTGAACGCCCCGCACCACTCGGGGCGCTGCCCAGCCACGGGCCGGTCGGCGATGCGCTGCGGCAGGCCACGTCACGCCGCCCTGCTCGCGCAATTTAGGCCGCGCACGGTGGCAAGCTCGCGCACTTCATGCGGCGCTGCGCAGGGTGGCCAGCTCGCGGGCCAGATCACGGCAGGCCGAGTCGCGACGGGCGGCGGCCGCCTCCTGCAGCAGTGCGAGGTTGTCCCGAACCGATACCGAGCGTAGGCCCCGTGCCAAGCTCACCACCCGGCGGCGGTCTGCAACCCGGCCCGCAGTTCGCCGCAGCGCAGTTGGGCGGTGGCAAGCGGGATGAAATTGACCGTCGTACATCGAACGGTGTGACTCCCCCCGTCCACGGCTGTAGCCAGGGGGCCACGGCGCGGTCGACGTCGCCGAGCGCGAGATATGTGCGGCCCTCCATGTGCGGTAGTGCGGTCGCGAAGTGCTCCCACGGCCGGGCTTCGCCGCTCCCCGCTTCATAGCTGTCGCGGGCCCGGCGCAGAGCACGATGTGCCTCTTCCGCAAGACCGAGCAGCCCGAGGGCCCAGGCACAGTGATATTCGAGTAGCGCCTGGCACAAGCCGGTCGGCGCGGCTGCTGCGCCGAGCTGAAGGAATTTCAGCGCCTCGTTCGGCGCGCTGTGCAACTCCCGGCGCCGAGGAGCGCCTCACTGGCCCGGGCATGCGCGTGATCGCGTCGGTCAGCGGGACGCCGCCGAGGTCGCCGGCGAGCTGACTCAGCCGCTTGGTGGTGGCGCTACCTGCTCGACATCGGTCAGTCCGATCCGGCCCGGCACTGGGGTAGGGGCGGGCCGGATCGCCGACACGTCGGACTGCCGTAGCCGGGTGGCTTCCCCGATCCGGGTCTGGCTCACCCCCGCCGCGCACAGGATCCCGAACACGACCGCGATCTCACGATGGGCAAGCGCAACCCGCGCCGCCCGGTGAGCCAATAGATCGACCAGGCCAGCCACGACACGTACCCCGAAAGTCCTGCACGAAAAGTAACCCCTGGTGCCGCACAGTAACCGCAGCGCCACCCGATGAGGTGTCTCGCGGATCGTAGCCCCGCCAGTACTTTCAGATCGTCAGGCACCGGCATTCGGAGGTTCGCATGTTCGACGTCACCACGGCGCAGCCGCTCGCCACGTTCTGTCCGGACAAGTGCGGCTGCGGCGATCCCAACTGCCCACAGCTGTTCGTTGACGAGTCCGCACCGGCTGAGCAGCGGATTGTGCTCACCGACGACTTCGGATCGCGGGTTCGGATGAGCGCCGAGCAGTTCGGTGACATGATCGCCCAGGCCAAGAGTGGCGCCCTGGACACCATCGTCTGATCTGCACGACAGTCCCCGAGTTCGGCAGGAGAGCGGTATCCCGACGCCGTGACCGCCCTCCTGCCGGGTTCAGGGCGTTGAGCCCTGATCCCACGGGGCGGAGTGGGGTTAACCGATCGGGGTGGTGTCGCGATTGGCGACGAACGTCGGCCGCGGGACGGCGGCGGCGTAGGGCTGCTCCAGAATGTTCTCCACGCTGTTGAACACGATGAAGATGTTCGAACGCGGGTACGGGGTGATGTTGCTGCCCGATCCGTGCATCACGTTGCAGTCGAACATGAGTGCCGATCCGGCCGGGCCGGTGAATTGTTCGATTCCGTATTCGTGCGCCATCGAGCGCAGCGTTTCACGATCGGGCGTGCCGATCTTCTGCTCTCGCAAGGAATCCTTGTAATTATCCTCAGGAGTTTCCCCCACACAGGACACGAAAGTGTCCTGCGAGCCAGGAATGACCATCAGGCCACCGTTGAATGGGTAGTTGTCGGTGAGCGCGATGGAGATACTCACCGCCCGCGGGGCGGGCATGCCGTCCTCCGCGTGCCAGGTCTCGAAATCCGAGTGCCAGTAGAACCCGGCTCCCTTGAATCCCGGCATGTAGTTGACACGACTCTGATGGACGTAGACATCCGAGCCGAGAATCTGACGGGCCCGTCCCACCACCCGTGGATCGCTGACCAGTGCACCGATCTGCGCACTGATCTTGTGCACCTCGAAGATCGAGCGGAGCTCCCCCGAGACGTTCTCGACGATCGCGCGCTCATCAGCCAGGACCCTCGGATCGGTGGACAGGCGGGCCACCCCGTCACGGTAACGCTGCACCTCGGCACTGCTCAGCAGCCGAGGAGCAACGTGAAATCCCTTTCGAGCGTGCAGCGCGAGATCGGACGGTGAGATCGGCCCACTGCGCACCGGCCATACGGTCGGATGGGCGCGATCAATGCGTCGGGGGCGGCTCGACGTTCGCGTTGGGTAGACATCCACGGTTGCGGTGTCCATGACGGTCATGCAGTCCTCCTTCATTCACTTGGCCGTCACTGGAGCCCTGTTTGAGCCCCTCCTCGCTGCGGAGCCACCCACGGCTCCGCTCGACCACCGCAGATCCACTCACCCTGCGGCGGCCCGACCTCCGGCCTCAGCCTCGGCTCCAGTCTCGCCGGCAGAACCGGACGAGGTGTCGCCGTCAGGTTTATCCAGGACGATCAAGGGGTAAACCCCGTTCTCGTCGTGCACTTCCTGACCGGTCACCGGTGGATTGAACACACAAATGGTGCGCATCCGGGTAAGCGGCCGCAGCTGGTGGTGCTCGTGCTCGTCGAGCAGGTACATCGTTCCCGGAGTGATCCGGTGGGTCTGCCCGGTCTCCTTGTCCAGTAACTCGCCCTCACCCTCGACGCAGACCACGGCTTCGATGTGATTGGCATACCAGAAGTCATTCACCGTTCCCGGCTCGAGCACCGTCTCGTGCAGCGAAAAACCCACACCTTCCTTGGCTAGCACGATGCGCTTGCTGTGCCAGTTCGGCGTCTTCACATGGCGGTCGGTATCGGTCAAGTCGTCGAAGGAACGGACGATCACGCCTTCTCCCTTTCTGTCGTTGACGTTCGATCACGATCAAATCAGGACAGGTGGACAGACATCAGTCGTGCACCTCGGCCACCGCGTCGGCGAGGAGGTCCAACCCCTGGTCGAGTTCGTCATAGGTGACGGTCAGCGGGGGCAGCAACTTGGCCACCTCATCACTCGGCCCAGCTGTCTCCATCAGCAGCCCACGGTCGAACACCGCGGTGCAGACCTTGCCCGCCTGCTCGGCATCGTCGAATGCCAGGCCTTTGGCCAGCCCTCGACCCCGAACGCTCACACCCTCGCGGCCCTGGGCGATGCCGTCCAGCGCCCGATTGATCCGTTCGCTCTTGTCCATGGTGGTCCGCTGCAGGGTGTCGTCGGCCCAGAACAGCTCCAGCGCCTTGGTCGCTGTGACGAATGCCGGGTTGTTGCCCCGGAAAGTGCCGTTGTGCTCGCCCGGCCCCCAGACGTCGATTTCCGGGCGGATCAAAGTGAGCGCCATCGGCAGGCCGTATCCGCTGATCGACTTCGACAGGGTGACGATGTCCGGGGTGATTCCGGCCGGTTCGAAGCTGAAGAACGGACCGGTACGGCCGCAGCCCATCTGGACGTCATCGACGATGAGCAACATGTCGTAGCGCCGGCAGAGCTGTTCGAGTCCCTTGAGCCATTCGAAGCGCGCCACATTGAGCCCGCCCTCGCCCTGCGTGGTCTCGACGATCACCGCGGCCGGCTCGTTCAGCCCGCTGCCCGAATCCTCCAGGAGACGCTCGAACCACAGGAAGTCCGGAGTCTGGCCGTCCAGGTAGTTGTCATACGGCATCGGTGTGGCGTGCACCAGGGGAATGCCCGCGCCGCCGCGCTTCATGGAGTTACCGGTGACAGACAGCGCACCGAGCGTCATACCGTGGAAAGCGTTGGTGAAGTTGATGATCGACTCGCGACCGGTGACCTTGCGGACAAGTTTGAGGGCGGACTCGACGCTGTTCGCCCCGGTAGGCCCGGGGAACTGCACTTTGTAATCAAGGCCACGGGGCCGGAGCACCAACTCCTGGAAGCGCTCCAAGAACTCCCGTTTCGCCACTGTGGTCATGTCGAGACCGTGCGTGACGCCGTCGCGCTCGAGGTACTCGAGCAGGACACGTTTCAGCTCAGGGTGGTTGTGTCCGTAGTTCAGCGCTCCCGCGCCTGCGAAGAAGTCGAGGTAGCCGTTGCCGTCCTCGTCATACATCCAGGAGCCGGTCGCGCGGTCGAAGACGACCGGCCAACCCCGGCAGTAGCTGCGGACCTGAGATTCGAGAGTGTCGAAAATACTCATTGGCATGCTCCGATGGCTTCTGTGGGTGTGGTCACCGCAGACTGGAACGGACCGATCACGTAGAGGTCCTCGGCCTCGTGATCCCCAGGCTCCTCGTCGGGGAAATCTTCGGGCGCGAACAGCATGTGTCGTTCGATGCCGGTGCCACGATCCCGGGCCAGCGCGGTGAACAACCGGATCGACGCCTCGTTACCGGGGCTGATCGTGGTGTGCATCCAGCACACACCCTGGCGGCACAGCCGGTCGACAATGGTATGCAGCATCCGGCCCGCCAGGTTGCGGCCACGTTGCTGTGCGTCGACGGCCACCTGCCACACCATCACGGTGTCGGGTGCCTGCGGGCGTACAAAGCCCGTCACGAAACCCACCACGGTCCCATCCAGTCTCGCCACCGCCGACGTGCCGGCGAAATCGCGGCACCACATCAGGTAGGCGTAACTTGAGTTCACGTCCAGTACCCCGGAATCCCGGGTCAGCCGCCACAGGTGCGGACCGTCCGCGCTGTCCGGCTCTGCGATCGTGACGCCATCGACACTGCTGGCGATGCTGCCAGCAATGCGATACTCCGGCTCATCTTGTTGGGGCATAACTCAAACAAACGTAACACCGTCGCACGCCAGCGGCACGCCGCACCACCCACAGCATGAGGATTGCCACACTGAGCTCACTATCCGTGGACGGCGGGTCCCCGATACCGCTACGACGCGGTCAGCTGTACCCCCGGCCGATCACTGTCCGCGATGTCCAGGCGCATTCAGAGGGCGTTCAACTCGATGGTCTGGTCCCGGCCGGGGCCGACGCCGATCGCCGAGATCCGCGCACCGCACAGCTCCTCGACCCGCCGCACGTAGCCGCGGGCGTTGACGGGCAGATCCTCGAAGGTCCGGCAGTGCGACAGGTCCTCCCACCAGCCGGGCAGCTCCTCGTAGACAGGGACGGCGTGGTGCAGGTCGGTCTGGGTCATCGGCATCTCCTCGGCGCGCCTGCCACCCACCTCGTAGGCCACGCAGACCGGCACGGTGTCCAGCCCGGAGAGCACGTCGAGCTTGGTGAGGAAGAAGTCGGTGATCCCGTTGACCCGCGTCGCGTAGCGCCCGATGACCGCGTCGAACCAGCCGACCCGGCGCGAGCGTCCGGTGGTGACCCCGATCTCCCCACCGGTCTTGCGCAGCCACTCACCCACCGCGTCGTACAGTTCCGTGGGGAACGGGCCCGAGCCGACCCGGGTGGTGTACGCCTTGAGGATCCCGACCACCGCCGTGATCTTCGTCGGGCCGATGCCCGATCCGGCGCAGGCACCACCGGATGTGGGGTTCGAGGACGTCACGAACGGGTAGGTGCCGTGGTCGACGTCGAGCAACGTGCCCTGGCTGCCCTCCAGCAACACCGTCTCGCCGCGCTGCAGGGCCTGGTCGAGCAGCAGCCGGGTGTCGGCGACCCGGTGCGCGAAATGGGCGCCCTGCTCCAGCACCGTGTCCACCACCTGGTCGGGCTCCAGCGCCCGCCGGTTGTACACCTTCACCAGCACCTGGTTCTTGTACGCCAGCGCAGCCTCGACCTTCTGCCGCAGGATCTTCTCGTCCAGCAGGTCCTGGGCGCGCACCCCGACCCGAGCCACCTTGTCCTGGTAGGCCGGTCCGATGCCGCGTCCGGTGGTGCCGATCTTCGCTTTACCCAGGTAGCGCTCGGTCACCCGGTCCATCGCGACGTGGTAAGGCATGATCAGGTGCGCGTCGGCGGAGATCAACAGCCGCCCGGTGTCCACGTCACGGGCCTCCAGGCCGGCCAGCTCAGCCAGCAGCACGCCGGGATCGACGACGACGCCGTTGCCGATGACGTTGGTGACGCCCGGCGTCAGGATTCCCGACGGGATGAGGTGCAGCGCGAAGTCCTGGCCGTCGGGCAGCACGACGGTGTGCCCGGCGTTGTTGCCACCCTGATACCGGACCACCCACTGGACGCGCTCGCCCAGCAGATCGGTGGCCTTGCCCTTGCCCTCGTCGCCCCACTGAGCGCCGATCAGCACGATCGCTGGCATGTGGTACTCCAAGAAACGTATAGACACGCATTAGACACACAGTCATCGAAGAAGTGAGCGTGGCGCGGCGGTCGGCGGCGCGCGGTGTGCTGACTGAGAGTAGACCCAGGAGGCCGGAGTGGGCGTGGCGTCGGACGCTGTGGTCCTGGTGTGCGGGGACACCCGATGGCCCGGCGCGGAGGTGACCGCCGTGGCACAGGTACCTGCCCGGCCCGGCCGCGACGATCTCAGCGGCGTGCTGGACGGGCTGAACGGTCACCGGCTGGTGGTCTGCGGCAGCGACGCCGACCTGGCCGCGGTGCTGGTGCGGCTGTTGCGTACCGAGGCGCTGGGGGTGCCGGTAGGTTACGTGCCCGTCTCGCCCTCCTCAGCGGTCGCCCGGCTCTGGGGGGTACCGGTGGCGCCCGCCGCGGCGGCGGCGCACGCCCTGCACGGCCGGCCGGATCGGGTGCCCTTGGTGCGCGACGACGCCGGCGGGGTGCTGGCCGGGCTCGGTGTGGTGGCACCGGTGCACGGGGTGGCCTACTGCGACGAGTCGGTGGTGCTGCGCGGGCAGGCCACCCGCCTGACAGTGCAACCGGATCCGCGGCACGGTCTGACGGTACGGGTGGTGGGTCGCGGGCTGCTCGGACGCCGGGTGCGGCGGGCCGAGGGGCGCGCGGTGCAGCTGGGCTGCTCGCCGACCCACCTGAGCTGCGACGGAGTCGCCGGCCGCACCACCGACCGATGGACCTGGTACCGACACACCGAGGACTGGCTCCTGGTCCGGTAAGCCCACCCGGCGTGTCCGTCCCTCATGCACGGTGTGTCAGCCGCTCATGCACGGTGTGTCAGCCGCTCATGCACGCTGCCGCCGGAGTCAGTCCAGCCCGAGGACAGCGGCGGCAGCTGGATCACACTCATCGAGAAACTTCCTGCACCGCAGCGCCTCGGGGTCCTCGCCGATCTCGGCCGCTGAGCGAGCCAGTCCGGCCAGCGCGCGAAGAAAGCCCTGATTGGGGTGGTGCGACCACGGCACCGGCCCGTGTCCACCCCAGCCGGCTCGGCGAAGTTGGTCAAGACCGCGGTGGTAACCGGTGCGGGCGAAGGCGTACCCGGCGACGGCATCCCCCTCGTCGAGCGCCCGTTCCGCCAAGGCGGCCCAGGCCGCGGAGAACTCCGGGTAGGCCGCAGCGACCGTCGCCGGGTCGTTCGCTGCCGCGAGCGCCACCTCGGCGTCTGGTTGCTCAGGCAGCAACGTCGGGTTGGGTCCCAGCAGGTTGTCGGACATGCTCATGGCTACATCCTCCCGTGGTCGGCGCGGCCGTAATAGATCAATATGCAGGTCACCAGCCTCGGCCCCGCCGGAGGGTTGGCGGTGGTACCGGGGGTTGGGGGCTCTTGAAGAGCGCTCAACCCGCCAGCATCCGCCCCGCCGAGCGCAGGTTCTCGCAGGCTTGTGCGACCCGGGCGGCCATCCACTGCTCCGCCACCTTGAGGTAGGAGCGCGGGTCGTAGAGCTTCTTGTTGCCGACCTCGCCGTCGATCTTGAGCACTCCTTCGTAGTTCTTGAACATGTGGTCGGCGACCGGCCGGGTGAACGCGTACTGGGTATCGGTGTCGACGTTCATCTTGATCACACCGTAGGAGAGCGCCTCGCGGATCTCCTCCAATCCTGAGCCCGACCCGCCGTGGAACACCAGGTCCAGCGGCTTCGAGCCCGGGGGCAGCCCGAGCTTGCGCGCAGCGACCTCCTGCCCCATCTTCAGGATCTCCGGGCGTAGTTTGACGTTGCCCGGCTTGTAGACCCCATGCACGTTGCCGAACGTCGCGGCCAGCAGATAACGACCCTTCTCACCGCCGCCGAGCACATCGACAGTGAGCTCGTAGTCTTCGGCTGTCGTGTAGAGCTTCTCGTTGATCTCGTTGGCGACGCCGTCCTCCTCGCCGCCGACCACGCCGATCTCCACCTCCAGGATGAGGTTGGCCTTCACGCACTCATTGAGCAGATCCGCGGCGATGGCCAGGTTGCGGCGCAGCGGGAGCGCAGAGCCGTCCCACATGTGTGACTGGAACAGCGGGTTCTCACCGCGTGCCACCCGCTCCTGGGAGATCGCGATCAACGGCCGGACGAAGGTGTCGAGCTTGTCCTCCGGACAGTGGTCGGTGTGCAGCACGATGTTGACCGGGTACTTCGCGGCCACCACGTGCGCGAACTCGGCCATCGCCACCGAGCCGGTGACCATGTCCTTGACCTTGGTCCCGGAGGCGAACTCCGACCCGCCGGTGGACAACTGGACGATGCCGTCACTCTCCGCCTCGGCGAATCCGCGCAGTGCCGCGTTCAACGTCTCCGACGAGGTCACGTTGATCGCCGGGTACGCATAGTCACTGGCCTTCGCGCGGTCCAACATCTCGTTGTAGACCTCAGGCGTCGCGATGGGCATGGGTGCCGACCTCCGGGTGCGTGCAAACCGGGCCGTTTCCGGTGCGGGATATCGATGCGGGATATCGAGAAGTATGGCCACCTGTCCGGCGGCTTGCTTCCGCTGGGGGCATCCGAGCCGGGCATCACGCACCAGGTGCCGACGGACACAGTGGACCGGACATCGAGATGTCCGTCTCGAGTAGCACCAAACCGATACCACCAGCATCGGGATGACGGTAAGCTACTGATTGTGACCGGCGTAAACCCGGCGTAAACCCGGATGGGTGACATACCGATGGTGACAGGGTCGCAGTACCTTCCGGAAGTGCCCTCCGACGAACCGCGGGACCGCTCCACGGTGCAGGAGACGGTCGAGATGACCTTCAGTCATCTGCGTGTGCTGGACGCCAGACCGGTCGTCACGGCGCCTGCAACCCCGTTGACCCTCGAGGATCTCTACCGCCAGCACCGGATGCGACTGGTACGCCTGGCGATACTGCTGGTCGACGAGTTGGGCACCGCGGAGGATGTCGTGCAGGAGGCGTTCACCGGCCTGCACCGACACTGGTCGGGACTCCGGGACGAGGCAGCCGCACTGGGCTACCTTCGCACCGCGGTGGTCAACGGTTCCCGGTCGGTACTGCGCCGTCGCAAGACCGCCCGTGGCTATGTCCCACCGCACCAGGCCAATGCCCGTTCCGCGGAGTCACTTGCGATGCTCACCGCCGAACACCAGGCGGTGGTCGCAGCGCTGAGCCAACTGCCGTCACGGCAGCGGGAGGTACTGGTGTTGCGCTACTACGGGGGGATGAGTGAGGCGGAGATCGCGGCGGCCACCGGAGTCAGCCGAGGCACCGTGAAATCCAGCGCCAGCCGCGCCCTCGACGCCCTGCAACGAATCCTGGCGGCATCGTGACCGCCGACGCACTCGGTCCCGCGGAGGCGGCATCGTGACCGCCGACGAACAGGTACAGCGGCTTGCCGCAGCACTCCGGGCACAGGCCTCGGGGTTCCCAGCCGCGCCGCCGATCCCCGCATCGGGGTCCCTCCCGGAGCACGAGCAGGTCTCGCCGCCACCTGAGCGTCGCGCGGCACAGGGCCGATCCGGACTCCCGGTCAGGGTGGTGCTGGTCCTCGCGGTGCTGCTCGGCGCGACGGCAGGCGGCCTGGCCGGAGTGATCAGTGCCTGGTAGTTCCGATGCACGACCGTACCCGCCGACCCGGACGGGTACCGTGACACCGTGACGCCGTCCCCCACCGCCACCACACTCGCCCTCGGCCCGTCCTGGCTCGACCCCGAACAGCTGTTGCAGATGCTCGGCCCGTACGTCCTGGTGGGGCTCTGCGTGATCATCTTCGCGGAATGCGGGCTGCTCGTAGGGTTCTTCATGCCCGGCGACTCACTGCTGTTCACCGCCGGGCTGTTCGTGGCAAGTGGAATCATCAGCACGCCGCTCTGGGTGGTCTGCCTGCTGCTCACGGTGTGCGCCGTCGTCGGCAACGTGGTCGGCTACTACCTTGGCTACAAGGCAGGCCCGGCGTTGTTCAACAAGCCGGACTCCCGGCTGTTCAAGCGGGAACACGTGGAGCGCACACACAAGTTCTTCGAGACCTACGGGCCCAGGGCGATCGTCCTGGGCCGTTTCGTGCCCATCGTGCGGACGTTCATCACGGCGATCGCAGGCGTGGGCCGGATGGACCCCCGGACGTACTTCACCTACTCGATCATCGGCGGTGTCGCCTGGGCAACCGGTGTGACCCTGCTCGGCTTCTGGCTCGGCGGGATCACCTTCGTCAGGGAACACGTGGAGTTGATGCTCATCGGCATCGTCGCGCTGTCCGTGGTGCCGATCATCATCGAGGTGATCAAGGCCCGAAGGGAGACCCGGCGCACAGCAAGCACCGCGGGATGAACCTGTCCACCCGGCGAGTGCGCTGCTCGCCCCGACGAACCTATCCGGATGGCTTATGCCCACTCTGTTGACGACCCTGGCCTTCAGGGCATTCGAATCGGCCGGACCGTCCACTGTGTGGGTAGTCGTCATCAGCATGGTGTTCATCGAGTGCGCACTCATCGTGGGCATGTTCCTGCCGGGCGACTCCATGCTGCTCGCCGCCGGTGTGGTGCTGGCGCAGCAGGTCGGGGGGATGCACGCGCTGGCGTTTGCCGTCGCGGCCGCCGCGGCCGCCGTCGCCGGCAATCACGTCGGGTATCTGCTCGGGCGACGTACCGGCACCCGGATATGGGCCCGGGAGGGCGGCCGGGTGCTCAACCGGCACAACCTCGAACGGGCGCACCAGTTCTTCGAACGATGGGGTTTCTGGGCCGTCCTGGTGGCCCGCTGGCTGCCGTGGGTGCGCACTCTGGCCCCGACTGTGGCCGGCGCAGCCCGAATGGACCGCCGGGTCTTTCTGACCGCCAGCACCATCGGTGCGTTGATCTGGGTGCCCGGACTGATCATGATCGGATACCACGGTGCCGGCCTCATCGAAACGATGCCGTGGCTGAAACCCCTGCTCATGAGCCTTACGGTGATCTGTTTCGGGCTCACCGTCGCGGTGGGGCTGTGGCGCTATCGCCAGGACATGAACAAGCCGGTGGATGAAAGCTCCGGCCTTCCGGCCGGGGAACTCGACCAGCCGGTGAGCGGTATCTCGTTGGCCGAGTAGGCGAGATGGAGCGGATGTCACGTCCCGATGCAACGCCGCCCGGGCAGATCGGTACCGACTGGCGGCGTCCCACCCTCAGCACCCGGCGGATCTTCGTCGGTGCCGTACTCGGTGCGTTGGCGGCGTTGACGACGGTCGTGATGTTCGATGGCGGGAGTCCCGCCTCGCTGCTCATCGCCTCGGGTAACTCCGCGGGCACGCCCGCTGCCCAGCCGCTGCGCGCCCCAGTACACAGTTGCCTGACCTGGCGCAATCAGGATGCGTCTGATGCCGTTCTGGTGACCTGCGCACAGCCGCACCTGTTCGAGGTGACCGGCACGGTGGATCTCAAGGACCTCGGCACGCAGGCCACCTTTCCCGATTCGGCGAGCTGGCAGCAACTGGTGACCAGCCGGTGCACCGAGCGGACCACCCAGCCGCTGGCCGACCATTTCGACCAGTTCGGCCGGTTCACCGTGGGGGCGATCAAACCCAGCCAGGACAGCTGGGAACACGGGGACCGGACGTTGCGCTGTGGCGTGCAGGTCTCCGGGCGCACCGGTGCGCTCTTCGCCACCACCGGCGCCGCGGGGCAGCAGGACCAGTCCGACGTACACGTGGCGGGCACTTGCCTGGGTAATGACGGCAAAGCCGTGGGAGATCCGGTGGGTTGCTCCGGTCCGCATGCCGTGGAAGTGGTCGGAGTGGTCGACATGAAGAACGCGTTCCCAGCCGGGTACCCCGACGAGGCCGCCCAGGACGAGGTGCTGGATGCCGAATGCAACCGATTGGCGGGAACCTTCGCTGGTGGCCCCGACGTGGTCGGGCAGAAGGGGCTCACCGTGTTCTGGGAGACACTGCGCCCGGAGAGCTGGCAGGCAGGCAGCACCCGGGTGGACTGCCGGCTGGGCGCGTTCCTGCCGGACCGTTCCGGCTTCGCCCCGGTGACCGGCACCGTGAAGGGCCAGGTGCGCATCGGCAAGGACCCGGCTCCACCCGCGGCTAACAAACCGGGGCCCGCGGGTGTCACGGTGGCGCCGGTGACCGACGCCGTCGTGCCCGGTCCCCCGGCTCCCACTCATTGATGCCCGACTCAGTGCTTCCCGACTCAGCGCTTCCCGACTCAGTGCTGCCCGGCCGGATGAGCCGGTGAGCACCTGGTGCAGCGACGACCGGTTCGAGCAACTGGTCTCCGAGGCGCTGGATCTGATTCCACCCGAACTGGCCGCGGCGATGGACAACGTGGTGATATTGGTGGCGGATCGCAACCCGGAGGAGCCCGGGCTTCTGGGACTTTACGAGGGAATCGCGCTCACCGAGCGGGACACGCACTACGGTGGCGCGCTTCCCGACCGGATCGTCGTCTACCGCGACGCGCTGCTGGACGTCTGCAGCGACGAGCAGCAGTTGGTGGAGGAGGTTGCGGTGACTGTGGTGCACGAGGTGGCGCACCACTTCGGGATCCCCGAGCACCGGCTCCACGAGCTCGGCTGGGGTTGAG
>DASXOV010000107.1:0-43265 GCA_036494005.1 Pseudonocardiaceae bacterium | reverse complement strand
ACTGCGCCATCTGCTCGATGAGGTAGTGATCCTGCAGGAGGATCGGACCATCCGGGCCGACGGTGAGCGAGTGCTCGTCACTCGAGACCGGGATCCCGGCGTCCGTCGTCGTCGGCTTGGGCTGCGTATCCGTCACTGCCGCGCCTCCTCATGGTGGATCGAATGAATGTTGTCGTGACCGGCCGGGGCGGCGGCCGCTGCCTGGCAGGTGGGACACAACCCCCAGAACACCACCTCCGCCTCGTCGAGGACGTAGCCATGATCGTCGCTGGGCGTCAGGCAACGGCCGCGCGCTCACTGCGCAATCGACGTCCTCGGTGTGACCGCAGGAACGGCACACCAGGTGATGGTGGTTGTCGCCGGTACGACGCTCGAACCGGGCGGGATGCCCCGCCGGCTCGATCCGCCGCACCAGGCCCGCCTCGGTACAGGCGGCCAGTACGTCGTAGACGGCCTGGGTGGATACCGACCCGAGTTGCCCAGTCACCCCGGAACGGATCTGCTCCGCGGTGGCATGCGGGTGGCTCACCAACCACTGCAGCACCGACTGACGAGGCGCGGTAACCCGCAACCCGGCGAGACGCAGTTGGTCGCTGACATCCGGTGCGGTCATGACGCGGACCACTATCCCGCGTTATCTGGAATCAGTCAAGAAAACACACCGAGTCAGTGAACGGTGAGCAGATACTCACCGCGCGTCACAAGCTCACCGATCACCGGGGCACCCGGCACCTCGCCGGCGACCAGCAGGCCGCCGGAAGTCTGGGCGTCGGCGAGCAGCAGCAACTCGTCCTCGCCCGCCGTCGCCGCCAGGTGCGGTCGCACCCAGTCCAGGTTGCGCCGGGTGCCTCCGCTGACGTGACCGGCGGCGAGCGCCTCGCGGGCACCGTCCAGATAGGGCACTGCGGAGGCGTCCAGCACCGCGGAGACCCCGCTAGCGCGGACCAGCTTGAGCAGGTGGCCGAGCAGCCCGAAACCGGTGACGTCGGTGGCACAGCGCACCCCTGCCGACAGCGCGGCCGCCGACGCCGCCGCGTTGAGGGTGGTCATCGCGTCCACGGCGGGCTGGGACACCTCACCGGTGGCCTTGTGCCTGCTGTTGAGCACACCGATACCCAGCGGCTTGGTCAGTGACAGCGGCAGCCCGGCGACGCCGGCGTCGTTGCGCAGGAGCCGCCGCGGATCGGCGATGCCGGTGACCGCCATGCCGTACTTGGGCTCGGGGTCGTCCACGCTGTGCCCGCCCGCCAGGTGGCAGCCGGCCGCGCCGCACACGTCCCGCCCGCCCCGCAACACCTCGGCGGCCAGTTCGAAGGGCAACACATCGCGTGGCCAGCCGAGCAGGTTCACCGCGACCACCGGCCGCCCGCCCATCGCGTACACATCGGACAACGCGTTGGTCGCCGCGATGCGGCCCCAGTCGTAAGGATCGTCGACCACCGGGGTGAAGAAGTCCGCGGTGGCGATGACGGCCTGGCCATCGCCGATCCGCACCACCGCGGCGTCGTCGCCGTCCTCCAGCCCGACGACGAGCTCACCGGCGGGTTCGGTCACGTCGGCCCCGACCAGCCCGGACACCACCGCCTCCAGCTCGCCGGGCGGAATCTTGCAGGCACATCCGCCACCGTGCGCATACTGGGTCAGCCTGATCGCGGTCGCCGTCATGACCGCCACCCTATGTCGCCAGGCCCCACCCCACGCCCTCCCCTGGGACCGCCATTCGGAGCCGAATCGCGGCTTGGGCTCGGGGGCTCGGGCTTCAGGTGAGCTCTTTCGCGATTCGCTCGATGAGGAGTACGGACTCCGCACTGCTCAGCGCATGGGCGCGCAATGTCGTCAGCGCATGCCGGTAGCTCAGGACGTCGACGGGCTTGTCGTAGTAGTTGTTGCAGGTCAGTGTCTCGACGTGGACCACACCGTGATCGTTCTCCAGCTCCGGGGAGAACGTCAGCCAGGTGAAGGCGGCTGCCACGGTGCACGCCGCCGCGGTGGTCGGCAACACCCGGATGTCGATGTTCGGGTACTCGGCCAGCTCGACCAGCCGGTTCAACTGCTCGCCCAGCACCTGCGGGCCACCTACCTGCCGGTGGAGCACGCCTTCGTCGAGCACGGCGAACAGCTGCGGTGGCTCGTCGCGCCCGAAGAGGATCTGCTGCCGGGCCATCCGGAGTTCCACCCGGCGGGCAACCTGATGATCCGGGCCGGCGGGATCCGGGCCGACGAGGTCCCCGCCATGGATCACCGCCTCGGCGTAGGACGGAGCCTGGAGGATCTCCGGCACCAGCACGGCGTGGTAGCCGTGGATCTGGGCGGCCAGCGCCTCCAGCCCGAGCAACAGGCCGAGCGACCCGTGCATCGCGTCGGTGTAGTCGCTCCACCAGTCCCGGCCCCTTTTCGCCTGATGCAGCAGATCGCGGAACAACTCGACCCGTCGGGGCACGCCGTAGCAGGTCAGCAGCACCTCGAGGTCCGCAGCGGTGGGCAGGTTCCTTCCGGTCTCGAGGTGGCCGATCTGAGCGGTGGCCTTACCGAGCCGCTCGGCGGCTTGCCTGCGGGTACAGCCACCGGCCTCCCGCAGTCGGCGCAACTCGGCGGCGATCCACCACTTCAGTACCGTCGGTGAAGCCGATTCGACCGTCGGTTCCACCACGGTGCCCCCGATGTTTGTTCAGACCCGATGCTTGTCAGACCCGATGTTTGTTCAGACCCGAGCGTGGACGTCGGCACGGACGACCACCCGAACGTGGTCGTTATCGCATGTAGCGCTCAACGACGTTGCACACTACCTTTTAGTCGCGACCGCAACGGGGCGCTCGCCGAAGACGTGATCCTAGTCCTTACCGGTGCGCCGAGTCGTCGCGGCGGCCCGATCAGGGGACCTCGCCGTCGGCTCGTGGGGGGCGACGTGACGCTGCAACTGTCAACCCGGACTTTGGCGTCGCTGGTGGATCGGCCTCGCGAGCGGGAGCTGGTGCACTCGGTGTGGGGACGACTGGATCAGCTCGAACATGCCGGGTACGACTGCGGGTCGATGGCGGCGCTGCGCTTCGTCCTGGTGCACCACCAGCCGTCTGCACCGGGTCGATGCCAGGCATGTCGCCGATGGGGCTGGCGTCGGCTGTGGCGTCGCAGGCCCTGGCCGTGCGTGGTCTGGACGCAGGTCGGCTACGAGCTGCTCGGTCCCTACTTCGGCCACGGCAACCACCGCAGACGATGACCCCGGGCACGACTTCTCCGCTTCCACCGGCCGCACCGGGCATCGGCACAGGCGCGGTCTCTAAGATCCACGGTGGAGGCGTCTGGGTGCCTGGTGGCCCCCGCGGTCTTCAAAACCGACGTGGTCGAGTACCTCGACCAGGCGGGTTCGATTCCCGTCCGCCTCCGCCACACATCTGCCGGGCCACACGACAGGCCCTCCGGCGGCTACCGTGCGCGCCATGGATCATCGGCGACAGGTACCGCGCACCGACGTTGTGCTGGGTGAGCCCGCGCTCGCGGCCGCCGCGCAGCGGCTGGGGCGGACGCTGGTGAAGCGGGCAGTGGCCGCGGCCCAGCAGCGGGTGCGGGACGGTGCGGTGCGGGCCCAGGACGTCGTCGCCGAGGTACTGGCCGGGCTGCCCGACACCGCGACCGGGCTACGCCCCGTGCTCAACGCGACCGGGGTGCTGCTGCACACCAACCTGGGCCGGGCGCCACTGTCGGCGGCGGCGATCGACGCTCTGGGCACCGCGGCGGGCACCTGCGACGTGGAACTCGACCTGGACACCGGCGGCCGGGGGCGCCGAGGGGCAGGCGCGCTGGCCGCGCTCGCCGAGGCGGTGCCGAGGGCCGAGGGGGTGCACGTGGTGAACAACGGCGCCGCGGCACTGGTGCTGGCGGCGACCGCGCTGGCCGCGGACCGCGAGATCGTGATCGCCCGCGGCGAGATGGTGGAGATCGGCGACGGGTTCCGGATCCCCGACCTGCTGGTGTCCACCGGTGCCCGGTTGCGCGAGGTCGGCACCACCAACCGGGTCCACCTCGCCGACTACGCCGGCGCGATCGGGCCGCGGACCGGGTTCGTGCTCAAGGTGCACCCGTCCAACTTCCGCATCACCGGGTTCACCTCCGCGGTATCCATCCCGGAACTCGCCGGCCTCGGCGTGCCGGTCGTCGCCGACATCGGGTCCGGACTGCTCGCCCCACACCCGGCGCTGCGGGAAGAGCCGGACGCCGCCACCGCGCTGTCCCAGGGCGCCGACCTGGTCACAGCCAGCGGGGACAAGCTGCTCGGCGGCCCGCAGGCCGGCCTGTTACTGGGCTCGGCGGAGTTGGTGACCCGGCTGCGCAGGCACCCGCTGGCCCGCGCGCTGCGGGTGGACAAGCTGACCCTGGCCGCCCTGGAGGCCACCCTGCGCGGTCCGGCGACCCCCACGGCCACGGCACTGGCCGCCGACCCCGCGGCTCTGCATCGCCGGGCGTCGGCCATCGCGGCTGCGTTGAGCGAACGGGGCCTGGACGCGACCGCGACGGCCTCGCACGCCACCGTCGGCGGTGGCGGCGCCCCCGGCGTCACCCTCGCCAGTGCCGCGGTAAGCCTGCCGGAATGCTTCGCCGTCGCCCTGCGGGCAGCCAGCCCGGCCGTGCTCGCCCGGATCGAGCACGGCCGATGCCTGCTCGATCTCCGGGCGATCGCGCCCGATCAGGACGCGATGCTGCACGATGCGGTGCTCGCAGCGGCCGTACCCGAGCTGCCCAGCACGTGCCGGTAGCGGAGCTGCCATGCACGTGATAGCCACCGCGGGCCACGTCGACCACGGCAAGTCCACCCTGGTCCGGGCGCTGACCGGGATGGAGCCGGACCGGTGGGCCGAGGAGCGGCGCCGCGGGATGACCATCGACCTCGGGTTCGCCTGGACCACCCTCCCGTCCGGCACCACCCCACCGTCCGGCACCACCCCACCGTCCGGCACGACCCCGCCGTCCGGGGCAACGGTGGCCTTCGTCGACGTGCCCGGCCATGAACGTTTCGTGCCCAACATGCTGGCCGGCATCGGCCCGGTGCCCGCGGTGATGTTCGTGGTGGCAGCCGACGAGGGCTGGATGCCGCAGTCCCGGGAACACCTGGAGGCCCTGCATGCCCTGGGCGTGCGACACGGCCTGCTGGTGGTGACCCGCAGCGATTTGATGGACCCGGAACTGGCCCGCGAGGAAGCCCTCGAGCATCTGGCCGGCTCCGCGCTGGGCCGGGTACCCGCGGTGTCGGTCTCCGGGGCGACCGGGCAGGGGCTCGACGAGTTGCGTGCCGCACTCGGCACCCTGGCGGCCACGCTGCCCGCCCCGGACACCGGTGCCGACCTCCGGTTGTGGGTGGACCGGGCGTTCACCATCCGGGGCGCGGGCACCGTCGTCACCGGCACGCTGGCCACCGGAACGCTGCGAGTCGGCGACGAGCTCGTGCTGTCCCCGTTGAACAGGCGGGTGACGGTACGGGGGCTGCAGTCGCTCGGCAGGCCGGTGCCGGCCACCTCGGCGGTCGCGCGGGTGGCGGTGAACCTCCGCGGGGTGCCGCTGGAGGTGGTGCACCGGGGTCACGCCCTGATCACCCCGGGGACGTGGGTGAGCACGCACACCGTCGACGTGCGCCTGGCCGGTACCGCCGCGAACGAGCTGCCCAGGCAGGTGGTGCTACACATCGGGGCCGCCGCGGTGCCCGCGCGGGTCCGGCCGCTCGGCCCGGACACCGCCCGGCTGGCCCTGGCCGAACCGCTGCCGCTGCGGATCGGTGACCGGGCGCTGATCCGCGATCCCGGTAGCAGGCGCATCCCGGCCGGGGTCACGGTGCTGGACGTGCGCCCACCTGCGCTGGGCCGCCGTCGCGGCGCGGCGGCGGCCCGTGCCACGGAGTTGTCCACGATGGACGGCACCGCGGACGGGCTCGCCGAGCTGCGCCGTCGCGGGTTGATCCGGCGCGACGAGCTGATCGCGATGGGCGCATCGGTGCCTGCCGACCCGGTCGAGGCGGGTGGCTGGCTGATCGATGCCGGGATGCGTGCCGAGCGGGCCGCCCGGCTGGCCACCGCGGTCGCCGACCACGCCGCCGCGAACCCGCTGGAACCCGGGATGCCGCTGGAAACCGCGCGCCAGCTCGCCGGCATGCCCGACGTCCGGCTGGTCGAGCTGCTACTCGGAACCGGGCTGACCGTCGCCGAAGGGCGGGTGTATGCGGGCCGGCCGGACACCGGGCTGCCGCCCTCGGTCCAGCAGGCGGTCGATCTGATCCGGGCCGACCTCACTGAGCGGCCCTTCGCGGCACCCGAGACGCAGCGGCTGGCCGAGCTCGGGCTGGGCCCCAAGCAACTCGCCGCCGCCGTCCGGGCCGGCGAGCTGCTCCGCGTCGCGGACGGGATCTATCTGGCCCCGGGCGCGGACACGCTGGCCGAGCAGCGGCTGGCCGGGCTACCCAGCCCGTTCACCCTCAGCCAGGCACGCCAGGCGCTGGACACCAGCCGCCGGGTCGCAGTCCCGATCATGGAGCTGCTGGCCCGGCACGGGATCGCGCACCGCCTCCCCGACGGCACCCACGAACTTCAGTGACCCCTGTGGACAACCCGTGAGTGGTAATGCGAGTCATAGCTCGTATCGCCACTCACGGGGCGCGCAGCGCCACGCTCTCCGCGATCTCGTAGGTGTTCAGTGCCGCGCCTTTGCGCAGGTTGTCGCCGCACACGAAGAAGTCGAGCGCGTTGGGGAAGTCCAGCGCCTGGCGGATCCGGCCCAGGTAGGTCGGATCCTGGCCCACCACCGCCGCAGGGGTCGGCCATATCCCCGCGGCCGGGTCATCCTGCAGCACGATGCTCGGCTGCGCGGCGACCACCTTCCTGGCCTGCTCCACGGTCACCGGAGAGGCGAACACCGCGTGCACCGCCAGCGCATGTGTGGTGACCACCGGTACCCGCACGCAGGTCGCGGACACCTTGAGATCGGGGATGCCGAGGATCTTGCGCGATTCGTTGCGCACCTTGAGCTCTTCGGAGGCCCAGCCGTCCTCCTTGAGCGAGCCGGCCCAGGGCACCACGTTCATCGCCAGCGGCGCCGGGAACGGTGACTCGGCGGGCAACCCCGCGGCCGCCAACGCCTCCGCGACGTCCCCGCCGCGCACCCCGAGGTCCTTGCCCGCGACCGCGGCGAGCTCCGCGTAGAGCCGGTCCACGCCGGGGCGCCCGGCACCGGACGCGGCCTGGTAGCTGGCCACCACCAGTTCCGTGAGGCCGAACTCGCGGTGCAGCGCACCCAGCGCGGCCATCATCGACAGGGTCGTGCAGTTCGGGTTGGAGATGATCCCCTTCGGTCGCACCGCAGCGGCGGCGGCGTTGACCTCCGGGACCACCAGCGGGACGTCGGGATCCATCCGGAAGGCTCCCGAGTTGTCCACCACGACGGTGCCTCGGTGCGCCGCGACGGGTGCCCACTGCTCCGAGACCTCGTCCGGGACGTCGAACAACGCGATGTCCACGCCGTCGAACGCCTCGGCGGCGAGCGGAACGACGGTGCGATCCGCACCGCGGACGGTGAGCTTCTTGCCAACCGATCGGGCCGAGGCGATCAACCTGATCTCACCCCACGGCACGGAGGACCGCGAGTTGATGATGTCGATCATCACAGTGCCGACCGCCCCGGTGGCTCCGACGATCGCCAGGCACGGCGCGGCGACATCCCGCGCGGCGTCGTCGCCGGTCATCGGCCGGTCCCGCCGTAGACGATGGCCTGCTCGTCACAGCCCAGGTCGAACGCCGCATGGATCGCGCGCACCGCACCATCGAGTTGCACGTCGCGCACCAGCACCGAGATCCGGATCTCCGAGGTGTTGATGATCTCGATGTTGATCCCGGCTTCGGCGAGTGCCTCGCAGAACCGGGCGGTGACCCCCGGATGCGAGCGCATCCCGGCGCCGATCAGGGACACCTTGCCGACCCGGTCGTCGCAGTGCACGTCGGTGAACCCGATCTGCGCCTGCACCGCGCGCAGGGCAGTGACCGCGATCGGCCCATCCAGCTTGGGCAGCGTGAAGGTGACGTCGGTGCGGCCGGTGTCGCTGTGCGAGATGTTCTGCAGCACCATGTCGATGTTGATCTCAGCATCGGCCATCACCCGGAAGATGGCGGCGGCCTTGCCGAGTTCGTCCGGCACCCCGGAGATGGTGATCTTCGATTCGGACCGGTCGTGCGCAACGCCGGTGAGCAGGGCCTGTTCCACGGTGAGATCCTCCACTGATCCGGACACCATCGTGCCGGGCTTACGGCTGAAGGACGAGCGCACGTGCACCGCGACCCCGTTGCGCCGGGCGTACTCGACGCAACGCAGCATGAGCACCTTGGCGCCGCACGCCGCCATCTCCAGCATCTCCTCGTGCGTGATGGTCTCGAGCTTGCGGGCGTTGGGCACGATCCGCGGGTCGGCGGAGTAGACACCGTCCACATCGGTGTAGATCTCGCAGACGTCCGCCTTGAGCGCCGCGGCCAGCGCCACCGCGGTGACGTCGGACCCGCCCCGGCCCAGCGTGGTGATGTCGCGCGTGTCCTGCGCCACCCCCTGGAAACCCGCGACCAGCGCAACCGCCCCTTGATCCAGCGCGTCGCGGACCCGGCTGGGCGTGACGTCGATGATGCGCGCCTTGCCGTGCGACGCGGTGGTGATCACACCCGCCTGGGAACCGGTGAACGAGCGAGCGTCGAAGCCCCTGGCATGTACGGCCATCGCGACGAGCGCGTTGGAGATCCGCTCCCCCGCCGTGAGCAGCATGTCGAGTTCACGCTCGTGGGGTTCGGCCGAGACCTGGCCGGCGAGATCGAGCAGTTCGTCGGAGGTGTCTCCCATCGCCGACACCACCACGACCACGTCGTTGCCGCCGTTGCGCGTCTCCACGATGCGTTCGGCGACCTTCTTGATCCGCTCGGCACTCTCCACGGATGATCCGCCGTATTTCTGGACGACGAGTGCCACGCCGAACCTCCGTCCTGGCCGTTCGTGAGTGCCTGACAGGATCCCTGACAGATTCCTGGACACCCCCATCGATTCGAAACCCTACCGACGGCGTGCGGGCCGTGACCCCTTCAGCGTTAGCCTGAACACACAGACCGGGGCACCGGAAGACAGGGGACGGGGCAACCGAGCGGGAGGTCCGGGTGGCAGCCACGGTGCTTCCTCGCACCGAACCCGGTGCGGACACCACGGTTCCGACGCCGATGATGGCGCGGTTGCAGCAGGCCACCACGCTTCTCGCCCCGGCCCTGGTCTACCTCACGATTCGGCAGGTCAGCCTCCTCGTGCTGGCCTGGATGTCGGCGGCGACCGGGGTAGGCATGCGCCGCGCCCTGACGTCATGGGACGGCTCCTGGTTCCTGGGGCTGGCGGCCGGTGGATACGGCGGGGTACCGGCCGGGCTCACCGACGCCTTCGGGACACGCACCGCGGAGACTCCGCTGGCCTTCTTTCCCGGCTACCCCGCTCTGGTCGCGGCGCTCTCCTGGCTGACCGGGGCCGGGGTGATCGTCGCGGCTTTCGCTGTCACCGTCACGGCTGGGGTGGCCACTGCATACGGGCTGGTCAGGCTGGCCGAGGTGGTCCCGAACGGATCCCGAAGAGCCGGACTGGTGCTGGTGGCCCTGTTCGCCGCGTCGCCGATGTCGATCGTGTTGTCCATGACGTACTCGGAGGCGCTGTTCTGCGCGCTGGCGGTCTGGTGCCTGGCCGGGCTGCTACGCGGTCAGTGGCTCGTGGCGGGTGGGTGTGCCGGGGCGGCAGGGCTGGTCCGGCCCACCGCGGCGGCCCTGGTCGCGGCCGTCGTGGCCGCCGCCGCGGTGGCGATGATCCGCCGCCGGGACGGCGGGCACCCCTGGCCGGCCGTGCTGCTGGCTCCCAGCGGGCTGGTCGGGTACCTGGCCTTGGTGGCCGCCCGTACCGGCCGATGGGACGGCTGGTTCGCGCTGCAACAACGGGGATGGGACTCGCGGTTCGACGGGGGCGGTGCGACGTTGCGCTTCACCGCCGACGTGCTCACCAGGGCGCCCTCGGTACTGGAGGTGCTGACGGTCTGGTTGCTGGTGGGCGCGCTGGCGCTGCTCACGGTCTGTGTCCTGGAATGGCACCGCAGCAGCGCATGGCCACTGCTGGTCTATGCGGCGGTGGTGCTGGCCATGGACCTGGGCTCCAACGGGCTGATGAACTCCAAGGCGCGGTTGCTGCTACCGGCGTTCGTGCTGCTGCTACCGGTGGCGACCGGACTGGCTGGGCGACGGACGGCCCCGGTGGTCCTGGTGCTGATCGGGCTCACCGCGTTCGGCGCGTGGTTCGGCGGTTACGCGATCACGGTGTGGCCATACGCGATCTAGGCCGTGTCCCCGTCGGGGACACGGCCTAGAAGGTGACCCAGTTGGCTAGACGTTAGCGGTCTGCCGGTTCGCGGAGCTGATCAGCCCGGCGCCGAAGAGGAGCGTCGCCACACCGGTAACGAGGTGCAGGAACTGGTCCGGATCCGGACCACTGGGGATGGACAGCAGGGTGAGGTAACCGAACCAGCCCAGCACGGTGGCCAGCAGGTAGACACCGCCGATCGCGACGTTCAGTCCCTCCGTCGCGGGAGCGCTGAGCGCGAGTGCGCCCAGCAGCCAGAGCGCGCCGATGCCGATGTGCACGACGTTGTGGTAGGGGTTCAGCATGAAGATCCCCAGGAACTTGTGGTCCGTCATCTCCGTGACGTTGCCGAACCCCGTCACGAAGAAGCCGACCACGCCTACAGCCGTGTAAACCGTTCCGAACAGGAGCGAGAACTTCTGAGCGACGGTCCTGGACCCCCCGCCCCCGATTCCGAACCTCAATGCTGGATCCATGCCGCTCATCTGTAGGTACCCCTTCCACTCGATCATGGCCACGCACAGATGCGCACACCTCGGCGAGCCACCCGGCTTCATGTCTCTGCGAATCCTTCGTTCGCCGAGCACAACCGGTTCACTCTCGGTGGTAGGCGGATTACGCGGACGGTGCAGACGACCGAGTCATCCGCGCGCCCGAGGCCGCTGATCCCGCACCCGCAGGGCCGGCCGGACGCCAGGTTCGGGGTTCCGCCCCGCTGGTCGGCGGTACCCCGCCTAGTGGACCGTGCCGCCCTGTCCGGTGTCCTTCACATCATCGACGCCCGGCCCCGGGTCGGCGGACTTGCCCGTGGCGGGAGCCACAGGATCCCCCGCCACCGAGCCACCGGGAGGGGCCGCGGACCCTCGTTCGGATTGGGCCTGCGCGAGGTCGACCTGGGCGTCTCGTAATTGCCCCAGGCTGGCACTCACAGATCGGAGGAAGTACAGCAGCGTCGCGACCAACGCGAGTACCCCGATCACCATGACGGCGGCAACGGCGGCGGCGAGCACCCAGAACACAGTCTCGTTGGTGGAGGCCGCGAGCAAGGTCATGATCTTCTCAACTCCCCTCCGGAGAACTGCGCGCTCCGGAGATCAGTGACGAGCGGGTGGGCGGTACCTCTGAGTCGTATCACCGGCATCGTCGCCAGTCCGCCTGGCGCACGCACCTTCTCAGTCCCACTCGCGCTGCTCGGTCCAGTGCATCGAACCGGATAGCTCGGACGAGGCATCGAACTGGATAGCCCGGACGAGGTACACAACCAGGATTATCATGGCGACGCCCGCGCCGTCGATGCGGGGTACCAAACAGCGAGGTCGGCCTCCCTGTCCCGGCATGGTGCCAGTAACATGCTCGGTCCGTGCCTCCCGGCTCATGCACAAAGAGATACGTCACCCGATGGTGTATCGAGGCATACGCTACACACGCTTACGATCCGAGGGAAGTGGCCAGCATGACTGATACGATATCGCAAAACGATAGTCCCCCGTCGACGGCCACGCGCAAGAAGCGGCTCGTCGCGATCGTTGCAGGAGTACTGGTGGTGATCCTGCTCGGTGCCCTCGCAGCCATATTCGGGCCCGGTCTGGTGGGTTACCAAGGGGCCTCGAATGGCGCCGAGCCGAGCCCGTCTTCGGCCAAACCCGCACCTACCCAACTCACCGAATACCGCAACGACCAGGCCGGCATCGCACTGTCCTACCCGTCAACGTGGGCGCAACTGAGGGCCAAAGATCCTCAGGTCCTGCTCGTCGCATCCGAAGGGACCGAGGGCACCTTCCAATTGCGCGCCGTCCAGCTGCCAACCGTCGTGAACCAGCAGCAACTCCCCGCCGCCAAGCAGTTGACCGACCAGATCGTGGGCGCCAACAAGACAGCCCAGATGCTCACCGAACCGAAGCAGATCACCTTGGGCGGCTTGCCCGGCTACTGGTACCTCTACACCTTCAAGGACGAATCCAGCGGCCAGGAGGGAGCGCATTCGCACTTCTTCATCTTCAAGGACAAGACCATGCTCAGCTTCGTCTTCGAGTCCATTCCCTCATCGAAGTTCAAGGACACAGCGCCGAACTTCGACCAGATCGCCGCATCGTTCCACGTGCTGCAGAAGTGAATCTGGCTAGTGGATAGGAAACCGTCCGGCTCCCAGCTTCGCAGCCCTGGAGCCATTCGAAGCTGGGAGCCGGACGAGGTGGTCGGGGAAATACACCGCGATACGGTGGCCACCTGAAAAGCTTCGAAGCCCGGAACCCCTTCACGAAACGTGTTCATGTCACATGATCACTATGTCACAGCTGGACTCTACTGGGGGATGATCCCTCAGGGATCGATTACCCTAAGCATCCGGACCAACGTGGGCCGGAGCGCTCGAATCTCGGTCCACCTCCGCGCTACGGCCGCTACGGAGGCACAGCCCGTCGAGGATCCACACATCACCCGCAGGTCACGCGCTGACCAGCGCCGATGCCAGCCGTAACCGTCACTCCTCGCACATCATGCGGCTCGGAGGGATGCGGGGCGAGCACAGGGTGCCGACACCACAGCCCGACACACCGGACACCACAGCCCGACACACGGGGGTGGGGTGTTGGGTGGGTGGGTGCCCCAAAAGGCAAAAAAAGCCGGGGGGCACCGGGGTGAACCGGCGCCCCCCGACCAGGGAGTGCTGACGTGCTTACCGCTATCGGAGGATCGACAACAAGCCGGTGTCTCCGAGCAACGGCAGGTTCTGCAGCGGGATCCCCAGCAGCGGCAGTGGGTTGGTCAGCGGGACCACGGGAAGCGGTCCAACATGAAGCCCCTGCAACTGCGGGAGAATGCTGCTCAGGTCCGGGACACCTGCAATCCCGGGCGGCTGCAGCACGGCGGCCTGGTTCATCTGCTGCATGACCGCGCCGTTCGACGGAGCGAGCACGATCGGACTGTTCCGGATCCGCACAGCATTCGCGTTGATCTTGTCCACCAGCGGGCTGATCGTGTCGACGTCCGACCTGATCCCCTGAATCTGACCGGTCAGCTGGTCGACCTGTTTGCTGGTCAGAACCAGGTCATTCTGGATCTGCTGCACGTAGGCGTTGATTCCGACAAAGCTGCTGCCGATCGAGTGCACGGTGCCATTGATCTCGTTGGCGGTGCCCTTGATCGTGATCAGCCTCGACCCGATCTGGTGCACCTGGCCATTGATGTCAGTGGCCGACGAGTTGATCGTCTTGACCTTGCCGTTGATCTCGTTCGCCGACACCAGGATGCTCTTGGCGCTGGTGTCGATGGAACCCACGTCAGTGACTACACTGCCGAGCTGACCGGTCAGCGGCGCGGCCGCCGCCCGGATGGCCCGAGCGTTGTTGGTCACGTCGACCAGGATCGGCACGGTGTCCAGCTTCTTATTAACCGGACCGACATCCGCGTTGATCGAATTGACCCGTTCCAAGATCTTGTCGGCGTTCCCCAGCGTGCTTGTCAACATCAGCACTGCGGACAGTGCCCAGAAGACGATGATGACCAGCATCAACCCGGGGAGGGCGTTTGACTTGAATCGCTGTTGAACCATCCCCTTCCCTCCTACGGGCAGTTAATCGCGGTGGGCACTCGAAGAACGGTCACCGCGGGCGAACCACAGATCGCCGTGAGGTGCTCGTTGGTCTTCTGGAGCTGACCGTTAATCTTGAAGGTATCCGCCTGAGCCGGAACCAGGATGCCGTTCGCGTTCTGGATCTGACCCACGATGAAGGCGGTACCGCGGCTGTCCGGACGCTGCGCCTGCTCCAGCGTGGTGTCGATCGTCCCAGCCAGACCCAGCACGTTGATCAGCACGTTGGACGTGTCGTTCAGCGAACCGGTGATGTTCGTGACCGAGTTGGACGCCCCGATCAGCACACCCGACGTGTCGATCAGGGAACCGGACGTGTTGGTGAGGGAACCGGAGGTGTCCTTCAGCGACGCATCGATGTTCTGCAGTGAGGTCCGGATGGAGCTCAGCCCACCGATGATGTCGTTGGCCTGGCCGGGGATCGGCTTCAACGACACATCAATGTCGCCCAGGGCGCCATTGATGTTCTTGATGTGCGTGGGCAACGGCTCGACGTCGCTACCTGCACCCGACACCGAGTTCGATGCCTCGAACAGGCCGTTGTCGATGGACTCCAGAGCACGCACGATGCCGATGAGGAACCCGATGACCACGACAACGACGACGATGCCGAAGACCACCCAGATCCACATCCAGCGGACGAACGAACTGTTCTGGTGCCGCGGAGCCTCAGGGCTGGAGAGAGGCTGGTTCGAAATTTGCTGCGTTGCCATATTCCATCCTCTCCTAGCACTTACCCAGTGGCTGCAGCGCAGCGGCGATTGCGCAGGACGAGCCCTCCGCGTGCACAGCCTGCCCCACGATGTTGCCGGTGTCGACCTTGACCGCGCCCACGATCGCAAGCGTCTTGTCCAGGGTCAGGGTGATCGACTCGGCGTCCTTGTCGATGCGCTTCGCGACATCGAGAATCGCACCGGCGGTCGCGTTGATGCCCTTCGCCGTGACATTGATCGTGCCCGCGGTGGAGTTGATCTTGCCGGCATTGTTGTTGATGTCGTGCGCCGTGCCGTTGATCGTGCCCGCGGTCATGTTGATCACACCGGCGGTGCCGTTGATGGCGCCAGCGGTGTTGTTGATCGACTTTCCGAGGCCGTCGATGTCGTGCGCCAACACCACGATCTGACCGACTTGACCAGTCAAGGGCTTTGCGGTCTCAAGAATCGAGGCGGCAGTTGCATTCGTCCGGTTCAGGAGGAGAACCGAATCGGTTGCCGTGTTAATTCCTGTCGCCGTGTGGGCGATGACGCCCGCCTTCTTATCAATGCTCTGTGCCGCTGCCATGGTGCGAGCAAGCAGAGCGGCCGCTATGCCCACAGCCAATACTGCGACCACGAGGACGACCACACTCACCAGGTTGAACAGCCCAGCTCCAGATCCCGCCCCACCGGCGCGACCATCCATTCTAGCCAACTCCACCACCGCTTCCTTGTGCAGGGTCTTTCGTGCAAACGGGAAGCGTGACAGGGCAGGGAGTTACGGCGGGGTACGCGAGCTTCGCCGCAACGGCCAGCGCCGTTGGGACGGCCTCCTTTCTCAGCACGCCTCCCCGGGGCAGCTGCTCCCGTTAGGTACGCGGCAGCTTGTAGGATGTCGACCAAGAAATCAAGGGGTAACCAGCGCCCGACGCTGTGTAGTTACCCTTTCAACATGAGCATCGCGGCGACTCCAGAACCACCGCATTCCCGCCACGTTCCACTCATGTCCGGATGAGTTCCGAGGCCCGTGCGACCTGACCCAAGGACCCACTCTGACCAGGCGCGATGTTGGTCAACTCGGCCACAGGGCAGAGACTGTGATCCAGGAAACCACCCGAACATAAGAGGCTCCTGAGAGCTTGCCGGTTCAAACTCTGAGACTACCCTCCGTGACCAGAGTCAAGACTGGCTCGGGGTGGCATGCCGCCCAGAGCCCTCCGTTCGAGACCTTCTGTCACTCTCAGTACTTGATTACACGAACGGGTGAAAATAGGCGTATTCACCTCGGACAGACGTCAGATCTGCTGCGCCGGCGTCGCTGCTCACCGGGGTCCGGGCCCCCGGATCCGACCGGGCCGCTGCGGCACCACCCGCCGAATTCAGCTGATCACGCAGGTCAGTCGGGGTGTTCGCCGTCGCGCCGACAGGTAAGGCGCCGGGGTGTCCCAGGGCGGTTCGTCCCAGGATCCGGGATGGGGTTTCACACCACGGGTCAGCCAGGGCTAGCGTGATCGGGTGGCTCGCGCTCTTCTGCTTCGTTGCCGCGACGGGGTCTGACGACGACCGGCACCCCGCCGCGGAGTTGCTCGTGCGTTCGCCGGTCGGCTTCCCGGCTAGTCAGAAAGCACAGAAGAAGCAGATGATCTACAAATCCGCGGACATCGATCCCGGCGCGTTCGCATCAGGCGGCACCAGCCGCATCCGCACTCCGTCCGAGCCGGTCCCGGTCGGCCAGGCCACCTGGAATGTCCAGCGCGGCAGCGCGATGCCGACACACCGCTACCGGCCCTTCGCGCAGACCGTGGAGCCGGTATTCCTGCCGGACCGTACCTGGCCGGACGTCACGATCAGCCGGGCGCCGCTGTGGTGCGCGGTTGATCTGCGCGACGGTAACCAGGCGCTCATCGACCCCATGAGTCCGGCCCGTAAACGCCGCATGTTCGACCTGCTGGTCCGGATGGGCTACAAGGAGATCGAGGTCGGGTTCCCCGCGGCCAGCCAGACCGACTTCGATTTCGTCCGCGAGATCATCACCGAGGACGCAGTCCCCGAGGATGTTCGTATCCAGGTACTCAGCCAGTGCCGGCCGGACCTGATCGAGCGCACCTTCGAAGCCCTCGAAGGTGCGCACAAAGCCATCGTGCACATCTACAACTCGACATCGATCCTGCAGCGCAGGGTGGTATTCCGCGAGGAGCGCGAGGGAATCAAGAAGATCGCCACCTCCGCCGCTGAGATGCTCGTCGAGTACGCACACAAGTACTCCGACACGGACTTCCGATTCCAGTACTCCCCGGAGTCCTACACGGGCACCGAGCTGGAGTACGCCGCGGAGGTGTGCAACGCGATCACCGAGATCTGGCAGCCCACCCCTGAGGCGCCGATCATTCTCAATCTGCCTGCCACCGTGGAGATGGCGACCCCGAACGTTTACGCCGACTCCATCGAGTGGATGCACCGAAATCTGGCGAGACGAGCCGCGGTGGTGCTCTCGCTGCATCCGCACAACGACCGCGGCACCGCTGTGGCGGCCGCGGAGCTGGGCTACCAGGCGGGCGCGGACCGGATCGAGGGCTGCCTGTTCGGAAACGGGGAGCGCACCGGGAACGTCTGCCTGGCGACACTGGGGATGAACCTGTTCAGCCAGGGCATCGACCCGCAGATCGAATTCTCCGACATCGACGAGATCCGGCGCACCGTCGAGTACTGCAACCAGCTGCGGGTGCCCGAGCGGCACCCCTACGGGGGCGACCTGGTGTACACCGCCTTCTCCGGCAGCCACCAGGATGCGATCAACAAGGGGCTGCAGGTGATGCGCGCCGACGCCGAACGGGCCGGGGTGTCGGTGCATGAACACCGCTGGGAGGTGCCGTACCTGCCGATCGACCCGAAGGATGTCGGGCGCAGCTACGAGGCCGTGATCCGGGTGAACTCCCAGTCCGGAAAGGGCGGAGTCGCCTACGTGATGAAGGCCGAGCATCAGCTGGACCTGCCGCGACGCCTGCAGATCGAGTTCTCCCGCATCATCCAGCAGCACACCGACACCAGCGGTGGTGAGGTCTCGTCACAGCAGATCTGGGACATCTTCTCGGCGGACTACCTGGATCGGCGGATCCCCCTTCAGGTACTGCGGCACTGGCTGGCCGATGACGGCGAAGGTCATGACGAGATCGCCGCCAGCGTGCTGGTGGAGGGCGAGGAGCACGAGATCACCGGGGCGGGCAACGGTCCGATCGCGGCCTTCGTGGACGCACTGGCGACATTGGGATTCGACGTCCGGGTGCTGGACTACGTTGAGCACGCCATGTCGGCCGGCGACAACGCCGCCGCTGCGGCCTACGTCGAGTGCGCCATGAGTGAGCAGGTGCTGTGGGGCGTCGGGGTCTCCGGATCGATCGTCACCGCGTCGCTCAACGCTGTGGTGTCCGCGGTCAACCGCGTCATGCGATAACCCCGCCCGGTCGACGCGTCCAGCGGGCTGCCGCGCCGGCTCAGCCCCCTCAGCCCGCTCAGCCCGCCGGATGCGACACCGTGATGGTCTCGATGTCCTCGGCCCAGTGGCAGGCGACCCGGTGCCCGGGGCGGATCTCGCGCAAGGCCGGCCGCTCGTCATCGCATCGCTCCGGCCTGCGCCACGGGCAGCGGGTGTGGAACCGGCAGCCCGGCGGTGGCGCCGCCGGTGAGGGCAGGTCACCGGCGAGCAGAATCTGTTCCCTGGCGTCCTCCACGACGGGATCCGGGACCGGCACCGCGGACAGCAACGCCCTGGTGTACGGGTGCAGCGGGTCGCTGTAGAGCTCCGCGGAGCCGGCTTCTTCGACGATCCCGCCCAGGTACATCACCCCGACCCGGTCGGACATGTGCCGAACGACGGCCAGGTCATGCGCGATCACCAGGTAGGTGAGCCCGAAGTCGCCCTGCAGCTCCGCCAGCAGGTTGATCACCTGCGCCTGCACCGACACATCCAGTGCGGACACCGGCTCGTCGGCGACCACGAGGTCCGGCTCGACGGCCAGCGCCCTGGCGATGCCGATGCGCTGACGCTGCCCGCCGGAGAACTCGTGCGGATAGCGGCGCAGTGCGCTCGGCGGCAGCCCGACCGCGTCGAGCAACCTGCGCAGCCGGTCCGTGGTGCGGTCGCCGGCACGGGCCAGGTCGTGCGCCCGGATGCCCTCGGCGAGCAGCGATTCCACCGACTGGCGTGGGTCGAGAGCGGCGAGCGGGTCCTGGAAGACCATCTGCATCCGCCGCCGCATCCGGCGCAACGGTTCACCGTTCAGCGTCGCCAGGTCGGTGCCGTCGAACGACACCCGCCCGCCGGTGGGTTCGACCAGTCGCAACATCGCCCGGCCCAGGGTGGACTTGCCACAGCCCGATTCGCCGACCAGCCCGTAGGTCTCCCCGCGCCGGATGGTGAGGTCCACCCCGTCGACCGCGTAGACGTGACCGACGGTGCGATCCAGCAGGATGCCCCGTTTGATCGGGAAATGCACCGCCAGGTCGTCGACGTCGACCAGCACCTCACCCGCACCCGCATCCGCATCCGCCCGATCATTCCGCTCGGCCCGCTGCGCGTGGGAGGGCAGGCCGAGGCCGGTCGGCGGCGGCACCGGATTGTGACAGCGCACCAGCCGATGCTCGGGCTCCGACACCAGCTCCGGGGTCACCCGGGTGCACACGTCGAGCAGATTCGGGCAGCGGGTCGCGAACGCACAACCCCGCGTCCACGGGATGTTGTCGGCGACCGAGCCGCGGATCGGCTCCAGGCGCTTCCCACGCGGCGCGTCCAGCCGAGGGATCGACGCCAGCAGCCCGGCGGTGTAGGGATGCCGTGGATGGGCGTACAACGGTCGCCGCGAGCTCACGTCGACGGCCCGCCCTCCGTAGAGCACGGTGACCTCGTCACAGAGCCCGGCGACCACACCGAGGTCGTGCGTGATCATGATCAACGCGGTGCCTGTCTCGGCCACCAGTTCGCGGAGCAGGGTCAGGATCTGCGCCTGGATGGTCACGTCCAGCGCGGTGGTCGGCTCATCGGCGATGAGCAGCCGGGGACGGCAGGCCAGCGCCATCGCGATCAGTGCCCGCTGTCGCATGCCGCCGGAGAGCTGGTGCGGGTACTCGTCCAGGCGGCGCCCCGGATCGGGGATGCCGACCCGGGTGAGCAGCCCGGCGGCCTCGGCCCTGGCCTGCCCGCGCGGCATCCCGCGGTGCCGCTCGAGCACCTCGACGATCTGCACGCCGATCGGTACCACCGGATTCAGTGCGGACAACGGATCCTGGAACACCATCCCCAGGTCCCGTCCCCGCCGGTCGCGCATCGCGGCCTCGGGCAGGCCCAGCAGTTCGGTCCCCTCGAACCGCACCGACCCGCGCAACTGCACCCCACGCCGGGGCAGCAGGCCCATGATCGCCAGCGCGGTCACCGACTTCCCGCAACCGGACTCGCCGACCAGCCCGACGGTCCGGCCGGGGGCCACGGTGAAGCTCAGCCCGTCCACCGCGACGGTCTCCCGGGCGCTGTCGCTCCGGAAGATCACCGACAGGTCGCGGACGTCGAGGAGCGGGGCGCGGCTCTCACTCACGGCTCCTCCGGGGGTCCAGCGCATCCCGTAACGACTCACCGGCCAGGGTGAAGCCGAGCGCGACGGTGATGATCGCCCCGGCCGGCCAGAAGGCCAGCTGCGGATGGCTGTCGATGACGTCCTGGGCGTTTCCCAGCATCTGCCCCCACTCGGGTACCGAGTCGTCCGCGGCGCCCAGCCCGAGGAACGACAACGACGCGGCTTCGATGATCGCGATCGCGAGAACCAGGGTGGACTGCACGATCACCGGCCCGAGCGAGTTGGGCAGCATGTGGCGCAACACGATGGCGCCCGGCCTGACCCCGATCCCGCGGGCGGCCAGCACGTGATCCGACGCCCGTTGGGCAAGCATCGATCCGCGCAGCAGCCGGGCGAAGATCGGGATCTGCACGATCGCCACCGCCAGGATCACGGTGAACTGGCCCTGCTGGGCGAACAACGCCCCGATGGACACCGCGAGCAGCAGCGACGGGATGGCCAGCAGGACGTCGACGAGCCGCATGACGGCGGAGTCGATCCACCCGCCCAGCGCTCCGGCCACCGTGCCGAGCAGCAGCCCACCGCCGAGCCCGATGACGGTGGCGAGTACCGCGACCAGCAAGGTCTGCCGGGAGCCGAGCACCATCCGGGAGAACAGGTCCCGCCCGTCCGCGTCACCGCCCAGCGGGAAGCCCGGCTGAACGGGCGGGATCTGGTCGCGAGCCTGGATCACCTGGTGCTCGAGCAGCCGGGCCGCCGGGTCGTGCGGGGCCAGCCACGGGGCCAGCAGCGCGACGAGCACGAAGGATCCGATGAGCACGGCGCCGGTCAGGAACATCGGGTTGCGGCGCACTCTGCGTGCGGCCGATCTCGTCAGGCCGGCCCCGGTGTCCGGCAGGACGGCTCGGGTCGCGAGGTCGTCGATGCGCCGGGCGCGGGTGCCGCTCATGCGGACAGCCTCGGGTCGATCAGGGCGTAGGACAGGTCCACGACCAGGTTCACCAGGACGTAGCACATCGCGGCCGCGATGATCAGCACCTGCAGCACCGCGTAGTCGCGCCGTTCGAACCCGAGCGCCAGCGCCTGCCCGACGCCCTGGTAGGCGAAGACCCGTTCGGTGAGCACCGCCCCGGACAGCAGCGCCCCGGTCTGCAGCCCGATGGTGGTCACCACCGGCAGCAGCGCGTTGCGCAGCACGTGCCGCCGCCGGATCACGGCAGCGGTCAGCCCCTTGGCATGAGCGGTGCGCACGTAGTCCTCGTCGAGTACGTCGAGTACCGCGGCCCTGGTGATCCGGAAGATCACCGCGCCCGGGATCGTGGACAGGGCCAGTGCGGGCAGCACCAGGTGCGCGACCGCGTCCCCGGCCGCGTCCCACTCCCTGGTCAGCAGCCCGTCGAGGACGAAGAAGCCGGTGACCCTGGTCGCGTCGATACCCGCGGACTGCCGCCCCGAGGTGGGTAACCAGCCCAGGTGCACGGCGAAGACGAACTTCAGCAGGAACGCCAGGAAGAAGACCGGCACCGCCACGCCGACCAGGGATGCGATCACCGCGGTGCCGTCCAGCCAGCCGCCGCGCCGCCGGGCCGCCAGGTATCCCAGCGGGATCCCCACGGCGACAGCCAGCAGGATGGCCAGCACGGCCAGTTCGACGGTGGCGGGCAGGCGTTGCAGCAGGATCGACAGCGCGCTCGCACCCGGCGCAACGCCGGTGGACACCCCGAAGTCCCCGGTGGCCGCGCGACCGAGAAAGCGCAGATACTGCACCGGGATCGGCTGGTCCAGGCCGAGCGCCGCGGTCAGCTGGGCCCGGCTCTGGGTGGTGGCCCGGTCGCCGAGCAGGGCCGAAACCGGCCCGCCCGGCAGCGACCGCAACCAGGCGAACAACAGCACCGACAGTGCGGCCACCACCACCAGCAGGTGACCACACCGCCGGACCGTGTAGCGCAGCACGCCGGGCTCAGCCGCTGAGGCTGACCGGGGCGAACTTCTCCGCGGTGAGCGGGCTCTGCACCAGTCCCTTCACCCGCTTGTTCACCACGATGGCGGACGGGGAGTGCGAGATCGGGACGGCAGGCAGGTACTCACCCATCAGCTCGCGGTTGATCTGCTGGTACATCCGGGTCCTGGTCTGTTTGTCCGGCTCGGCATCGGCCGCGTGCAGTTCGTCCACCAACGCAGCACCCCACGGTGCCGCTTCCAGCCAGAACCGGTTCTGCAGCGTGCCGAAGAAGGTACCGATGAAGTTGTCCGGGGAGTTGTAGTCGCCGGTCCAGCCGAGCAGGAACAGGTCCGCCCGGGCGTTGTCCACATCGTCGAGGTAGCCGCCGTTCCAGGGCTTGCTCACCGGGTTGACCGTGACCCCCGCCAGCTCCAGATCCTCCTTGATCGCGCCGAAGATGCGCTGCGGATTCGGCAGGTACGGGCGGCTCACCTCGGTGGGCCAGGAGAAATTCACCGTCAGGTTCGACGCCCCGGCCTGCCGGAGCAGATCGCGGGCCCGCTGTGGGTCGTAGGAGTACTGCTGGACATCTCTGGCCCAGCCGTCCACGGTGTCCGGGTAGAACTCCCTGGCCACCTGGGAGCCCTCCGGCAGCGCGGCGCTCACCAGCGTCGCCCTGTCGATCGCGTAGGCCAGTGCCTGGCGCACCCGAAGGTCACGCAGAGCCGGGTTGTTCTTCTGGGTGATACCGACGTACATCACGTCGAACGGATCACGAACGAGCAGGTTGAACCCGCCACCGCGCAGGATCGGCCAGTCACCCGGATTGGGCAGGTCGTAGCCGTCGATGTCGCCGGCCTGCAACGCCTGCAACCGGGCCTTCTCATCCGGGATGATCCGGAAGATCAGCCGGTCCAGCTTCGCCTTGGCACCCCAGTAGCCGTCGAAGCGCCGCAGGGTGATGGTGCCGCTGGCCTGGTCATAGCCGGCGAAGACGAACGGGCCGGTGCCGGTCGGGTGCTCCTGGGCGTAGGGCGGGTAGCTGAAGGACTCACCCTGCGCCGCCACATTGTTCGCCTCGTAACGCGCCATCGCGGCCGGGCTCTGCATGGAGAACGACGGCAGCGCGAGTAGCGACGGGAACTTGCCGGTCGCGCGGGTCAGCGTGACGATCGCGGTGGACGCGCCTGCGGTGGCGCAGGAGTCGAACAGTGACGGCTTCGCGTGGTCGGCGAAGCCGCCGAAGTTCTCGATCCAGTAGTAGGACAGCGCGGGATTCTGCCCGACACCGGTCTGGGTGAACCACCGGGTGAAGTTGGCGCAGACCGCGTCGGCGTTGAAGTCCGTGCCGTCCTGGAACTTCACCCCGGGGCGCAGGGTGAAGGTCCACGTCCGGCCGTCGGCGCTGGAGGACCATCGGGTGGCCAGCTCGGGCTGCAGCGTGGAGCTGCCCGGCGCGAAACCGACCAGGCCCTCGAAGATCTGCCGGGACACCCGGAAGGTCTCGCCGTCGGAGGCATAGAACGGATCGAACAGATGGGGCGCTCCGGCCGCGCCGAAGGTGAGGGTGCCGCCGCTGCCACCCGCGTCCGCCGCACCCTCGTCCTCCCCGCGCTGAGACTTCGCGCACGCCGCGAGCGACACTGCGAGGGCACCGGCGAAGAGGAGCGCGGCGAACCGCGTCGCCCTCGGTCTCGGTCTGGCCGGCCGTGTCATGCGCGATCGGGTCATGAGCGCCACCTCAACTCCTCCAGATCTCTGGGCTGTCCGGAGAGTAGGCGAAGTGTGCCTGTGGGTGGTCACTCAGGCGTTACCGGATTCGGCGCGACTGCGCACGAGCCGAGCGGGACGGCTACCCGGCATCTGCCCGCAGCATGTCGGCGCACTTCTCGCCGATCATCATCGTGGTGATCCCCGGATTGACCGTGACGAGAAACGGCATCGCCGCCCCGTCGGCCACTCGCAACCCGTCGATCCCCTTCACCCGCAGCCGGGCGTCCAGTGGAGCCGAATCGCCGGTGCCCATCGGCACCGTGCAGGACGGGTGGTAGACGGTGTTGTGCGTGCGGTGGATGTAGTCGATCAGCTCGTCGTCGGACCGCGCGCCGGGGCCGGGTGCCAGTTCCCGGCCCGCCCAGGACGCCAGCGCGGGCTGCGCGGCGATCCAGCGCGCCAGGCGCACACCGCGCAGCATCACCTGTTCGTCGTGCGGATCGGTGAAGTAGCGGGGGTCCACCAGCGGCTTGTCCCGGAAGTCACGGGTCCGGAGTCGCACCGTGCCGGTGGACCGGGCCCGGGTGACGTTCGGGGTGAGGCAGAACCCGTTGTCCGTGGTCGGGTAGCCCCGCCGGGCGGTGTTCATGTCGAACGGCACCGAGCCGTAGTGGTACATGAGATCGGGCCGATCCAGCCCCGCCGAGGTGGCCGCGAAGATCCCGATCTCCCAGAACTGGGTGGACCGGGTCGGCATCGGGGCCCGCGCCTCCCACTGGACGACGCTCTCCGGGTGGTCCTGCAGGTTCTGCCCGACCCCCTGCGCATCGAGCAGGACCTCGACACCGACGTCGCGCAGGTGCTGCGCAGGCCCGATCCCGGAGAGCATGAGCAGCTTGGGGGTGTCGATGACGCCGCAGCTCAGGATCACCTCCCGCCGGGCGACGACCCGCTGCGCGGGCACCAGATCAGGGCTGGGGTAGTCAGGACGGAGGTACTCGGCACCGGTGCATCGGCGGCCGTCGAACGTCAGCCGGGTGGCCCGGGCTTCGGTGCGAACGTCCAGATTGGACCGCCCGAGCACCGGGTGCAGGTAGGACACCGACGCCGAGGACCGCGTGCCGTCCTCGTGGGCGTTGAGCTGCAACCAGTTGGCGCCACAGGTCACCGTCTCGCCGGTGTTGAACTCCACGGTGGGGATGCCCGCCTGCGCGCAGGCCTCGAGCAGCGCGATCCCGCAGTTGTCCCGTGGCGGCACCGAGCGGATCCGCACCGGCCCGGATCGGCCGTGCTGACCGCCTGACGCGTCGTTGCGCTCCAGCCGCCGGTACAGCGGGAAGCAGTCCGCCGCGCTCCACCCCTCGCAGCCCAGCGCGGCCCACTCGTCGAGGTCCTCGGCGGGTGCCCAGAAGGCGATACAGGAGTTGTGCGACGAACAGCCACCGAGCACCCGCGCCCGCGAGTGGCGCACCAGGGAGTTGCCGCGCTGCTGGGGCTCGATCGGGTAGTCCCAGTCGTATTCCGAGCCCAGCAGCCGCATCCAGCGCTCCAGCAGCAGCACCCGCGGGTCCCCCAGGTCCGACGGCCCGGCTTCCAGCAGGCAGACCGACACCGAGGGATCCTCCGACAGCCGGGCGGCCACCACACATCCCGCGGTACCCCCGCCGACGACGAGGTAGTCGAACTCATCGAACGCCTCGAGCGCTGCTGCCATCACGTCTGCGGGAACCAGTTCGACGGCGCGGGCTCGATGTTCTGGTAGACGTGCTTGGTCTCGCGGTACTCGTCGAGCCCGGCGGGACCGAGCTCACGGCCCACCCCGGACTGCTTGATGCCTCCCCACTCCGCCTGCGGGAGGTAAGGGTGATAGTCGTTGATCCAGATCGTGCCGTGCCGCAATCGGAGGGCGACCCGGTGCGCCCGGCTCACCTCACTGGTCCAGATCCCGCCGGCCAGCCCGTAGCGGGTGTCGTTGCCGATGCGCACCGCGTCGTCCTCGTCGGTGAAGGTCTCCACGGTGAGCACCGGGCCGAACGACTCCTCGTGCACCACGGACATGGTCTGCGTGCAGTGGTCCAGGACGGTCGGCAGGTAGTAGCTGCCCGCGCGCAGCCCCGGGTCGCCGGGACGGGCGCCGCCGCAGCGCAGCACCGCGCCCTCGGCCAGCCCCGCCGCGACGTAGGCCTGGACCTTCGCCAGGTGCTGCTCGCTGATCAACGGCCCGGTCTGCGCCATCGGGTCGAACGGCCCGCCGAGGCGGATCCGGCGGGCCCGGTCCACCACCGCGTCCACCACCTCGTCGTGCACGCTGTCCTGAACGACCAGCCGGGCGCCCGCTGAGCACACCTGCCCGGAATGCAGGAACGCCGCCGTGAGCGCGTTGTCGATCGCGGTCGGCAGATCGGCGTCGGCGAACACGATGTTGGGGTTCTTGCCACCGAGTTCGAGCGCCACCTTCTTCACTGTGCCCGCCGCAGCGGCCATGATCACCTTGCCGGTGGCCGGGCCGCCGGTGAAGGACACCAGATCGACGTCGGGATGCTCGGCCAGCGGTGCGCCCGCGGTGGGGCCCGCACCGAGCACCAGGTTCGCCGCACCCGCGGGCAGTCCGGCGTCGGCCAGCGCCCGCAGCAGCAGGATCGCGGTGGACGGGGTCAGCTCGCTGGGCTTGAGTACGACGGTGCACCCGGCGGCCAACGCGGGCGCGACCTTCCAGGATGCCTGGAGCAGCGGGTAGTTCCAGGGCGTGATCAGCCCGCACACCCCGACCGGCTGATGGATCACCCGGCTGATCGCCGCCGCGGCGCCGGTGTCCACCACGCGGCCGGCCACACCGGTGCCGATGAGACTCGCGTAGTAGCGGAAGACCGCCGCGACGTCGTCCATGTCGATCTCGCTCTCCACCAGCCGCTTGCCGGTGTCGAGTGACTCGGCCCTGGCCCACCGCGCGCGGTCGCGCTGGATGGTGTCGGCGACGCGGTGCAGCACAGCGGCTCGCTGTGGGTGCGGGGTGTTCGGCCAGCTGCCCCGGTCGAAGGCCCGGCGCGCGGCGGCGATGGCCGCCTCGGTGTCCGCGGCGCCCGCCTCGTCGACGGTGCGCACCATCCGCCCGTCGGCCGGACAGCGGATCTGCCTGGTGGCCCCGGCCCGGGGCGCCACCCACTCGCCATCGACGAACAGATCGGGCACGCCGCGAAACTACTGGCCGGCTCGTGGTGCCCCCGATGCCGGGTTCCCCCGTGCACGGAGAGCGGACACACCGGGCATGACGGACGGACACGCGGGGGTGGGGGTCAGACTGCTCGGCGGCCGGAGAGGGCCCGGCCGAGGGTGAGCTCGTCGGCGAATTCGAGATCGCCGCCCATCGGCAGGCCGGAGGCCAGCCGGGTCACCGAGAGACCGGGGAAGTCCCGCAACATCCGCACCAGATAGGTGGCGGTCGCCTCACCCTCGGTGTTGGGGTCGGTTGCGATGATCACCTCGGTGACCTCGTCAGCACCGATCCGGCTGAGCAGTTCCCGGATCCGCAACTGGTCAGGGCCGATGCCGGAGAGCGGATCGAGGGCCCCGCCCAGCACGTGGTAGCGACCGGTGAACTCGCGGGTGCGTTCCACGGCCAGTACGTCCTTGGGCTCCTCGACCACGCAGATCACCGCCGGGTCGCGGCGGGTGTCCGCGCAGATCCGGCAGGTCTCCTTCTCCGAGACGGTGCCGCAGACGGCGCAGAAGACCACGCCCTCCTTGACCCGCTGCAACGCCTCCTGCAGCCGGGTCACGTCGGCCGGGTCGGCGGCGAGCAGGTGAAACGCCATCCGCTGCGCGCTCTTGGGACCGACGCCGGGCAATCGGCCCAACTCATCGATGAGGTCCTGGACGACCCCCTCGTACACGGTCGTCATGCCGCCTCCGCGGGACGGAGTGCGTCGGCGGTCGTCATGCCGCCTTCACATGCCGGGCAGGCCGAAACCCCCGCCGGGCCCACCCAACCCGCTGGCCAGCGGGCCCATCTTCTCCTGGGTGAGTTCCTGCAGCGCCCTATTCGCATCAGCCAGCGCGCCCACCACGAGGTCCTGCAGGGTGTCCACGTCCTCCGGGTCGACCACCTTGGGGTCGATCGTCACGCTGCGGACATCCCCAGCCCCGCTCAAGGTCACGGAGACCAGGTTGCCTCCGGCCTGGCCGGTCACCTCGGCCTCGGCCAGTTCTGCCTGCGCGCTCATCAACTGCTGCTGCATCTGCTGCGCTTGCTGCAGGATTTGTTGCATATCAGGCGCTCCACCGGGTTGCACCGTGGCTCCTCTCGATCATCGACCGGGCCCCCTTGTGAACCCGTGACGCCCAGCGTAGCCACGTCATCCGGCCTGGGCGGTGCCGGGACGCCCGTATTGGTCGTAGCGTGACCTCGTGCAGGTGAGCGGATCAGAGAGCCAGCATCAGGACGCCGTCGAACGACTTCGGGCCAGTTACCGGGCAATTCCGGCAGGCGCGCCGGTTCGGTTGGCCAAACGCACGTCGAACCTTTTCCGGCCGCGCGCCGCGACGGGCGCCTCCGGCCTGGACGTCTCAGGCCTGACCGGGGTACTGCACGTCGACCCGGCCGACCGCACGGCCGACGTGGCCGGCATGTGCACCTACGAGCACCTGGTGGCCGCGACGCTGCCGCACGGGCTGACCCCGCTGGTGGTGCCGCAGCTCAAGACGATCACCCTGGGCGGAGCGGTGAGCGGGCTGGGCATCGAGGCCACGTCGTTCCGCAACGGCCTGCCGCACGAGTCGGTCCTGGAACTCGACGTGCTCACCGGTGCGGGTGAGGTGGTCACCACCAAGCAGGGTGACGATCTGTTCGCCGGGTTCCCCAACTCGTACGGCACCCTCGGCTATGCCACCCGGCTGCGGATCGAGCTGGAATCGGTGCGCTCGCACGTGGCACTGCGGCACGTCCGGTTCGGCGACCTCGACGAGCAGAGCGCCGCGATGGCGCGGATCATGGCGACCCGCTCCTGGGACGGCGAGGACGTCGACTACCTCGACGGGGTGATGTTCTCCCCCACTGAGTCCTACCTCACGCTGGGCAGGCGCACCGACCACGCCGGGCCGTCCAGCGACTACACCGGCCAGCAGATCTACTACCGCTCGATGCAGCGCCGGGACCACGACATGCTGACCACGCACGACTACTTGTGGCGCTGGGACACCGACTGGTTCTGGTGCTCGGGTGCCTTCGGCGTGCAACATCCAGTGGTGCGCAGGTTGTGGCCCCGCCGGTTCCGGCGCAGCGACGTCTACTGGAAGATCATCGCACTCGCCCGCCGTTTCGACGTGGAGAACCGCCTCGAGGCCCTGCACGGCAGGCCACGCAGGGAGCCGGTGATCCAGGACGTCGAGATCCCCGTCGAACGCACCGCCGAGTTCCTGCGCTGGTTCGCCGAGCACGTCCCGATCTCACCGGTGTGGCTGTGCCCGCTGCGGCTGCGGGGGGAGCGGGACTGGCCGCTGTACCCACTGGAACCCGGCCGGGACTACGTCAATGCCGGATTCTGGGCGACAGTCCCGATAACCTCCGGGCCGATAACCTCCGGGGGAACGGACAGTGCCGTCAACCGGGCCATCGAGGATCAGGTGCACGCGCTGGGCGGGCACAAGTCCCTGTATTCCGACTCCTTCTACTCCCGAGCCGATTTCGACGCCCGCTACGGCGGCGAGCACTACGCGACACTCAAAGAACGCTATGACCCCGATCGGCGACTCCTGGACCTCTACGCGAAGGCGGTGCGACGTCGATGACAACCTTCCGGCGGCCGACTCCGGCAGCGTCCCCCCAAGCCCCCCAGGGGCCGAAGGGCCCGCTGTCGCTGGCCGACATCGTGGATCTGCTCACCGACGGGGAGCTACCGGTCCGCTTCACCGCCTACGACGGCAGCTCCACCGGGCCGCCCGACGCCGAGATCAGCGTGCACCTGGCCACCCCGCGGGGTGCCACCTACCTGGCCACCGCGCCGGGCGACCTCGGCATGGCGCGGGCCTACATCGCAGGCGACCTGCGTGCCGAAGGGGTGCACCCCGGCTACCCCTACCGGGCGATGCAGCTGATGGCCGACAAGCTGCGGTACCGCCGCCCGACGGTGGCCGAGCTGGCGCTGATCACCCGCTCGCTGGGCTGGGAGCTGCTACGGCCGGTGCCGCCACCGCCCCAGGAGTCCCGGCCCCGGTGGCGGCGAATGGTCGAGGGGCTGGCGCATTCCCGGAATCGCGATTCGGAGGCGATCCACCATCACTACGACGTCTCCAACCGCTTCTACGAAGTGATCCTCGGTCCTTCGATGGCCTACACCTGCGCCGTCTACGACTCTGTTGACGCGACCCTGGAGCAGGCGCAGGAACGCAAACACGAGCTGATCGCCGACAAGCTCGGCCTGCAGCCCGGGATGCGACTGCTCGACGTCGGCTGCGGCTGGGGCGGCATGGTGCGCCACGCCGCCCGCCGAGGGGTCCGCGCCCTGGGCGTCACGCTGTCCGCCGAGCAGGCCGCATGGGGGCAGGACGCCATCATGCGCGAGGGCCTGGGTGATCTCGCCGAGGTGCGCCACCTGGACTACCGGGACGCTCCGGGCAGGAACTACGACGCGATCAGCTCGATCGGGCTGATGGAGCACGTCGGGGTGAACACCTACTCGTCCTACTTCGCACAGCTGCTGGCCAAGCTCCGCCCCGGAGGGCGGCTGCTCAACCATTGCATCACCCGGCCGGACTACACCGGCACGGCGCACACCGACGCGTTCATCGACCGCTACGTGTTCCCCGACGGGGAACTGCCGCCGGTCGGCCAGGTCGTCAGCAAGGCACACGACGCCGGGTTCGAGATACGCCACGAGGAGAACATCCGGGAGCACTACGCCCTGACCCTCAAGGCCTGGTGCGCCAACCTGGTCGAGCGCTGGGACGAGTGCGTGGCCGAGGTCGGCGAGCCCACCGCGCGGGTGTGGGGCCTCTACATGGCGTCGTCGCAGCTGGCCTTCGAGCGCAACGGGATCCAGCTGCACCAGGTCCTGGCGGTACGCCCCGACAGCACCGGCAACTCACACGTCCCACTACGCCCCTGGTGGCGCTAGCGCGCCCGGTGCGGGCGGTCCTGGGCAGCGCTGTGGATGGGTTGGGGACATCATGGACTGCCCGCACAGCCCACCGGACCGGCTCGGTGTGAATAGCCGGGGTCAGTGCTGGCTGCTCTGGGGAAGCCGAGTCAGCGACACCCAGCTCAGCGGCCGATCTATCATCCCTCCGATCGGCCAGCTGGCCACCGCCTCGGCTGACTGGCCGGACTGCAGAACCCACCGGGGCTGTGGTGCTGGGGTGGGCTTGCGGTACGCGAAGTTCCACCGCATCAGGCGGCCGAGTATCGGCCCGGCGTGCGCCACCCGGTCGGCGATGAGCTGGTCGGTCAGCGCGCGGTCCCCGAACCACTCGACCATGGGGCAGCGGCAGAAAAATGCCGGGGTGCCGACCTCATACCTGACCAGCACCACCTCACCGCCGGTGATGGCGGCAACACCGCGCCCGACGGCGGCGTACTGCTGGGCGGTGCCGAAGTTGGCGTTCAGCGGCCCCCACTGCCAATGCCACGATCCAAGGAATACCGCGCAGCCCACCAGCACCGCACCCACCACCTCCGCGGCGGCCCGGCGCCACCGCACGGCCGCGGCGGTCACCGCAGCGGTCACCGTCAGACACAACGCCGACGGGGCCAGGTACCACGGGTACGGCGCGGTGCCCAGCACGGCGAACGCGACCCAGTGCGCGGCTCCCGCTGTGGCGAACACCAACGCCAGGCGTCGGGCCGGGTGCCGGTGCCGGGGCAGCAGCCACCAGCCCACCGTCAGCAGCCCGGCTACCGCAGGCAGCAGCGTCAGCACGGTGGCCGCCGGGGCGGTCAGCGCATACAACTCCCACCCGTTGGTGAAGGTGTACGCGCCCCAATGGTCCCCCGGCTTGAACCACACCGTGTCCGGCAGGAAGCCGCCGAGCCGGTACCAGGCGAACAGGTGCCACGGCAGCGCCACCGCGGCGCCCACCACCGCCACCACGGCCCACCGGCGCCAGACGACAAGCCCGAGCACCAGCACCCCGGCGGGCACGGCCAGGTCCGGACGGGTCAGCACCGCCATCCCGCACAGCACCCCGGTGACCAACGGGCGCCCGGCCACCGCATAGCGGGCCACCCCCACCAGCGCGGTGATCCCGAGGTAGGTCTCCAGTCCGATCGTCGACACCAGCAGCGGCGATGTGGCCAGCAACCCCACAAGGGCCACGGGCAGCACCGGGGACAGGTCCAGCTCGCGGGCCAGCCGCGCCGACCACCACCCAACCAGGCCCAGGCAGGCCACCAGCAACAACCCCACGGCCAGCACCGGGCGGCCGGTGAGCAGCGTGCCCGCCGCCAGCAACCACACGTTCAGTGGTGAGGTGGCGGTGTTCGACGGCCGGTCCGCCAGCAGCCCCCAGTGACCCGACTCAGCGAGGTTCCGGGCGTAGTTCAGGGTGATGTAGGCGTCGTCGGGTAACGCCGTGTGGGCCACCAGGAAGACCAGCCCGGCGGCGATCGCGCCGCCGACCGCTGCGACGTACTCCGTCCGTCCCCCGCCGAGCATCATCCTCCCCTGCCGAGCATCGCGGCATTAAACACGACCCGGGCCAGGGGGCGTGAGCAAGGGGTGACCTGGCTGCTACGACATGCAAAAGGCTGGGCGGGTGCCATGGTCCCAGTTCAGTCCCACAGTGGGACCACAGCGGACGCTGCCTGATGAAGCAGCGTCGCCGTCATGGCGCCTGGCAGGAAGGGGACTGACTGGTCAGGTGTCGATGCGGCGGGCGCCGAGTTGTTCGGCGAGCAGTGTGAGGGCGACCTCGTCGGGGTGGCGATGCCTGGAGCTGTCCAGGTCCGCGACGGACTCGGCGATCATCGTCTCGTCATCGTCGTCCGGCGGCGCTGGTGGGCGTGCGGGCGGGGCGACGAATCGCGGCACCGGGCCGGGGTCGTCAAGGTCCGGCTCGGGGGGGTCCGCTGGATCCGGCGGCTCGGGGGGAGGCGGGATGCCGTCGTCCGGGCTGGCGGGTCGCTGCGGCGCCACCGGACGGCGCACGGGCTGGCGGGCGGGGCGCTCCGGTGGACGCTGCACCGGGCGGGCCCGCTGGGGCTGCGCGACGGGACCGCGGGGCGCCGGGTCACCGGCGTGCTCGCAACGCACCCGCCAATCGACGCCGAGCACCGTCCGCAACGCCGCCTTGATCATCTCGGTGTTGCGCTCATCGCCGAGCCGGCGTGCCAGCGGGGCGGTGGGCAGCGTCAGGACCAGGGTGTCGCCCTCCACCGCGCTCGCCGTCGCGTTGCTCAGCAGCACCTGGGCGGCCCGGCTCTGCTCGCGCACCACGTCCAGCAGGGCCTGCCAGACCCGGCGCACCGCGGCCGCGTCGAGTTGGCCGGGCTCGGCCGTGGTGGGTTCGGCCGACGGTTCCGGTGCCGACTCCGGCCGGCCGGCGGCTGCCGGAACCGGGGCGGCCGGAGCCGGGACGGACGGACGCGCGGCAGGTGGTGGTGCGGCAGATGGTGGTGCGGCGGCAGGCGGCGGCGCAGCAGGCGGGGCGGCGGGGGCCGGGCGAGCCGAGGGTGCGGTCGTGACAGCCGGGGCTGCGCCCGCCGGTGGCGCGGTGCCGCTGTCGGGTGGGGCGATGGTGAGCCGCCGTTCGAGGCGCTCCAGCCGGTGCAGCACCGCGGAGTCGCCGTCCGCGGCGGTGGGCAGCAACATCCGGGCGCAAAGCAGCTCCAGCAGCAACCGGGGCGCCGTGGCTCCGCGCATCTCGACGAGTCCGGTGTGCACGATCTCGGCGAACCGGGTGAGGCTGCCCGCGCCCAGCCGATCGGCCTGGTCGATCATCGCGCTGATCTGCTGCTCCGGCGCGTCGACCAGCCCCTGCCGGGCGGCGTCGGGGGCGACCCGCAGCAGCACCAGGTCACGCAGGCGCTGCAGCAGGTCCGAAGCGAAGCGCCGCGGGTCGTGGCCCGCCTCGACCAGCCGGTCCACGGTGCTGAACACCGCGGCCCCGTCCTGGGCGGCCAGCGCCGAGACCATGTCGTCGATCAGCGTGACGTCGGTGACCCCGAGCAGCGCCACCGCACGGGCGTAGGTGACGCCTCCGTCGCCCGCTCCGGCGAGCAGCTGGTCCAGCACGGACAGCGAGTCACGGGCGGAGCCGCCGCCCGCCCTGATCACCAGCGGATAGACGGCGGGCTCGACCTGCGCGCCCTCGTCGGTACACACCTGTTCCAGCAGCTTGCGCATGGTGCTCGGCGGCAGCAGCCGGAAGGGGTAGTGGTGGGTGCGGGACCGGATGGTCGCCAGCACCTTCTCCGGCTCGGTGGTGGCGAAGACGAAGACGAGGTGCTCGGGGGGCTCCTCCACGATCTTGAGCAGGGCGTTGAAGCCCTGCGTGGTGACCATGTGCGCCTCATCGATGATGAACACCCGGTATCGGGACTCGGCGGGCGCGTAGAAGGCACGATCCCGCAGATCGCGGGCGTCGTCGACGCCGCCGTGGCTGGCCGCGTCGAGCTCGACCACATCGATCGACCCCGGGCCCTCCGGGGCGAGCGCGACACAGGACGGGCAGACCCCGCACGGATCCGGCGTCGGGCCCCGTTCACAGTTCAGTGAGCGGGCCAGGATGCGCGCGCTGGACGTCTTCCCGCAGCCACGGGGCCCGGAGAACAGGTAGGCGTGATTGACCCGGCTTGCCGCGAGCGCGGTGCGCAACGGTTCGGTGACGTGCTCCTGGCCCACCACCTCCGCGAAGGTCGCCGGGCGGTATTTGCGGTAGAGGGCGAGTGCCACGCGCCGAGGCTACCGGCCCCGCCGAGCGGCCTTCACGGCACGAGGTGCACCTGCGGGGTGTCCCCGTACAGCTCGATCGGCAGGAGAAGGATTCGCTGCAGCCCATCGGCGGTAGTCCCCGCACTGATCACCCCTGCGCGGTGCTGCTGATACAGGGCGTTGGCCACCTCGTAAGGAGAACAGGGTCGGCGCGATCAGTTCGCTCTCTGCGCTGACCAGACGGTCCCATTCCCGCTGCACCTCCGGATACCGGGGAGCGTCGAGCACCCGGACGACGAGGCCGGCGTCAACGCACGCGGCCATAACGCTCCTCATCGCGATCGTCGCGTCCAGCTCGGATTGCTCCCGCTACGTCGAAGTCCCGTAGCTGCTCGATCGCGCCTTCGGCGCGCAACCGCTCGTGGTACTCAGCGAGCATGGCGTTGGCCTGCGTCCACTTGTCGGACCGGCCGGCACACGCCGCCTTCCAGTCCTCGACGGACACCACCGCCACCTCCCTTCCGGCCCGCTCCACGAACACGATGTCGTGGCGGGCCGTGACACCGTCGAGTAGCTCACCGAAACGCACCCGTGCCTCGGTCGCGCTGAGTCTGCGCTCGGTACCGGCCATCGGACTCTCCCATCGATGGATCGATCCATCGATCGGATCAGCGTTCGCGAACAACCGAGAACTCTGGTCAACAGGTCAGTGGTCAACAGGTCAGTGGTCAGTGGTCAACAGGTCAGTACGCGGTGCGGTCCCAGAAGCCCTTGACGTACAGCGCGCGCCGGTCGACGCCGCGCTCATCGAGCAGGTGGGCCCGGATCCGGCGCACCGTCGGGGTGTGCCCGGCGAGCCAGATCCGCCCCCTCCCGGGGAGCAGCTCCGCCGACCGCACGGCCTGTTCGAGCACGTCGCTGGTACCGGGCGGGGCGTCGCCGCGATGCAGCCAGCGCACGTCCGGCCGGGCCGGGCCCGGTATCAGCTGCTGCTCGGTGGCGTCCGGGATCTCGAGGTAAAGCCGGACGCAGGCGTGGGCGGGCAGGGTCCCGACATACGCCTGGATCGCGGGTAGGGCGGTTTCGTCCCCGGCGAACAGGTGCCAGCCGGCTGCGGGGTCCGGCTGGTAGCGGCCGCTCGGGCCGACGAACTCCAACGTCTCGCCCGGCTGCACCCGCTGCGCCCAGCTGGCGGCGGGCCCCGCACCGTGCAACACGAAGTCGATGTCCAGCCGCGGGGCGCCGGCTGTGTTGTCCCGGAAATCCGCGGCGTCCCGGAAATCGCGAACCGTGTAGTCGCGGGACACCTGCTCCCCGGTCACCGGGTGTGGCACGTAGATCTTGATGGTCTGCCCGGGTACGGCGCCCAGGCCCCGCAGGCTCTCGTCGACCAGCCGGACCCGCGTCATCCGGGGCGTCAACTTCTGTACCGACGCCACCGCCGCCACCGTGCCTGCCACCCGCTTGCGCGCTGGGCCCGCAGTTCGAACCTGGTTTTCGGGCTGCATCGGGCTCGCCCACCCCGCTTCCTGATGGACGGGACCGACACCCCGCACATGAAGGGGACCCCGCGCACCCGCCAGAGCGTGCTGACCCTTGCTGCCTTCCGACCCTGGGGGAGTTCGCAAGATGGACGCCGCGCGGGGTCCGCAGGCAAGTCTAAGGGCTCGCCGATCGGGGCAGCGGTCAGGGCGATGGTCAGGGCGTGCTCAGGCCATCGGCGATCCGGCTGAGCAGCGCCCTGGCCTCGGTACCGACCAGCGCGACGGACGCCAGCGCGTCGGCCGCCCGCTGGTAGACGGCCAGATCCCGCGCCTCCCGCAGGACGATCTCGCTGGTCATCGTCTTGATCAGCACGACATCGTCGAGGATCCAGAACCCGTGCAGCGGCAGCACCGGAAGCTGGGTGCCCAGCGGGATCATCCCGAGCCGGACGCCGGGCAGCCCCTGCAACGCCAGCAGCCGGTCGACCTGCGCGCCCAGGACGTCGCGCGGGCAGACCGGGAAGCGCAGGGCCGATTCGGCCAGCATGATCTCGATCTGCTTACCGGGGGTGTAGAGCACCCGCTGACACTCCATCCGGGCCTGCACGGCCAGGTCGGTGTCCACCCAGGTGTGCCCCAGTTCGGCCGCGGCGACGAGGAGATGCCGGGCGTATTCGGCGGTCTGCACCAGCGCGGGCACCATCGCGAGCTCGAAAACCCGGATCGTGGTCGCCGCCTGCCCGATGTCACCCGGATGGGTGGTCAGACGACGCTGGGCACCGCGAACCCGGCGCTGCCTGCTCGCCTCGTCCAGCCGGACGCTGCGCAGCTGGTCCCGCAGGGCGGCCACGACGGCCTCCGGTGCGCCGGTGACCTGACACCAGATCCGGACGTCGGAGTCGGTGACGGACTGTTTGGCGTTCTCGATCCGGGAGACCTTGGAGGCGGGCCAGCCGGCGAGTTCCGCCAGCTGCCTGCCCGACATTCCGCTGGTCTGCCGCAGTTCCCTGAGCTGGTCACCGAGGGCCAGCCGCCGCTTGTTGAGCTCGGTCATGTCCGGCCTCGGAACGCCTCACCGTCCTGAGGTGTGAGCGGCACCATGGCTCCTCCAGCCGAGCGACGATCACCGCATCGTTCAGGCAATTCGCGCACCGACGCAACTTACGGGTCTCGGCACTACGCCACCTCAGTGACCTTGCGTGCCCACACTGGTCACCCGCATGGTGGACAGCCATAAGTAGTTGCGCAGATTGCTTGAATTGTGCTCCCCAACCTCGCATCCTCGAAGGATGACCGTCCAACGGAGGGCATTGGTCGTGGGTTGGCGCGAGTGGATCGCCGCCGAGCTGACGATCTTCCGGTCAACTCTGCGGGGTCTGCGGAGGAGATGGTCACCTCCGCGGCGGCACGTCGGGTGAAGGCGCTGACCTGGGCGGTCTCCCCCGATGACGGACGCCGCCACGCGTCCGTGATGCGCCAGCTCACCGGCGTGACCCGCACTGGGTTTGCGCAGGCCAGATCTCTCACCTCCACGAGCCGGCTTTGCCAGCAGCGATCCGGCGGACCGGCCCGCTCTGCGTCACCTGTTCGCTTCTGGTGGGAGACGTGCTCGCGGACGCAGGCAACCTCCCGCGATCGCTGCGCACCCCCTGAGCCCCGACCGGCCCGGCGCCCGCCCCCCCGACCGCCGGGCCGGTCGGTACAATCCACGACCGTCTCCGCCACCGCCGGATCGTCGCCGGACTGTCCCCGCCCAGGGTGCCGGCAGACCCTCCTCCGCCGTTGACCGGCACCCGCCTACCAGCCGTTTTGGCTGGTAGATCGGCCTCGGGTACCCTTCCGGACGGAGGATTCGCCTAGTGGCCTATGGCGCACGATTGGAAATCGTGTTGGGTGTTACAGCCCTCGCGGGTTCAAATCCCGCATCCTCCGCCACCTGCGCAGCACAACGCCGGGCGCCCGTGATCGCGGGTGCCCGGCGCTCTGCTGTGGGGGCGTGGTGGGTCTCAGTCTGGGGATCAGTTGCCCGGTTCAGGCAGGCAGGAGCGACCCCGCAGCGCCGCCGTCGTCCTCCCCGCTGTCATCGCTCGGCTCCGCCCCAGAGCAGTCCGCCGACCTGGGCCGCGATGGCGACCACGAACTCGTTCGGCACGTGCATGTACCGCTTGGCTATCGTGGCGTCCGACCAACCCATGATCTGCATGACAGCCGGCAGCGGGACCTTGAGCACCAGGAGCATGGTCGCGGCCGTGTGCCGGGCATCGTGTAGTCGCGCCGTGCGTACCTTAATGTCTTGGCGTAGTGTCTCATTATTGGTTTTACACTTGCTGGAGGGCGACCCGTCCCCGGGCAACCTTAGCGAGTATCTGCTCGGCGGTGGCGGTCCAGACGAATGGTTTCGGGTCGTCGTTGTTGGCTTTCAGGTAGTCCTCGATCGCGGTAACGAGATCATCCACGCTGTGGAACACGCCCCGGCGGATGGCCTTGTCGGTCAGGTCCCGAAACCACCGCTCGGCCGTAGTGAGCCACGACGAGGAGGTGGGGATGAAGTGCAGGTGAAACCGCGGATGTTTGCTCAGCCATGTCGTGACGTGGGGATGTTTGTGGGTTCCGTAGTTGTCGCAGATCATGTGGATGTGCAGTCCTGTGGGTACCTCACGGTCGATGATACGCAGAAACTTCACGAACTCGGTATTGCGGTGCCGTGGGAGACAACGGCCGATCACGGTTCCGGTGAGCACGTTCAGCGCGGCGAAGAGAGTGGTCGTGCCGTGGCGTTGGTCGTCATGGGTCATCGTGCCCGCTCGCCCCTTTTTCATCGGCAGCGAGGGTTAGGTGCGGTCCAGGGCCTGGTTATCCGGGGTAATGATCTTAATTAGGTGTGTTTTCGCAGGTGGAACGCTTGTGGACGCGTCCGTGAGTGGAGTGGTCAGGGTGTCTCGTCGTCTTGAGGGGCGTGGCGGTCACCGAGGCGGCGGCGTAGCTCGAGGTTGTGACCGTGGGCGGCTTCGAGCGCTTGTTTGAGGGCGTTTACTTCGTCTCGGTGGCGGTGTCGCAGTTCGGTGAGCTGGGTGGTGAGCGTGCGGATCACGCTGCTGGGGTGGTCGGGGGCGACGCGCGGCGGTGGGGAGGGTGGTGTGGCTTGCTGCTGGGAGCGGAGCTGTTCCACTCGTGTGCGGATCTCCGGGGTGCGGTAGAGGAAGTCGAGCGAGACACCGGCGGCTTGGGCGAGTCCGCGGAAGGTGATCGGTTGCCCCGTGCGGATCATCTCGCGTAGTCCCTGGTGGGCCCTGGTCTTGGCGGCGGCGCTCTTGCGGGCGGCGGCGTGGCGGAGGTTGTCGGGGTTGCCACGCATCAGCTGTTGTCCTGGTCGGCGGTGATGGCGTCGATGCGCGCGGCGATACCGGCGCCGCGGATGGCTTGGATGGTGCCGTCGGCCAGGCGGATCTGCTCGAGTGTGACGATGATGCGGCCGAGGGCGTCGTGTTCCTGGCGGCGGCCGCCCAGCCAGATGTTGTCCTCGCTGAGCTGCTGGCCGGTGCGGGCGTGAAACGCTGCGCGGCGTTGGTCGATGAGCTGTTCGGTGCGGGCCATCTGAGTGTGCAGCTCGGGCAGGAACGTCGCGTCGGTAGCGAACTTGTCGCAGGTCAGGCAGGCGTTGCCCTTGAGGCAGGACTGGCGGGGCGGCAGCAGGCACCAGCCGTTGGGCAAGATCCGGTCTGTGCGGCGGTCCAGCTCGAGCATGTCGTAGAGGTCCTGGGGGTCGATCTCGAGTTCGCGGGCCTCGGCGGTGATCTTGCGGTAGCGCAGGAACTCTCGCTCGGCGGTGGACTGCAATGTCTGCGCGTAGGTCATGGTCATGGCCGGGGTCACATGCCCCAGATAGCGCTGTACCACGTGCAAGGGGACGCCGGCGTTGAGCAGGGTGGTGGCCTTGGTGTGACGGAAGCGGTGGGTGCGCTGGAAGTCGACCAGCGCACCGGTGGGGTCGCGGATATCAAGCCGGCGGGCCAGCTCGCCGATCTGCTCGCGCAACCACCGATCCGAGTAGGGGCGGTCACCATTGCGGTTGTTTCGTGCGGCCACAAACAGATACTTCGGCGCACCGGCCGTCGGGTGGTCGGTGCGGGCACGACGCACCCATTCCTGTTGCGCCCGGATTATTGCGACGATCTCGTGATCGACCAGGATGGTGTCGGGAGCGCCCTCGATCTTGGTCTGCTGGTAGCGGAGCCGCGCGACGAATCCGTCCGCCTCGTCTGCGGTGGGGGCGCTGGGCCGATTCAGCGGCAGCAGCGGGTCGTGATCGAGCAGGCAGATCTCGCTGACCCGCCGCCCCGTGCGGGCCAGCAACATCAGGATGCGCATCGCCTGCTCGTCACCGAGCCCGCCTTCGGTCCTCGGCGCGCCGAGCAACCCGGTCCCGGCCATGATCTGGGCGAACGCGTCGGTGTCGATGACCTCACGCTCAACAGTGCGGTGGCGAGATCGGGGTGGTTTTTCGCCTCGCCGGAAAAGCACCGCATGTTGGGGGCCCAGACGTAACCAGCCCGGTTCGGCCAGGGCCGCAGCGGCGGCCTCGCGGTGATCGTGCAGGAACGCGTAGCACTGCTCGACTCCGCCCAGCAGCGCGGAAACCCGAGACTGCGACAGCGGCTGGCCGTGGGTGCGCCCGGGCTGGCCCACCCGCAAGCAGCGCACATGCCCGAGGAACTCCAGCATCAGCACCCGGAGGGCGGTGGGCTCGTCAGCCAGCCACGGGCCTGGGGCTTCACGGTCGGTGAGGAACACGTCGAACACCACGAACGCGTCGATGCGTAGCTTCACCGTTCCCCAGGACAGCGCGCCGGTCTCCAGACCCACCTTGCAGTACCACTGAAGACCACGACGCAGCCAGCCGATCCCGATCCGGTCGAAGTAGCATGCGAGGCGGCCCCGCGGTTCGTGGATGCGCTGCGGGATCCGGGCATCGAGGGTCGTGTCCCACACCTCCCGCTGCCACCACGGTCGCGGGTCATAGGCCAGCGACAGCAGCCGATAACAGCGCCGCAGCTGCTGGCGAAGGTCGCTGGCCGTGCCGGGCGCCGGCAGAGCACCGACACGGCGCTGTGTCGCCCGCGCCATCTGCTGCTCCCAATCCCGCTCCGAGAACCCGGTCAGCGAGACCGGAGCCTCTGGGCCGAGATGGCTGATCACCTCGGATAGCCGACGCACCAGCATCCGCATATGGCCAACGTCAACCATTCCGCCCTGGTCAATGATGCGGAATACGCACCACGCCAGTTCGGTCCGTATCGGCTCCGGCAACGCCGACAGATCCAGCTCCGTGCGCCGGCCGCGCTTTTCGCCCAGCCCGCCGCGATACTGGCCAGGAACGGAATCGGGACTAAAGCAGGTCAGGCGCATCCCGGCCGGGACCGCCTCCCACAAGGCCCGCAACGCCTCAGGCCGGTAGCCGTCCGCCACCCCGGCCCGGGTCGCCAGAGGGTCCGGTCGTGCCGTGCTCACGAGCTCGGACCAACTATCTCGGCGCCAGACCCCACAGCGCGCCACCCCGCGGTGAAGGCCTTCCAGTCGGCGACCGCACGCATCTCGGCGTCCTCGGTGACGTGGGCGTAGGTGTTCAGCGTGGTCTGCACGTCGCTGTGTCCCAGACGACGACTCACCACATGAACCGGTACCCCCGACAGCAGCAAGGCGGTGGCGTGGGAGTGGCGCATCCAGTGCGGCGTCCAGGTCTGCGGCACCTGCCCGGATAGCTGGCGGCGCAGCCGCTCGACCAGGTCGTAGACCGACTCCGGTCGCCACGGGGTGAACCGTGGTTCCCGGTCGAGGTTGACGAAGATGCAGGTGGCGTCGAAGTCGTCGGTGGCCAGGTCGGCGCCGGCCTCGCACAACCCCCAGACGTACTCGCTGTAAAGCCGGTCCAGCTCGTCGGAGACATACAGGCGCCGGTAGCCACTCTTGGCCCGCACCCCATGAGGATGGTCTCGGGCCACGACCTCGATGAACGGGGTGTCACCGCGCCCGGTGCGCCAGTCCCGATGCTGCAACCCCAAAGCTTCGCCCAACCGAACACCTGTCTCAGCCAACAGCATCCACAGCAGCCTGTTGCGGATCGACCCGCGCCACTCCCGCCTGTCGTTATCCCAACTCGCGCACGCCTCACAGATCCACTCGATCTGTTGCGGCGTCAGGATCGGTGGCGCCGCACGGCGCCGATGGCGCACCCGGATCACATCCTGGCGGCGGCCCTTACGACGGGCCACGTGTTCCAGCAGCGGCTTGTACCGGCCGCCACCGCGACGGGTGATCCGATGAAGATCTCCCCCGACGTCCACGCCGTTGAGCAGGTGATAGTCGTAGCAGGAGATCACCGCTCGTAGCCGCACCGCGATCGTCGACTCGGAAAACCGCGCCGCACGGCGCCCGATCGACACGACCCCGGGCCCATCCCCGGTGCGCAGCCAGGACAGAAACGCCCCGAAATCTTCCAACGTCACCGCATCCCAGCGACGTTCGAACGCATCCAGATACTGCCACCACAACGCCAACGCCCGCGCGTAGGACTTCACCGTGTTCGGTGACACGCGCTGGACTCGCAGATACTCCAGATACTCCTCGGCCGGCTCGACTATGCGATGGTCCCTGCCCAGCACCGTCCACGTGCGCTCACCCCCGGGAAGGGCCACCCGCTGTGACCGATACGAGCCCGCCGCTACGGTTGTGGTTGTCACACCCCGCACCGTAGGAACCACAGATAATCAGTCCGCAACCGACACGCAACCCACCGAAAAGATCACTCATCCTCGTCAACAGACGGGCCCGAACTCACCCCAGATAAGCCTGGATCTGGCTCTTCTCGTCCATGTACAGCACGACGGCCTGGTCGGGCGGGTTCAGGTACAGACCCACCACGTCGACGAGTTTCTCCTCGACATGGCGGTCATGGGAGAGTGTGAAGGTCTTCACCAGATGGGGTTTGAGTCCGCGTGCCGACCAGATCCGCTGCACCGATGCCGAG
>DASXOV010000106.1:0-13094 GCA_036494005.1 Pseudonocardiaceae bacterium | reverse complement strand
TCCTCGTGGTCGACGACGACCGAGCAGTTCGGGAGTCGTTGCGCCGCTCGTTGCAGTTCAACGGTTATACCGTGGAACTGGTCGAGGACGGCCAGCAGGCCCTGGACGCGGTGGCCAGGCTGCGGCCCGATGCGATGGTGCTCGACATGATGATGCCCAGGGTGGACGGTCTCGAGGTGTGCCGCCGGCTGCGCAGTGCCGGGGACGACCTGCCGGTGCTGGTGCTCACCGCGAGGGATGCGGTTTCCGACCGGGTGGCCGGCCTCGATGCCGGAGCGGACGATTACCTGCCCAAGCCGTTCGCTCTCGAGGAGATGCTGGCGCGACTGCGTGCGCTGCTCCGTCGTTCAAGCACCGACAGTGACACGGAAACGGGTACCGAGTTGTGTTTCTCCGACCTCAGTCTCGACCCGACCACTCGCGAGGTGGCTCGCGGCGGTCGCCGGATCAGCCTCACCCGGACCGAGTTCAGCCTGCTCGAACTGTTCCTGCGGCACCCCCGGCAGGTACTCACCCGCGGCCGCATCCTGGAGGACGTCTGGGGTTACGACTTCCCGACATCCGGCAACGCCTTGGAGGTCTACGTCGGCTACCTGCGGCGCAAGACCGAGGCGGACGGCGAGCCACGACTGATCCACACCGTGCGGGGGGTGGGCTATGCGCTGCGGGGGACTCCCCCGTGACGGGACCCGCTCACGGGGCGCAGGTTTCCGAAACACGCATGTCGCTGCGCACCAGGGTCACCTTACTGACCGCGGTCTGCGTGGGCAGTGCCGTCGCCCTGGTCTCGCTGGCCGGGTTCGTCACGGTTCGCAACAACCTCTACGACGAACTGGACACGAGCTTGCTGCAGCGCGCCGACTCGCTGCGCACGTTGGCCACCGTCGAACAGCTCGACGCGCTGCCGCCGAGCTTCTTCACCGCGGCGAACATCAGGATCGGCTTGCTCAACGGCCGCACGGGGGAGTACGCATCGGCTGGCGAGCTCCTGCCGGGCCCTGACGAACTGGCGGTGGCCCGGGGACAGCGCACCAACTCGTTGCGCACCGACCCGGCACGGGACCTGCGCGTCGCCGCGGTGCCGACCGGAGCGGACAGCGCGCTGATCGTCGCCCAGCCGCTGTTCGGCACCCGGACGACGCTGTCCCGGCTCGGTCTGGTGTTCGCGCTGGTCGGGGGGGCCGGCGTGTTGCTGGCCGCCGCGGTGGGCACGGCGGTGGCCCAGGCCGGGCTGCGACCGGTTCAGCGGCTCACCGAGGCGACCGAGCGGGTCGCCCGCACCGGCGGACTGGAACCGATCGCGGTCTCCGGTGACGACGAGCTCGCCCGGCTCACCGGCAGCTTCAACAGCATGCTCGGCGCGCTGGCGGAGTCCCAGGAACGGCAGCGCCGCCTGGTCGCCGACGCCGGCCACGAGCTGCGCACTCCGCTCACCTCGCTGCGCACCAACCTGGAGCTGCTCGCCGCCTCCGACCGTCCGGGCGCTCCGGTGCTCTCCAAGCAGGACCGCGCGGACATCCAGGACGATGTGCGCGCTCAGGTGGAGGAGCTGTCCACGCTGGTCGGTGATCTCGTCGAGCTGGCCCGCGAGGACGCCCCTCAGGTGGTGCACGAGCCGGTGGAGCTGCTCGACGTGGTCGAGCGAGCGCTGGCCAGGGCGGGCCGCCGCGCCCCGAGCATCTGCTTCGAGGTGGACCTCACGCACTGGAGCCTGCTCGGCGACGCCAATGCACTGGAGCGCGCCGTGCTCAACCTGCTGGACAACGCCGCCAAGTGGAGCCCGGACGGTGCGACGGTGACCGTGCGGCTGGCACCGACCGACCGGGACACGGCCACACTGTATGTCGCCGATGCCGGACCGGGGATCGCCGAGGGCGACCTGCCTTACGTGTTCGAGCGGTTCTACCGTTCACCCACTGCCCGCACCCAGCCCGGATCCGGACTCGGACTGGCTATCGTGGCACAGGTCGCGACCCGCCACGGCGGCTCGGTGCGGGCCGGGCGGAGCCGGGCGGGCGGGGCGCTGCTGACCCTTGAGCTACCCGGCCGGCCACTCTCATGACGAATCAAGGAGCGTCACATGCATCTCCCAGATAACCAGTCCACTCTGAAGACATGACCGACGAGACTCCTCGGCCCCAGCATCCAGGCACTCCCCAGCACCCAGGCACTCCCGAGGGCACCGGCACTCCCGAGGGCAGAGCCCCGGAATGGACCCAGCCATACGGGAGCCTCCCACCTGCTCCGCAGCAGGGCTGGCCGACCAGCCCGATGGCCGAGCAGGGACCGCCGGTGGTCCCGCCCGGGAGTGTTCAGCAGCCGGCTGCTCCCCGCCGGCGTCGAAGTGGCTTCGTCCTGGGCGTCGCGGCGTTGTCCCTGGTGGTGGGGCTGGTCGCCGGTGGCATCGGTGGCTCCGTCGGTTACCAGCTCGCCAAGGGCGGATCCGGCCTGGGCAGTGCGCTGGATCAGCCCGCACCCGGTGCCCGGCCGATCGCCAATCTCCCGGCGGGCTCGGCGGAGCAGGTCGCGCAGAAGGTCACCCCCTCCGTGGTCCAGCTCCGGGTGCGCGGTGCCCAATTCACCGGCGAGGGCAGCGGGATCGTGCTCAGCTCGGACGGCTTGATCCTCACCAACAACCATGTCATCGAGGCGGCCGCGAGCGGCGGGAACGCTGAGGCCGTGTTCCAGGACGGCCGCTCCGCGCCGGTCCAGATCGTCGGACGGGCTCCGTCGTTCGACCTGGCGGTGGTGCGGGCTCAGGGCGTCAACGGCCTGACCACGGCCGAGCTGGGGCGCTCCGACGACATCCTGGTCGGGCAGGACGTGCTGGCCATCGGTTCGCCGCTGGGCCTGTCCGGCACGGTGACCTCCGGCATCGTCAGCGCGCTGAACCGTCCGGTGAGCGCAGGCGGCGAGACCACCGGCCAGACCACCGTCCTCGACGCGCTGCAGACCGACGCGGCGATCAATCCCGGCAACTCCGGTGGACCGCTGGTCGACATGTCGGGGCGGGTGATCGCGGTCAACTCCGCCATCGCCTCACTGACCGGTGGCAACGGGCAGCAAGCCGGTTCGATCGGACTCGGTTTCGCGATCCCGATCAACCAGGCCAAGCGGATCGCCGACGAGCTGGTCCACACCGGCCACGCCACCCAGTCCGTCCTCGGCGTCACCGTGCCGACCAGTGGGCAGCCCGACCAGGACAGCAGTGGAGCGGTGATTCAGGACGTGGTGCGGGACGCCGCGGCAGCCAAGGCAGGCATCCAGCCGGGCGAGACGATCACCAAGGTGGACGACCGGGTGATCGACAGCGGTGATGCTCTGGTCGCGGCGATCCGCTCCTACCCGCCGGGCTCCAAGGTTCAGCTCACCGTCAAGAACCGGGCGGGTACAGCCAGGCAGGTCGACGTCGCCCTCGGCAGTCAGCAGGTCGGGACGAGCTGAGGTTTCAGTGCTGTTGCGTCGACCTTGCCAGCAGGGTCTCAGTGCCGCAGCCGGAGATCGAGACCTTGGTTCTCGGGGCCGAAGCGGGTGCGGCTACGGTGCTCGTCATGGAACGTAGCGTGCGCAACCTGGGGCGCGCCCTCGTCGTGATCGTGGACGATCGGGTGGTGCACGGTGAGCATGACGATGTGACGGGTCCTCTCGTCACCGAACTGCTGGAAGAGGCTGGTTTCGTCGTCGACGGTTCGGTCGTGGTGGCCGGCGAGGCGGTGGACATCCGCAGCGCGCTGAACACCGCGGTGATCGGTGGCGTGGACCTGGTCGTGACCGTCGGCGGCACCGGGGTGTCCCCGCGGGATGTCACCCCGGACGCCACAGCGGGGGTGCTGGACCGCCCGGTACCCGGAATCGCCGAAGCCATCCGGGCGTCGGGCCTCGCGGCGGGCGCGGTGGATGCCGGATTGTCCCGCGGGCTCTCCGGCGTCTCGGGCAGCACCCTGGTGGTCAATCTGGCGCCGTCGCGGGCAGCGGTCCGGGACGGGATGGCCACCCTCACCCCGCTGGTCGGACGAGTGATCGACGAGCTGTCCTGGCCGGAACAGGACTGAGACCTGCTTGCGAAGCAGGCCACACTGAGACGCGCCGATGGGCCCGCTCGGCGACTGTCTCGCCGGGACGGGCCCACCCTGGCGGGAATACTCAGGACGACAGTGAGCCGTTGCGGTACACCACCCCGCTGACCAGCTCGCCGACATTCTCGATCCCCTTGATGGCGAAATTTCCGGCCTGTTCGACGAGCGGGGCTGCCTGCTCGAGGACGGGTGCGGCGAATTCCTTGGCCTGCTCGAACAGCGGGCCTGCCTTGTCGTGGACCATCGCCGCGACGGGGCCGACCATGTCGACGGCTTGTTCGAGGAGGGGCCCGGCCTTCTCCATGGCCTGCTCAAGGGCCTCCACGGCCTGCTCGAGGTATGGTCCGGCCTGTTCCATGAGCGGACCGGCCCGCTCGATGGCCTGCTCCATCAGCGGGCCTGCCATCTCCTTGGCCTGTGCTAGGTATGGGCCTGCCATTTCCATGGCCTGACCCAGTACACCGGTGAGCTTGTCCGGAAGTTCCATTATTTCCTGGCACCTTTCCGCTCGTCCGATCGAGGTCACCCCATCCTGGCACTGAGATGGACAGGCGGGAAGTGATCGGCTGCATGGTGCTATCGCCAACCGCTCGGTCGGGGAGGATGGGCAGCATGCAGAGACAACCGTCGGACCACGACGCGCGGCTGGTCCGGGTGTTCGGCGAGGTGCTGCCCGGGAGCACCACCGACGACCGGCCCGATCACGAGGATTCCTCCTCCGACGAGCGGGATCGGTGGCTGCGGGACAACCGCCCTCCGCATCACGACGGGTCAGTGTGAGGCTGCGGGCGCCGCTTCCGGCACCTGAGGAGCGCGCCATCAACGGAGAGTAATGGTCAGGGTCTGCGAAAGCGAGGCTGCCGCCACTCGGGTTGCTCCGAGTGGGTCGAGGGCGACCAGCACCAACCGGCCCTCGGTTGTCGCGCCCCGGGCGGCCGGCGCCAGCACCGCGAGCACCCGCGCTCCGCGAGCCAGCACCACCGGGTCGTCCTGGCGTTCACCGACGGTCACCACGTCCACCGTTGCGCCGGGATGCAGCAGTGTGGCGACCTCCGGATCCGCCAGCCGGACCGGGACGCTGACCATCGCCGGATCCGCCGCGACCGCCTGCGCCAGATCCGGGCCGGTCAGCCGCACGTCGGTGACCGGTTCACCGCGCCGCACCGGTGCGGCCAGGGTCCGGCCCAGTACGGTTTCGGTGCCGCGGGCCGTGCCGTCGGGCACCACGGGTGCGGGCAGCCCACGCATCTGCACGTCACCGGGGCCGAGCACCGCGCCGGGGGCCAGATCTCGGGTCACCACCACCACCGGGACGCCTGCGGCTCCTCGTCCCGCGGTCAGCGCCAGGACCGCGGCGAGCCCGACGAGCAGCGCCGCGGTCGCCCGGCGCAGCAGCATCGTGCGCCCGAACCCGGAACCGCGCCACACCGTGTCCCATCGTTCACGCAGCAGTGGCGCCAGCGTGCGCTTGCCCGTCATCCTCGCCTCCCGGTCGCCGTCCGTTTCGAGCGGTGACGTTAGGCGGGACGACAACCGGCGGGGCGACTATCGCGGCGTCCTGTGGACAACCGGGGTGGCTGGGGACAACTCCTGGGTCAGGAGGCAGCCGCGCTTGTCGACTTGGTGGTCGAGGAGGACGATGCCGCTCCCGACGAGCCCCCGGATGAGGTCGACTTCGAATCCGAGCTCCCGGAGCTGGATTCCGACGTGGAGCCGGACCCGGACTCGGACCCGGACCCGGACCCGGACTCGGACCCGGACCCGGACTCGGATCCGGATTTGTCCGCCGTGTCCGACTCGCGGCGTCCACCCGAACGACTGTCGGTGCGGTAGAAGCCGCTGCCCTTGAACACCACGCCCACCGGCGAGAACACCTTGCGCAGTCGACCGAAGCACGCAGGGCATTCGGTCAGCGAAGAGTCGGTGAACGCCTGCACGGCATCGAACCGGTGCTCGCACGCCTTGCACGCGTAGGAGTAGGTGGGCACTTGTCGCCTCCAGGTGTTGGCAATCTGCCCGTGAGAGTGCCAACACGATGATGCGGCAGTGCGGTGGTCCGCGCAAACCCACAGGTCAGGGAGCCGGCAGTGGGCGCCATCCCGCGCCAGGGGTGAGGACCGCGCTGACCCGGACGTCGTGCGGTTGCGCGGGCAGCCGCGCCAGCAGTTCGTCGTCGCGGACCACGGCGACCAGCGGAGTGCCCGGCGTCGCCAGCGGCAGTGTCCGGTCGTAGTGCCCGCCGCCCCGGCCGAGTCGCACACCGTGCAGGTCGACGGCCAGCGCGGGGACCAGCACCACGGCGGCGCCGGCGATCGCCGCGCAGCCCAGCCGAGAACCGCCCGGTTCGCGCAGCCCCAGCGGCCCGGCCCGCAGTGACCCCGCTCCGGTGTACTGCGCCCAGTCCAGGGGACCGGAGGGGGAGACCACGGGCAGCAGCACCCGCCAGCCGTGGCGCAGCAGCCAGTCGATCAGTGCGGGCGAACCCGGCTCGGTACCGACCGGCCAGTAGGCGCAGACCGTGCCGGGTGACCGGGGCGGCGGTGCCGCTGAAGCCGCTGAAGCCGCTGAAGCCGGGAAAGGGGCTGAAGCGGACAAAGCCGCCGGTAAAGCCGTTGCCAAGGCTGCCGCCTCGGCGGCCCGGATTGCCGGGGACACGGTGGCACGTGCGGTCGACAGCCGCCGTCGCAACAGAACCTTCGCGATCTCCGGGGCCGGGTCAGCAGTGCTCACGCGCCTGTACTCTAGTTTCGCCGATATTGTCCTCCCCCATGAGCGACCGCTTCGAGCACCGCGCATTCCGTACGGCCATCGTGCCGGCCGCTGGGCTCGGTACCCGATTCCTGCCCACCACGAAGTCCGTGCCCAAGGAACTGCTCCCGGTAGTCGGCATCCCGGCGATCGAGTACATCGCCGAAGAGGCTGCCGAGGCGGGTGCGCAGCGCCTGGTGCTCGTCGTCTCGCCGGGTAAGGAGGCGGTGGCGGCGCATTTCGATCCCAGCGCTGAACTGGAGGCGGAGTTGCTGGGCCGGGGCAAGGAGGCGCTGCTGGCCAGGGTGCGCCGGGCCCCCGAGCTGATCCGGGCCGAGGTCGCGATTCAGGACAAGCCGCTGGGTCTGGGGCACGCGGTGGGCTGCGCCGAGCCGACGCTGACCGACGCCGACGAGGCGGTGGCCGTCCTGTTGCCCGACGACTTCGTGCTGCCCATCGGTGTGCTGGACACGATGGCCGCGGTCCGCGTGCGGTACGGAGGCAGTGTGCTGTGCGCCTTCGACATCCCACTGGAGCAGATCTCCGCCTACGGGGTGTTCGCCGTGCGGGACACCGACGACCCGGACGTCAAACGGGTGACCGGAATGGTGGAGAAGCCGCCACCCGACCAGGCGCCGTCCACCCTGGCCGCGGCAGGTCGTTATCTGCTGGACAGAGCGGTGTTCGGCGCACTGCGCCGGATCATCCCCGGCGCGGGTGGCGAGTTGCAGCTGACCGACGCCATCGCGCTGCTCATCGACGAGGGACATCCGGTGCACGTCGTCGTGCACCGCGGTGGACGCCACGACCTCGGTAATCCGGCCGGTTTTCTGCGCGCCGCGGTGGACTTCGCGCTGGCGGATGCCGATATTGGCCCGGGTTTGCGGACATGGTTGCGCGACAGGCTGGAGCAGGAGACCGCGTGAGGTCGCTGGACGAGCAACTCGGACTGGTGCTGGACGCCGCTGTGCGTCCGGCACCGGTGCGGGTGGCGATCGCCGAAGCGCTGGGGATGCTCTGCGCCGAGGACGTGGTGGCGCAGCGCTCGCTGCCCGGGTTCGACCAGGCAGCGGTCGATGGCTACGCGGTGCGCAGCGTGGACGTCAAGACGGTCCCGGTCACCCTTCCCGTGGTCGGCGAGATCATCGCGGGGTCGCTGCAGCCGTTGCGGTTGCAGCCCGGTCAGGCGGTGCGGGTAGCCACCGGCTCGGCGCTGCCCACCCTGGCCGACGCGGTGGTTCCGCTGGATCACACCGAGAACGGCGCCGCGCGGGGGGCCCGGGTGACGGTGGCCCGGTCCGTGCCCTCCAAGGCTTTCGTCCGGCGCACCGGGGAGGACGTGCAGACCGGCGACGTCGCGGTCCGCACCGGCTCGGTACTCGGTGCCGCGCAGGTCGGGCTGCTCGCCGCGGTGGGCCGGGGCAGAGTGCGGGTGCACCCGCGGCCCCGGCTCTCGGTGCTGTCGGTGGGCGAGGAACTGGTCGACATCGACCGCACCCCGGGCACCGGGCAGGTCTATGACGTCAACTCCTACGCGCTGACCGCGGCAGGCCGCGACGCCGGCGCCGAGGTGCACCGGGTCGGCATCGTGCCCAGCGACCCGGGTCGGCTCCGTGCGGTGGTGGAGAGCAGGCTGCTGCTCTCGGAGATCGTGGTGCTGTCCGGCGCGGCCGGTGGAGCGAGGGGAGACGAGGTGCTCGGCGCGTTGTCCGAACTCGGCGAGATCGACGTGGGCCGGGTGGCCATGCATCCCGGTTCCGTGCAGGGTTTCGGCCGGCTCGGCCCGGAGAAGGTTCCGACGTTCCTGCTGCCCGCCAACCCGATCAGTGCACTGGTGGTGTTCGAGGTGCTGGTGCGGCCGCTGGTCCGGCTGGCTCTGGGTAAGCGCAATCCCTACCGCCGGACCATCGCGGCCCGGTTGCTGTCCCCGGTGACCTCCACCGCCGGGCGTCGCGGATTCCTGCGCGGTCAGCTGCTGCGGGATCCCGACACCGGGCAATACCTGGTGCAACCGCTCGGTACCTCCGGCGCCCATCTGCTGGCTTCGCTGGCGGAGGCGAACTGTCTGATCCTGATCGCCGAGGACGCCACCGACGTGCCGGCCGGCGAGGAGGTAGCGGTCAGCTACCTGGCCCAGCGGGGCTGACACCGGTGTCCGCATTCGGAGCCGAGGGCCGTCATCCCGGCTGGCCGGTCCGGCTCGGGCCGGTGCGGGTCGCCGCGGGGCAGGTCGCGCTGCGCCCGGTCCGGCTCCGCGACGCCTCGGCGTGGAGCCGGCTGCGGCTGCGTGACGAGTCCTATCTGCGCAGCTGGGAGCCGGACGCGGCCGGAACCTGGGAGGAGCGCTTCAGCCGGAAGGCGTGGCCCCTGCAATGCGCGGGGCTGCGCGTGGTCGGCAGGCGCGGGCAGGCGCTGCCCTTCGCCATCACGCTGGACGAGCGGCTGGCGGGGCAGCTCACGCTGGGCAACGTGGTGCGCGGTGCCCTGCGATCGGCGTGGGTCGGCTACTGGGTGGACGCCACGGTGGCCGGTTTCGGCGTCGCCACCGCGGCGGTGGCACTGGCGGTGGACCACGCGTTCGGCCCGGTCGGCCTGCACCGGGTCGAGGCGACCGTGCGTCCGGAGAACCGGGCCAGTCTCCGGGTGCTGGCCAAGCTCGGGTTCCGCGACGAGGGGCTGCTGATCCGTTATCTCGAAGTGGACGGAGCCTGGCGGGATCATCGGTTGCTCGCAGTCACCAGGGAGGAGATCGGACCGGGATTGCTGGCGCGCCTGACCGCCCAAGGCCGCGCCCGTACCTAGCTTCCCCCCACCAGCCTCCCCCCAGCCCGGCGTGTCCGTCCGCCTTGCCCGGGGTGTACGCCCCGCATGTACGCGATCACGCACGGCGCGCCTGCGAGACCCCTGTGACTGTTGTGGCTACGGTGACGCGCGGTAGTGACGACGGCTCGTGAGGATGGACGGGGGGTGCGAGATGGAGGGGGAGGACGAGGCGTGCCCAGCTCGCTGATCTTCGCGGCGCTGGCGGCGGCATGGCTCGTCGTCCTCGTCCCGATGGTCGCGAAGCGACGGCAGGAGGTGGTACGCGTTGCGGAATCCGTGCTCGCGTCCCGGGTGCTGCAGCGGCCGAACAGGCGCCGTGCAGCACGCAAGCCGGACCAGGAGGTGCCCGTGATGGGCGAACAGATCGCGGAACCGGAACTCGACGAGCGTCGGTACCGGCCCGGCCGCGGGGGCTACGACCCCGAGGCGGCCGCGCTGGCCGCCAGGGAGAGGTACGTGTTCCGGCAGCGGATCGTGCTGGGACTGCTGATCTGCGCGGTGATCACTCTGGTGCTGGGGCTCATGTCGTCCAGCATCTTCCTCGGCATGCACGTCATGCTGGACGTCGCCGTGCTCGGCTACCTCATCTACCTGCGCAAACAGGTCCGCATCGAGGAAGAATTGCGCAGTCGCCGGGCGGCCAGAATGGCCGGTTCCCGGGCCCGGACGGTGGCCGGTGCCGATGAGTCCGAGCAGCACGAGCCGCATCCTCAGCAGGCGCAGTACCAGCGGGTGCAATACCAGCAGGCGCAACACCAGCCGCCCCACTACGACCAGTCGCAGTACGACCAGTCGCAGTACGAGCAGCAGCGGGATGAGGAGCCGTCGGACGTGGAACCACCGGCCGAGCAGCCGTCAGCCAGGCGCGGCCCGCCGCCCCCCGCGCACCCCACCGCGGTCGCGCTCGACCTCGACGACGAGGACCCCATGTTCGACGACCTGGACCCCGCCTTCGAGCCGCGCTACCGCCGAGCGGCGGGCGAGTAGCCGACGGCAGGCTGCTAAGCTCGGCGCGCACACCAGGGGCTGTAGCGCAGTTGGTAGCGCGTCTCGTTCGCATCGAGAAGGTCAGGGGTTCGATTCCCCTCAGCTCCACAGATGAAGTTCCACCTGAACCCCCTACGTACTCGAAAACCGCAGCTCAGCGGACTGTAAGGGGTTCACCTGGTCGGCCGGTCCGGTCATGCCACGCTGGGTGGCTTACTAGAACACGAGGGCTCGGCGGTCGGAGAGTCGGCATTTGAGGATGCGCACGGCTCAGCGAGGGGCAGTCGGGCCTCGAGCGATGGGCTGGGCCCCTACCTGCGCGACACCTGCGCGGCTGGTGGGCGACGGTGGTCCGGCCACATCGAGGGGCTCGCGCAGCGACCGGTGCCGGGCGAATCCGCGAGATCACCTGGCCGCAGTGTCTGGCCAAGCGCTTGCCTGAAGGAAAGACGTAGTGGTGCCGACTCGAGCAATCTGGATGCTGGAGTTTGAAAGGTGGGGTCGGGCAGCCGAGGGTGGTGCTGCATGAGACGGTTTGAGAGCGATCGGCGCTCGGTTATCACACAAATAGGCCAGCCGACGGCGCAGTTGATCAGCAGTGATCTGCTCGAGTTGCTTGTGCCGAGTCTCCGGCCCGAAAACGATGACGGCGATGGCCGCCAGACCCATCGGGATGACACCGACAGCTGCGGTCATCCTTACAGACGGCGCGGCCACGGCGGCCACCACCAAAGTCAGGATCAAGACACCTCCGGCCTTGGTTACGCCTACGGACAGGCCGCTGCTGCGGGCGCGAACTACGGTTGGATACATTTCGGCTGTGTAGACCGCGAGCACGGCGTTCAGGACGCTGATTCCCCAGACCGGCACGACGAGGAGGGCATACCAGCTCACGATGATGTAGGCGCCGGCGATGTCGCTGCCGATAAGCACCATGATCCAGCCGCGGTGCTTCTTCGGCACGGTCTCAGACAGCAGCGCAAATGCGATGGGTAGCATTCCGCCGACGCCGAGGCCCATGCAAAAACAGGTGATCAGGTTCATCCAGTATTCGGGCATCGTGCCGCATGTGGACGTCGCGATGAAGATGATCGCCGCCAGCAGGATGGATGCCCGTCGTCCGATGTGATTGCCCAGCCACCCCCAGATGAAGGAGCCGAGCATGGTGCCGGTGATACCAGATAGCGGATACAGGCCGATGGGGTCGACTTTGGCACAACGCCCCCCATCCGCGACATGGCAATGCCTAAACCGCTGGAACTGGTCGATCTGATCTAGATATGCGGAGAACGGCGGGACGTACATTGCGTCTTAATGCGCTGATTCATGCCTTCACTGCGACAATTTCCAGATACTCCGAGCGGATCTCGCATGTCCCGTCCCGCGCGATGTTAAATTCATCTGCGAGCGCGATCCAGTCGTTCCGAAAGTTCTCCCGCTGCGGCTCGGCAAGCGCGTGCCAGACCGTAGCGACTGGCCCGAACCACTCGCAGAAAAACTCAAACAGGCTGGTCGTGTCGTGGTGGCAGATATCAGCGTACTGCTGTCTGATCTGCAGTGACGATATGTGGCCGCCGAACAGTTCACGTAACCGCGTCTCGGTACCCCACGCGCTGGGCGGTGTCAGGCCCGGTGGCGGCGGACGAAACTGCGCCAGCAAGGCGAACTGTGAGCTAATCCAGCTCTGCGGCGTCCAGTTGGCCATTCCTAGTCGGCCGCCCCCGCGCAGCACGCGCAGCAGTTCGAGTGCTGTGCGCGACTGGTCGGGGGCGAAGATTGCGCCGAACGTGGACGTGACGACGTCAAACGTGTGATCACCGAAGGGTAGCTGCTGGACGTTGGCAACCTGGGTTCGCAGGGGCAACCCTTCAGCCTCAGCCCGCCGCTTAGCGCGTTGCAGCAACTCAGGTACGTAGTCGGTACAAAGCACATTAGCCCACCGGCGGGCCGCGGCCAGTGCGGCGTTACCCGCACCGCCAGCAACGTCGAGCACTGCCTCGCCCGCGTGCACGTGCAGCGAACGGACGAGCATTTCCCCGACGACGAGCAGGCTCACACCGAACTGATGGAAGTCCCCGGTCGCCCACATCTTCTGCTGCTGATCAGTGATCTTGCCCAGATCGCTTGACATCACTCTGCCTCCAGGTAGCGATGACCGACATGCTCTGACCAACGCCCAATGCAGATCACAACACAGCCCAAAAACGATTCTATAGCCGCGTTATCGAAGCAGTCGTCGACCGTGCCTAATGTTCACGCTATAAATTGCTTACCTACTAGTCGCGTTGTCGGTCTGACCCACCTTAGCAGGAGGGTCTGTCAACGGCTCACAACCTTTCCCGAATGACCCTGGATTAGGTCCCCCACGAGCAACTGGCGCTGCCCTTAAGAGCAGAGGGATCGCGCTACAGGGAGCGCCGGGGAAAGTCGCGTGGCCGTGCCCACCGCAGGGGCCGGCCT
>DASXOV010000105.1:0-3350 GCA_036494005.1 Pseudonocardiaceae bacterium | reverse complement strand
GCAGGCACCGGCCGCAACGCGCTCGCTGCAGCCGGGACGTAGGCAAGCAGGGACGCGGTGCGGGTTCCTTTCGGCCCGGCGAGGGTGAGGTCCGCCTCGATCCGCGCGGCACTGCCGTCGAGGGCGTCGCCGCGTCGAGTGTGCACGCTGATGTCGCCGAGCCCACCGCCGTCGGGGGCGTAGCCGTACACGTGCGAGGCGAACGAGCCAACCAGCTGTCCACGGCGCGTCGACTCCCACAGCGCTACCGACGGCTGGTGCCGGCTGCCCTGCGACCAAAAGCCCGGCAGGTGGTATCTGTTCGAGTCCCCACTCACGAATCCTCCTCGAGGCCGGCACAGCACCGCGCGGCGAATGCTGCACCGACTGCAGCTGGCCGGGCTTGCCGAACGCATCGGCAACCTGACCCTAGGCGCCTCCAGGCGCCCGCTGACCCTCTACCGCCTCCTGCTCTGACGGATGGACAGCGACCGCGTGAGCGCGACGGCCCGCCCCTCGGCGCCGCCCGCGGCCGCGGACACCCCGCAGGTCATGCCAGCCAACGGTCGAGGTTGGCGGCGACGAAGTCGTCGTCGCGCAGGTGCGGGTAGGCCGCGCACACCCGGTCGATCTCGCCGAGCTGCCCGGGGGACAGCTCCTCGTCCAGGTCCAAGCACCACCGGCCGGCCAGCAGCCCCTGCCGGCGCAGCACCTCGTGGATACCAGGGATGCAACCCCGGAAGCCATGCACCGCGTCGAAGATCGCCGCGTTGGCGTCGGTGAGCTGCCCATCCACCCGCATGAGCCGGCGCAGCGCGGCGTTGTCACCGGCCCGCGCGCTGGCCGCCTCGTCGAGCAGCCCGACCGCCTGGCGCACCCACACCGCCCACTGCCCGAGCAGGCCGCCCACGAACTCCACGTCGACGACCCGCCCGTCCACCACCACCCGGTGCTGGGCCACCAGGTCACCCAGGATGTGATCGTCGTTGCCGGTGTAGAGGGCCAGGTCGCCGGCCCGGCCGGCCCGGCACACCCCGTGCAGGACGTCCAGCGTGCGGTAACGGTCGAACGGCGCGACCTTGATGCCGACCACCGACTCGATCGAGGCCAGCCGCGTCCAGTAGTCCCGGGACAGCTCCCGGCCGCCGACCGCGCGCTGTAGGTAGAACCCGACCACCGGCAGCACCTCGCCGACCGCCCTGGCCCGCGCAATCAGCGCGTCCTCGTCCAGTTCCGCGGCAGGCGACAGCAGCACCATGTGGTACCCGAGCTGGGCGGCCAGCTCCGCCTCGGCGACCGCCACGGCGGTGGATCCCAGCACCCCGGCCACCAGCACCACGGTCCGCCCCGGCTGCCCGGCCGCGCACTCGCGCGCGCTGTCCGCCGCAAGCTCAAGCACCGGCGAAAGCAGCCCGCGGCCCGGTTCGTGGACGGCGAACTGCGTGGTGTGCACGCCGACCGCGAGTCCACCGGCGCCGGCGTCCAGGTAGTAGCGGCTCAACCTGCGCTGGCGCCGCTCGTCCAGGCGCCGGTCCGCGGTCAGCGCCAGCGGGTGCGCCGGAATCACGCAGCCGCGCCGGAACGCCTCCCGCGCCGCGGTGGACGTATCGGTCGTCGTCGCGCTCAACACCGCCCCACCCTCGACCTCGACCTGCTCAAAAGCCCGCCTGTCGCCGCCATCAGAACCGGCCGTCGCGCTGCTGGAAGTGGGTCGGCTTGCCGGAAAGCGGGAGCCCCGCGGCCACCCAGCCGGCGATCTGCTCGATCAGCTCGGCCGGGGTCAGGTCCGGGTATCCGAACAGACCGTGGCAGCGCTGCGCGTTGGAAAGCAGAGCGGTGGCCGCCTCGGTGCCCACCAACACCGGGTGTTTGCCCAGTGCGGCCCCCATGGCCGCAGCCACCTGCCGTACCGACAGCGTCTCCGGGCCGGTCACGTTCAGCACGAACGGCGGTACCGCCGCGTGGTGCAGCGCGCGCAGCGTGACCTCGTTGGCGTAGGCCTGCCACACCACGTTGGCATGCCCCATGGAAAGGTCGATCGGCTGGCCGGCATGCACCGCGTGGGCGATGTCCACCAGCACTCCGTAACGCATCTCCACCGCGTAATTCAGCCGTACGAACGCGATCGGGGTTCCGTCGCGCTCGGCGAAGTGGGCCAGGATCCGTTCCCGGCCCAGGCAGCTCATCGCGTACTCACCGACCGGGTCGACGGCGGTCTGCTCGGTGCAGCCGCCGGAGGCGACCGGAACCAGCGGGTACACGTTGCCCGTGGACAGCGCCACGATCCGGGATCCGGCAAACCGGGCCGCTACCCGGCCGGGCAAGTAGGTGTTCGTGGCCCAGGTGGCGTGCTCGCGCCCGGAGGTACCGAACTTCGCACCGACCATGAGCACGACGTTGGCCGCGTCGGGCAGGTCGGCCAACGCCGCGTCGTCGGCGAGGTCTGCGGTGAGCACGCGGGCACCTTGGGCGCTCAGTGTTTCGGCCAGGCCCGCCTCGGAGAAGCGGGACACTGCGAAGACCGTGGCACCGGTACCTGCAGCCTCCACAGCCCGCACCGCCAGCCGCACCAGGCTGGGCCCCAGCTTGCCTCCCGCCCCCAGGACCAGAATGTCGCCGTCGAGCTTGCGTAGATCATCGATGAGCTGGGCGCGCGGCCGGGACAGCCGCTCCTCCAGCTCCGCTACCGAATGCAGCATCCATCCCTCCGGCCCGATTAACGGTCCTGACCGTAACTGGAGAGCGCCGCCAGCGTCAAGCCACTCCCCGCCCACGGAAAGCCGCGGCAGCGGGTCGGAAACCGGGTCGCGAGGCGCGGCACGGTTCGGCCGCAGCAGGCCGGGTCAGAGCCGGGTCGCCAGGAACGCGAGCGCCTCAGCGCGCATGCCATCGGTTTCGATGTGTCCACAGTGGAAGCGCGACAGCCGCCAGGCTTCCGGCGCGTCCAGCGCGGGGTAGACCCGCCGAAGCTCCTCGTCGATAGCGTCGAGGCCGTGGGCCGGGGTGAGCGGGTCGTACCGGCCGGCCAGCCCCAGGTGCGGTCACGGCGCGATGAGCGCGTTGAGGTGCTGATGCCCCTATGTTTGTCAAGCGGTTCGTAGGGTCTGAGGCAGCTGCCCGCGAACTACGTGACCGCCTGGTTGCAGAGCCACGTACGTCTCCGACGTGTGACGCTCTACCTCCTTCTTCTGAAGGTGGCCCCGGAGGTACGTAAGGAACTGGCGGCCAACCGCCTACCACCCGACTTCACGATGTTCGACCCTGACCGCAAGGTGTTCGCGGTCGTGGAGTTAAAACACCAGTGCAAAGATCGCAGCTGACCACGAGACCAGCCGGCGCAGCGGTGACGCCACCACTGCGCCGGCCCTTCG
>DASXOV010000104.1:0-11945 GCA_036494005.1 Pseudonocardiaceae bacterium | reverse complement strand
AGGTAGTGGGTGGTGTCGACGTTGGTCACCCAATCCCGCAGCGCCTCGTTGATGGCGTCCTTCAGGGTGCGCGAGCCGGTCTTGACCGGGATCACCTCGGCGCCCAGCAGCCGCATCCGGGCCACGTTGAGCGCTTGGCGCTCGGTGTCCACCTCGCCCATGTAGACCACGCACTGCAGCCCGAACAGTGCGCAGGCGGTGGCGGTGGCGACGCCGTGCTGACCGGCGCCGGTCTCCGCGATCACCCGGGGCTTACCCATCCGCTGGGTGAGCAGCGCCTGGCCCAGTACGTTGTTGATCTTGTGGGAGCCGGTGTGGTTGAGGTCCTCGCGCTTGAGCAGGATCCGGGCGCCTCCGGCGTGCTCGGAGAGCCCGGCCGCCTCGGTGATCGGTGACGGGCGGCCGGTGTAGTCGGCGAGCAGCCCGTCGAGCCGGGCGGTGAACTCCGGATCTGAGCGGGCGTCTGCATAGGCGGCGGTGAGTTCGTCCAGCGCGGCGATCAGCGCCTCGGGCACGAACCGCCCGCCGTAGCGGCCGAAGTGCCCGCCGGCGTCGGGCTGGACGGGGCTCGGCGCGGCCGTGCCGAGTCCGGTGCCGTCGAGCCGGGTCGGTGTCATCGCGCTCACCGGGCCGGCTTCGGGCAGGCCGGATGGGAGCCTGCGGTCACCAACTGGGTCACCGCGGCCCGGGGATCGCCACTGGTCACCAGCCCTTCGCCGACCAGCACCGCATCGGCGCCCGCACCGGCGTACGCCATCAGGTCCGCGGGCCCCCGCACTCCGGACTCGGCGACCCGCAGCACGTCACCCGGCAGCCCGGGTGCGATCCTGCCGAACACCTCACGATCCACGGTCAGCGTGTGCAGATCGCGGGCGTTCACCCCGATCAGCCTCGCGCCGGCCTCCAGCGCGCGGTCGGCCTCCTCGGCGGTGTGTATCTCGACCAGCGCGGTCATGCCCAGCGACTCGACCCGGTCGTGCAGCGCGATCAGCGCGTTCTGCTCCAGCGCGGCGACGATGAGCAGCACCACGTCGGCGCCGTGCGCCCTGGCCTCGTGTACCTGGTAGGGGGTGACGATGAAGTCCTTGCGCAGCACCGGGATGTCCACCACGGCGCGTACCGCGTCCAGATCGGCCAGTGAGCCGCCGAACCGCCTGCGCTCGGTCAGCACACTGATCATCCGCGCCCCGGCGTCGGCGTAGTCGGCGGCGAGGGCCGCCGGGTCCGGAATGTCCGCCAGTACGCCCCGGGAGGGGCTGGACCGCTTGACCTCCGCAATGACACCGATCCCCGGACTCCGCAGGGCGGCCATGGCGTCCCGAGGTGCCGGTGCCTTGGTAGCCCGCCGCTTCATCTCCTCGAAACCGATGACGGCTTCGCGGTCTGCGAGGTCTGCTCTGACCCCCTCGAGGATCGCCTCCAAGACGCTCAATCCTCTCCCCTTCCGCGCCGAGAACGGCCGGGTATCGATGCTAGCTCCGGCCCGATCTGTACCCCTTCACCGGGGGTCGCCCTGGGCTGTGGGGTCTTCACCTGCGTCGATCCTCTCCCAGAGCTCCCGCGGTCGGGACGCCCTCGCCGCGGGCGCCCGGTAGCGGCTACCCATCCGCGGCATGCGGTGCCCCCGCAGCACCAGCAGCGCACCGGCTCCGGCGAGCAGCACCACACCGGCCGTGGCCAGCACCGGTCCCGCAGCGAGCACCGCGACCGTGCCGTCCGGAACGGCGCGATCCGCTCGCCCAGCGGCGGACACCGCGGCTGCGACCAGCCTGCTCTGGTCGCTCACTCGCGCCACGCCGAGCGCCGCAGGCACCGCGGCCCCGGCCAGCAGGACGCCGAGCAGCCGTCGGGCCCACCCACCCGTGGCCAGTACAGCGGCCACCGAAGCCACGGCGAGCAACGCCAGCGGGCCCAGCACGGGCACCAGATCCGAGCCGGTCACCCGGACCGGCACGCTGCCCCGCAGCGGAGCCTGGAAGCCGACCCGGGCCCAGCCCAGGGCGGCCGCACCGCCGAGCGCCGCAGCCGCCGCGATCAGCAGCGCCACGGCGGCGGGCAACGCACCGCGTTTCACTGGATCGAATGGTGTCGTAAGTCAGGCACGAACCCGCCCCACCGGGTCGCCCACCGCCACCCGCAACGTGCCCGCGGCCGCGACGGCGGCCAGCACCGCACCGGCCTTGTTCAGGCATTCGGCGTCCTCGGCCAGTGGGTCGGAGTCGGCCACAATGCCGCCACCCGCCTGAACATAGGCCACGCCGTCACGGAAGACGGCGGTGCGGATGGCGATCGCGGTATCGGCGTCCCCGGCGAAGTCCAGGTAGCCGACCACGCCGCCGTACACCCCCCGCCTGGTCGGCTCCAGTTCCTCGATGAGCTCCATCGCCCTGGGCTTGGGCGCCCCGGACAGCGTCCCGGCCGGGAAGCACGCGGCGACCGCGTCGAAGGCGGTGCGGCCCTGCGCCAGCTCGCCGGTGACCGTGGAAACCAGATGCATCACGTGGCTGTAGCGCTCCACCCGGAAGAAGTCGGTCACATGCACCGAACCCGGCCTGCAGACCCGCCCGACGTCGTTGCGCCCCAGATCGACCAGCATGAGGTGCTCGGCGCGCTCCTTCTCGTCGACCAGCAGGTCCTTCTCCAGCCAGGCGTCGGTATCGGGATCGGTCCCCCGGGGGCGGGTGCCCGCGATCGGGTGCGTGGTGACCCGGCCGTCCCGCACGGTGACCAGCGACTCCGGGCTGGAACCGACGATGCTGAACTCGTCCAGGGTGAGTAGATACATATACGGGCTGGGGTTGCTGGTGCGCAGCACCCGGTACACGTCGAGCGGGTCGGCGTCGGTGACCATCTCGAACCGTTGCGATACGACCACCTGGAACGCCTCGCCCGCGCGGATGGCCTCCTTGGCGGTCTCGACAGCGGCGCAGTGCTCCTGCTGGCTGCGACGGCGCAGGAAGTTCGGCGCCGGCCGGGTGAAGACCGCCGCGCTGGCCGGCGCCGACGTGCACAACTGCGCGGCCATGGAGTCCAGCCGGGTCAGCGCGTCGTCGTAGGCCTCGTCGACCCGCTCCGGCGAGTCGTCCCAGTTGATCGCGTTGGCGATCAGCGTCACGGTGCCCTCGTGGTGGTCCAGGGCGGCGAGGTCGGTGGCCAGCAGCATCACCAGCTCGGGCACCCGCAGGTCGTCGACGGCCAGCTCGGGTAGCCGCTCCAGCCGCCGGACCGCGTCGTAGCCCAGGTAGCCGACCATCCCGCCGGTGAGCGGGGGCAGACCGGGCAGCGGCTCGGTCTGCAGCGCCGCCACGGTCTCCCGCAGCGCCTCCAGGGGGGTGCCCGTCCACGGCATCTCCACCCCGGGCAGTCCCGCCGGGGGGGTACCCCGCCAGACGACGCGACCGTCGGTCTCGGTGAGCGTGGCGGCGCTGCGCACCCCGACGAACGACCACCGCGACCAGGACGAGCCGTTCTCCGCCGACTCGAACAGGAAGGTGCCGGCGAGGCCCTCGGCGAGCTTGCGATACACCCCCAGCGGGGTCTCCCCGTCGGCGAGCAGGGTGCGGGTCACCGGAATCACCCGGCGGCCGGCCGCCAGGGCGCGGAACTGCTCACGGTCCGGCTGGGTACGTCCGATCCCGCCGTCAGCCGGCCGGGCCCGGGCACCACCGCCGACCGTCTGCAGCCGTTGGAGTTCGCTGTCGGAAATGCTGACCATGGGTCCATTCTGCCCATGCCGCGCCGCGCGCCGTTGACGTTGACCACGACCGGGGGTAATTTTTTTCATTGTGCGTTGAAAAGATGCGATGCCGCTGCGTTACGCGGCGGACGGGATGAGCGAGTTGACCGGAGCAGGAACGATGCCGGGCGGCGGTATGGAACAACCTCGTGGCGCCCCCGCTCGCGCCGGCGGCGACGATGTTACGTCGTCGAACCGCGTGACAGGTCCGGCGGTTCGGCGCGGCGGGCGCCCTCGCGGACGCCGTCCTGCCGGAGAGGATACTCGCCGGGCATTGCTCGACGCCGCTACCGTGGAGTTCACCGAACGCGGCTTCGAAGGGGCCACCGTGCGGGCGATCGCGCAGCGGGCCGGGGTGGACCCGGCGATGGTCAACCACTGGTTCGGCGGCAAGGACGGGCTGTTCATGGCCGCGCTGGAGATTCCGGTGAATCCCGACGAGATCATCCCCCCGCTGCTGGACGGGCCTGCTGAGCAGCTCGCCGAGCGAATCCTGCGCACGTTCCTCTCGGTGTGGGACGCCAACGGCGGCGGAGCGCTGGCCGCGATGATGCGCAGCGTGGCCGGTCACGACGAGGCCGCAGGGATGCTGCGCGAGTTCATCAGCCGAGTGATCATCGGCCGGGTGGTGTCGACAGTGGCGCCGGACGCACCTGAGCTACGGGCGGCGCTGTGCGGGTCGCAGATCGCCGGGCTCGGGCTGGTGCGCTATGTGATCCGCCTCGAACCACTGGCCTCCGCGGACCACGACACCGTGGTCGATGCGATCGCGCCCAACCTACAGCGCTACCTGACCGGCCCCCTCTGACCGACCCCCTGTGGATAACCCGTGAGTGGGAATGCGAGCTATGACTCGCATTCCCACTCACGGGGCAGCTCGCTGCCAAAACAGGTGGGAGATCCGGTGTGGCATGCGGGGCCAGTCTGGTCGACGACGAGCAGCACAGCGTCACCGTCGCAGTCCAGCCGTACCTCGTACACCCGCTGGGTGTGTCCCGAGGTCTCACCCTTGACCCAGTAGGTCTGCCTGCTACGCGACCAGTAGGTGGCGCATCCGGTGCGCAGCGTGCGATGCAGCGCCTCGTCGTCCATCCAGGCCACCATCAGCACCTCGCCACTGCCGCGCTGCTGCGCCACGGCACAGATCAGTCCGTCGGCGTTGCGCTTGAGCCTCCCGGCGATCCGCGGATCCAGGCCGCTCACCGCACGGTCACCCCGGCCTCGCGCAGGCCGCCCTTGACCTCACCGATCCGCAGCTGCCCGAAATGGAAGACGCTGGCCGCCAACACCGCGTCGGCACCCGCCGCCACCGCGGGGGGGAAGTGCGCCACCTCGCCCGCCCCTCCGCTGGCGATCACCGGCACCTCTACCACGGCCCGCACCGCGGAGATCATCTCGATGTCGAAACCGGCCTTGGTGCCGTCCGCGTCCATTGAGTTGAGCAGGATCTCCCCGACGCCGAGTTCCTGGCCACGGGCGGCCCACTGCACCGCGTCGATCCCGGTCCCGCGCCGCCCGCCGTGCGTGGTCACCTCGAAGCCGGACGGAGTGGGTGGCTCCCCCTCGGGCACCCGCCGGGCATCCACCGAGAGCACGATGCACTGCGCCCCGAAACGACGGCTGGCCTCCCGCAATAGCTCGGGCCGGGCCACCGCCGCAGTGTTGATGCTCACCTTGTCCGCCCCGGCGCGCAGCAGGCGGTCCACATCGGACACCTCGCGGATCCCACCACCCACGGTGAGCGGGATGAAGACACACTCCGCGGTGCGGCGGACCACGTCGTAGGTGGTCTCGCGCTGCGCCGAGGAGGCCGTGACATCCAGGAAGGTCAGCTCGTCGGCGCCCTGCGCGTCGTAGGCGGTGGCCAGCTCGACCGGGTCACCGGCGTCGCGAAGTGCGGTGAAGTTCACCCCCTTGACCACCCGCCCCGCGTCGACGTCCAGGCAGGGGATCACGCGCACCGCGACCGTCATGCGCCCAGCCTAGGTGGCGAGATTTCCCGGGTCGCCGGGCACAACGAGCGGACACACCGTGCACGAGCGACCGACACACCGTGCACGAGCGACGGACACGCGGGGCGTGGGGGACGGACACGCCGGGCAGGGTGGGTCAGCGGGCGGCGACCAGGGCGTCGGGGAGGGTGAGGGCGCCGGTGTAGAGCGCCTTGCCGATGATGGCGCCTTCGACCCCCTCGGGGGCGAGGGCGGCCAGCGCGGACACGTCGGCGGCGCAGGAGACCCCGCCGGAGGCGATCACCGGAGCGGCGGTGCGGGCGCAGACGGCGCGCAGCAGGTCCAGGTTCGGCCCGCGCAACGTGCCGTCCTTGGTGACGTCGGTGACCACGTATCGCGGGCAGCCGTCCCGATCCAGGCGCTCCAGCACCTCCCAGAGGTCCCCGCCACTCTCGGTCCAGCCACGCGCGGCGAGGAGGTGCTGCCCGTCGACGATGCGCACGTCGAGCCCGACCGCGATCCGGTCGCCGTGCTCGGCGATCGCCCGGCGGCACCACTGCGGCTGCTCCAGCGCGGCGGTGCCCAGGTTCACCCGGGCGCATCCGGTGGCCAGCGCACGGGTCAGCGACTCGTCGTCCCGGATCCCGCCCGAGAGCTCCACCGCGACATCCAGGGTGCCGACGATGTCGGCCATCAGGCCGGCGTTGGAGCCGCGACCGAACGCCGCGTCGAGATCGACCAGGTGGATCCACTCGGCACCGTCGGCCTGCCAGGACAGTGCGGAGGTCAACGGATCCCCGTAGCAGGTCTCGGTGCCCGCCTCCCCCTGAGTCAGCCGGACGGTCCGGCCACCGACGACGTCCACCGCGGGCAGCAGCACGAAACTCACCGGCCCAGCCTAAGCGGTCGGTCGGCTACAACGTCGCCAGCCAGTTGCGCAGCAGGTGCGCGCCGGCGTCACCGGACTTCTCGGGGTGGAACTGGGTCGCCCACAACGGCCCGTTCTCCACCGCGGCGACGAACGGCTCACCGTGCTCGGACCAGGTCACCAGGGGCGGGGTCAGCGTCGGGGAACTCTCCATCTCCCAGCGACGCGCGGCGTAGGAGTGCACGAAGTAGAACCGGGTGTCCTCGTCGAGACCGGCGAACAGTCGCGAACCGGCGGGTGCTCGCACCGTGTTCCAGCCCATGTGCGGCAGCACGTCGGCTTTCAGCCGCTCCACCGTCCCGGGCCACTCGTCGCAGCCCTCGGTCCGCACCCCGTGCTCGACGCCCCGGCTGAACAGCACCTGCATCCCCACGCAGATACCGAGTACCGGGCGGCCACCGGCCAGCCTGCGGCCGATGATCCGCTCCCCGCGCACCGAGCGCAGCCCGGCCATGCACGCGGCGAAGGCCCCCACCCCGGGCACCACCAGGCCGTCGGCACCCAGCGCGGCATCGACATCAGCGGTGACGGTGACGGTCGCGCCCGCGCGCTGCAGCGCTCGCTCGGCGGACCGCAGGTTGCCCGATCCGTAGTCCAGGACGACGACGTTGCTCACGGCGCCAGCTTTCCAGACCCGGCCTGCCGTCCACGACCTCCCGGCCACCACCCGCGGCGGGCAGGGATTCGGCTAGGTCGTAGGCGGGCCCTGCCGGTATACGGCGTCGTAGTGCTCCGCGTCGGCGGCCCGCTTGCCCGTCCGGCCGCGCACCTCCCGGCCGGTGCCGATCGGATAACCGTGTTTGGCGAGGCGATGCTCACCGGTCTCCTCGATGTAGGCCAGCGAGTAGATGAGCGCGAGGATGGTGCCCGCCAGCAGGGCGAGGTAGGTGATCCAGGTCGGGCCCAGGATCAGCAGGAGCAGGACGGCCACCGGGACCAGCTGCACCAGGCTGCGCAGGATGTGCCGTAACCACCAGGTCCGGGTGGTCACGTCGTGCAGAACCCACTCCCGATACCGGTCGGGAAGCCTGCCCCCGAACGCGTACCACGTCCACCGGACAGGGTCGGGGCGCTGTCGTCGCATCCCGCCCAGGATAGTCGCGCGGCCGCGAGTGGACAGCGCCTGGCGCAACTGCCCTCTTCCCGCCAGGCTGGACGGCACGAACGGGCAGAGGGGCCGCCGATGGACGAGGGACTGGGACCGCGCGACGAGGACCTGCTGCGACACCTGGCGGACCTGGTCGCGCGGAGCTACGAGGGCGCCGAGACCTGGCCCGACCGGCTCGCCCTGTTCGGCCGTGCGGTGGATCTGCTGGACCCGGTGGTCCATGGCATCCTCGACCGGGCCAACGCCGCCTTCCTGGAGTCCACCGGCGAGATCACCCGCAGCACCGCTGAGGACGACGACGGCAGCGTCTGGGAGCACTGGGAGCTGTCCTGGCCCCGGCAACGGGACGCGATCTCACGGTTCGACGGTCCGGTCACCCCGGTCCGGGTCAGTGCCTGGTTCCGGCGCAGCTTCAACCATCCGCATCTGCGCGGCTCCACCGCGGGCGACTGGCCGTTGCAGGTGACCAGCACCGAGGACGCCGCCCGGCAGGAACCGATCGTGCGCGCCATCGTCGAGGCCGAGCTGCATCAGAAGATCTACGAGGGCCGCTGGGCCGTGATGCCGGTCGCGGTCAGCCGGTACGGGTCGCCACCCAGCTCACGCTGACCAGCGCCTACACCGCGGACGCCGCCTTGCGCGCCGCCACCAGCACGGGATCCCAGACCGGGGAGAACGGTGGCGCGTAACCGAAGTCCATGCCCGCCATCTCCTCGACGGTCATCTCGTGCCACACCGCGACCGCGCACCCGTCGACCCGCTTGGCCGCTCCCGCCCCGCCCACCAGTTGGGCACCGAGCAGCCGGCCGGTGCCGTGTTCGGCGATCAGCTTCACGGTGATCGGCACCGCACCCGGGAAATAGCCCGCCCGGGTGGTGGCCCGCACCGTGACGCCTACCGGATCGAACCCGGCGAGCCGCGCCTCGGCCTCCAGCAGCCCGGTCCGGCCGACCTCGAGGTCGCACACCTTGGTGACCGCGGTGCCCACCACCCCCGGAAAAGTCGCGTAGCCGCCACCCAGGTTCGTGCCGATCACCCGGCCGTGCTTGTTGGCGTGGGTGCCCAGCGGGATGTGCACCCGGCGTTGCGCGACGCGGTGCACCACCTCGACACAGTCGCCGCCGGCCCAGATCCCGTCGTGGCCCTGGACCCGCATCCGCAGGTCGGTCAGCACGCCGCCGTGCTCACCCAAGGGCAGACCGGCCTTCCGGGCCAGGTCGGTGGCCGGGCGTACGCCGAGCCCGAGCACCACGATGTCCGCCGGGAGCGGCCCGCTCTCGGTCAGCACCGCGCTCACCCGCCCGTCCGGACCGGTCTCGAACCCCGTCACTGCGGTGCCGCTGTGCACGGCGATCCCGATGCCCTGCATCGACTCCCGGACCAGCGCACCCATGTCGGGGTCCAGGGTGGTCATCGGTTCCGGCGCCCGGTCCACCAGCGCGACGTCCAGACCGCGGCGCACCATCGCCTCGGCCATCTCGACCCCGATGTAGCCGCCGCCGACCACGACCGCCCGGCGCGGCCGCTCGGCCAGCCCCGCCAGCACGGCCGCACCATCCTGCAGGGTCTGCACGCCGTACACGCCCGGCGCGTCCACGCCAGGCAGGTCCGGCCGGATCGGAACCGCGCCGGTGGTCAGCACCAGGTCGTCGAAACCGACCTGGTATCCGCTGCCGTCATCGAGTTGGACCGCGGTCACGGTGCGCGCGTCCAGGTCGATCTCGGTGACCTCGGTGCCCGTTCGCAGGTCGATCCCGTTGGCCCGGTGCTCATCCGGGGTCCGCGCGATCAGGGCGTCGGGGCCGTCCACGTCGCCCGCGACCCAGTACGGGATGCCGCACGCCGAGTAGGACACGAAGCGGCTGCGTTCGAAGGCCACCACCGCCAACGTGTCCCGCCCGGCCCGGCGCAGCGCCTGCGACGCCGCACTCATCCCGGTCGCGTCCCCACCGATGACCACCACTCGCCTCGTCATCCGATCACCCCACCCGCCGATGCGCGCCGCGGTCAACCGCCGGCAGCCAGAATCAGCGCGGCTGCCCCGGCCGGCTGCATCGAGCGCCTCCCCACCAGCTGCCGAACCTGATCAGGAGTGAATGGGAGACCCCGGTGACCCGCTCCGATCAACCGACCCTCGGCGTTGCTGGCGACGATGCCGGCGAAGATTTCGTCGAACAGCGCCGCATCGAACTCCACCCTGACGAGCAGATCGGTGGCGAAGGTGAGCGGATCGACTCCCAGTCCGAGGACGTGCGCGCTGATCAGCCCGCTGCGCAGCGCAGTGGTCATCCGGGCGGCGAACGGCCAGTTGTCGTAGTCGACCTGATCGCCTTGGTAGTCCTCGGACGCACCGAGCAGCTCCTCGGCGTACTCGCGCAGCAGGCACCGCCAGAGCGAGAAGTCGTTGTGCTCGTTGCCGGGCTGATCGTCGATCGCCTGGAAGATGCCGACCGGCACCACCATGAAGGTTCCTCCAGCGTGGCCGACCTTGGCCGGATCCCGCCAGTGCAGCAGGAAGGTGCCGTCGCCGGTGACCCGGTCTCGGCGGACGGTGAGGGCCGCGATCCCGATGTTCACCGGACGCCGGCGGAGTTCGCAGGGGTTTCCGATCGCCACACGCAGCGGGGTGTCGGTGCCGGTCAGCCGGGCGACGGCGTACTCGTGCGCCACGGCCTCTCCGACGTCGGCGCCGTCGAAGTACCTGCCCCGGCCGAACACCAGCCGGCCGCGTGGGCCGGAGAGGTCGGCGTCGAGCAGTCGGTAGGTCGAGCGGTTCTCGAACACCGCCGGTGCGGCCAGGTCGGCCATCGCCGTGGAGTAGGTCGGATGGCGCGAGCCATCGGGGCGCTCGGGGCGGACCGACGCGGTGAGCGGGCCGGTGCCGTCGACACCGGTGATCGGGGCACCCGGTGTGAATTCCAGATCGATCGCATCGAGCGGGAGCGGCGCAGTGGGCAACCATTCCGGCCGGGTGAGCAGGGCAGTGCCCCCAGCCCTCAGCAGATCGGGGTACTCCTGCGCGGCTGATTGGCCGAGGTCGTGTCGGTCGCGCCGCAGATACTCCCGGATCCGCAGCCACTCCCGCTGGCCTTCGGTCAGCGACATGGCTGTGGGGTGATCAGCTCGCGGATGCGGGAGAGATCAGCGTCGGCGGCGGTGAATGTGACGAGCTTCTGCTCGGGATCGTCGGCGATGGTGAGCACCGTGTGCTGCAGCGTCAGCTCACCGAGTACCGGGTGACGCAGCCGTTTGGTGCCGGACCCGATCTGGGCGATCTCGTGTCGCGGCGACCAGGCGCGCACCTCGGGACTGGTGGCATGCAGCCGCTCGATCAAGTCGCTGAAACCCGGATCATGCGGGTGCCGGGTCGCTGCGGAACGTAGCCGCGCCAGCAGTGCCGACGCCGCTGACCTAGGTGGGGTACGGATCCAGCCGACCTCGTCGCGCCGCAGCCCCTTGGTACGCCGCCGACTGCCCGGCGGCAGGCCCACGTCCGCTGGTAGCAGACGCTCGCGGCGGGATCGCAGCAGATCACCAAGCTCACGTCCACGACTGTGCACCGCCACGCTGGTACTCCCGTTACCAGTAACAGACACCTGTGGATACCACCGTAGATGACTCGTAGCGTCGGATGAGTGAACCAACGCACCCTTGGCCGAACTGATCACCACCGGCAAGGTGCGCCACCTGGGCGTGTCCGAAGCCGCCCCCGGCGACCTCGAACGCGCCGCCGCGGTCCATCCGATCAGTGCCGTGCAGTTCGAATGGTCGCTGTACTGGCGCGAGCCTGCCGCCGCTGCCGATCTGACGCTGTCCACCGATGATCTCGGCCGCCTGGAGTCGGTGGCCGGCCGCGGCGCGTGGTCCGGCGACCGCCGGTCTTTCGCCGCCCACGGCACTGCCCGCACGACCTGCAACCGGCACCCGGGCTGACGATGCTCACATGCCATAAAGGTCCGTCGATGGTGATAGTTCCCCGCGGTGGTCACTGTGTCGCGGATTCTGGCCGCGCGTCGGGCACCGTCGAGCGACAGCCAGAAGAATGTCCGCACGAACGAGTTGGCATACGTCTCCGGTGCCGGTTCGAGAACGGCGACCGCAACGTGACTGTTGGTGGCGAAAGCGAGATCGACCACCAGGGTGAGGATCCGTTCCACCGCGAGGGTGGCAGGGCGGTCGGTGCGCAACCTTTCGATTCAGATGCGCGAGGTCGATGTCGTC
>DASXOV010000103.1:0-47533 GCA_036494005.1 Pseudonocardiaceae bacterium | reverse complement strand
CTCGATGGATGCTGACGAAGCGCGCGCAATCGGCTGGAAGCTGCGGCGGATCCGCGACTCCCGGGGCAAGTCGCTGCGGGTGATCGCAGAGCTGGCCGGGATGAGCGCATCGACCCTGCACCGGATCGAGCACGGCGAACGCTCGGTGACCATTCCTGAGATCGTCGCACTGGCGAATGCCCTGGAGATCGGCCCGAGTGAACTGACGAGACTCCCGGTGCCCGCACCGGCCAACGGGCACACCGATTCCACCACGGAGGCGGTGCGACTGGCGCTGGATTCGGTCGAGGATGATCAGCCGGACGGGCTTGTGCTGCCACTAGAGGTACTGGCCGATCAGGTGGCCCAGATCGCCACCCACCGCCGGGCGTGCCGGTTCGCCGAGGTGGCCACCGCGTTGCCGATGTTGATCCGGAATCTACACACCACGCTGGCCACCGGCACCGACCACGGCGAACTGCTCGACCTGGCCGTCCACCTGCACGTGCACGTCACCCGGATGTGGCTCGTGCACGCAGCCGCGCCGACCGACCTGCTACGCCGCATCGTGTTCCTGGCGCAACGCCTGGCCCGGGAGCGCGACGACGCCACCACGCTGGCCGCAGCCGGGTTCGGGGTGGCCGACGAGTTGCTGCTTGCCGGGGCATTCACGCGAGGGCGGGCCAAGCTCGACTCCATCACCCTCCCGCCGGCGACCGCCGAGACGGCCGGGCTCGTGGCCCAGCTCCTCGCGACCCACGCCACGGCCGCCGTGCTGGAAGGTCGGCCGAACGATGCGACCGCCCCGATGGATGCGGCCGCGCAGATCGCCGACCGGTTCAGCGCAATGGGCGATGTCGATTCTTTCGGATTCGTGTTTGGGCCGACCAATGCAGCACAACAACGGATGTGGCTCGCGCTGGAGGCAAACGACCCCGACCAGGCCGTGAGCCTCGCGCAGAACGTCAACCCGGAACGCCACCGATACCCCGTCAATCGGGCGTACTACTGGGTGCATTACGGCCGCGCGCTGGCGCAACTGCGCAGCCGTACCGACGACGCGGTGGCGGCGCTGCGCATGGCGGAGGACATTTTCCCCACCGCGGTGCGCCGGAATCCGCTCGTCCGCGATGTGGTCGCCACGCTGCTCCCGGCAGCGGGCCGGGATGCCGTAGGTATGGAGCTGCGGGGGCTCGCCCACCGGTCCGGTCTGATGGTATAGCCCATTCGGGTGACGTTTCAGGTCGGAAACAGGACGTCTCTACCCAGAAACGACGGCTTTAGCTGATCCGCCACGCTCGGTGCTGTCGATCTTCGGTCCCCAGGGCCGTGATCGGCCCCCAAACAACCGGACCCGGGCAGGGGAGCGCACCGAGATGGACATTGTGATGCAACGGGAGAATGAGCGCCGACGCGTCGTCGTAGACGGTCGCCGCATCGATGATCGCAGCCGCTGTGAGCTGGTGGTCGTGTCCGAGGTGGGCGGGACGTGGGCGCTGTATCCGCATGGTGTCGGCAAGCTGGGTGTGCGGCTGCCGCAGGATGAGGCGATCCGCATCGCCCGCGCGATCCTCGGCGAGGACACCCGGTGAGCGGGCCGGATGACGCCGAACTCCCCGTGCCACCCCCGTGTTCCCCCAGGCCGCCACCGTGGACCCTGACCGGCTCATTGCCTTGTTGCCGCTGGCCGAGCCCACCGGCACTCGCCACGTGGGAGCGAATGACGTCGATAACATCGAAGCGTTCGCGGCGGCGCTCGCCAGGCAGGACTACATGGGCGACACGGGGTGGTCCCGAGCCGCCGCTGTTGCACAGCTCCGCGCTGCTCTGCTGTTGCTGGAGGCTCAGGTCCCGGCTGCGGTCCGGCCTCGGCTGCTGGTCGCTACAGGGTCGCTGGCATTGATGGCCGGTTACCTGAGTTTCCAGGCGGATGATCACGACGCCGCCCGGCGACTCTGGGCAGTCGGGCTCGATCTCGCCCACGACAGCGGTGATCCCCGAGGCGCCGACCTCACCGTCTACCTTCTCTACGACATGGGCCTGCAGGCCGTCGAACTGGACCGACCCGACGAGGCCCTCCGCTTCGTCCAACTCGGCCACACGTCGCTGCCGCGGGGCCACAGCCGGTAGCTGCGTCGACAATGTGCTGCCTCGGGAATATCGCTGCCCGGGCCCACGCCGTGCGTGGGGACGTAGCACGGTCCGACCGCGCGCTGGGCGAGGCCGAAGAACATTTCGTCGGCATCGACCGTCGCAACACCACCCGCGAGGTGTGGGGGTCACACCTTGGAAGCGCGGGCCTGGCCTCCTACCAGGGACGGGCTCACTATGCGTTGGCTCGGGCGTGCCGTGACCCCCGCGCCGCCAAGCGGGCGGTGCAGCTACTTCGCCACGCGGTAGACAACTTCGGCGCTGACTACGCCCGACCGCAGGCGTTCGACCTGGCAAATCTTGCCGGTTCGCACGCACTGGCCGGGGACACCGAAACCGCCCTCACCGTCGGGCATCAAGCAGCCAATGCGATCATGGAACTGCGCGTCCCGCCCGCTCGGGCTCACCAGCAGCTGCGTGTGCTCAACGGCGTGCTCAAGCCGATGAACGACAAACCCGGTGTCGCCGAACTCTGTAACCGCCTGACCACCACTACCGCGTAGCCGACAGCTGCATCAACGGCCCGGCACTCCGCGCTGTCACACGTCCTCATCAATCCGAAGTAAGGCGAGGTCAATCTCGACGCGGATGTCGATAGGAGAACCGTCCCGTTCGGCCACATCGTTGACCCACATTTTTTCTGGTGTGGCTCGGTAGATTCGCCGAGGCATATCGCCGAGGAAATGATCGGCAGGTCGAGGTGCTTTCCCTATTCGGCCGGCCAGGATCCGGTGAGCACGAACGATTTCACCGGGATCAGATAGTTCGATGGCTTGGGCCTGGATGTAGACACCTCCGCCGGCGCCAGTTCCTTCGGGAATCGTTGAGTTATAGATAGCAAGAAATACGTTGGAATTATTCCGGATATTCGTCGAATGCTGACTCTGGCGATCCGATGTCCAATAGAAGTTGTAGGCAGAATCAAACGCTGAATACACCGGACTGTTCCACGGGCGACCGCCCATCCCGGTGCACGTCGTGGCGATCGTGATGTAGCAGATCTCGTCGATCGTCCGCCGCGCACACTCCACATGATCTAACGCCATGGAACGTATTCTCCGACCCTGCCGATGCCGAATCGGTTTCGCAGGCTGTTCAGCTCCCACACCCGCCGTGGTGCCCGTCGATTCAGAGCCACCACCAGATCCCTGGCTATAGGGTCATTCCGCAGTCGAACGGGTGCTAACCTGTCAGCAGCATCCAATGCCCGCACCGCATCCTGATCGCGGGGACCCTCAGCCTGCGCCCATGCGCGCGCAAGGTCGAAGTGCACATAGGCCGTTCGGCCCTTGCTGCTGAACACTGACAGGTCGATAGGTGATGCCGCGACGCGTTCGGCGGCGTCGGGTCCGTTCCCTGCTTCGACCGCTAGACCGAGCTCCCAGGCCGCCACGTTGGTCGGACCGAAGTGGTAACGCATGTGGTTGCGCTCCCCGGTGTGCGCAGCGAGCGAACGGGCCTCCGCGAGATGTGTGGTGACATCGCCGGTCCTACCGTCGCGAGCGGCAATCAATGCCGTGGTCAGATGCAGCATTCCGCATGCCTCGGCGATCCTCATGTCGTCCGGTGTCGGTCCAGGTAACGCGGAGATCTCCCGGAGCGTCGCACCGCACACCGAAGTGGCGCGACGCCGCGCACCGAGCCCAATGAGCGTGTTGGTCCGGCTCATCTCCAACATGCCAACCAGATCCGGGCGCTCAGCGAACCGGGCCGCATCCAGGCCCCGCTGCGCCGCGATTCCCGCCAGTTCGATCTGCCCGGTTCGCTTGGCCAGGATGTAGGCCACCTTGCATGCTTCGGCCAGCATTGCCAGTGCGCTCATGCGTTGTTCGGAGTCGCCCGTAGCGACGTGGACATGCAGTGCGATCAGGAGGTCAGCCAGGCGCTGCCCAGCCAGACCGTAACTAGCGTTATCGACGTGCGCATGGGCGAGGGCAGTCGCTGAGGCCAGCCCTGAGAGCGACCCCACTGCCATGTCGGGCACGTCATCCAGCGTGGTGTCATGCAGTGCCCTGCTTATCCCGGCGACGGCAGTTGCCACCTCTGAGCTCTGCCGGTCGGGAAGGTGGTACGGCTGGCCGGTCAGGTCCGCTACCGAGCAGCCGAGCGCCTCGGCGAGGTCTTCGAGCAGCCCTCGCCGGTTGAAGCCGCGCTCTCCGCGTTCCAGCAGCGAGAGGTACTGCTTACTGATGCCCGCCAGCCCGGCCGCCACGGCGAGGCCCATGCCCCGGCGGCGCCGGATCATGCGCAGCTGCTGGCCGATCGTGCGTGCTTCATCAGAGTCCATGCGGCACCACTTGATTCACCGGGGTAGAGCGCCTCACCAGATGCCCCGGGAAGTTACCCCTGGGGCGGACATCTCCGGTGAGGGATGCGCGGCCAGGCTACAACCCTGCGCTCACCGGTCCACGTTGGACAGCCACCGCACACCTGCGCGGTGAACACCGATGGAACCGTCCATCTGCAGCGCGCGGCGTGGGTGAGGCAGCTCATAGACGGGCGCGTCGAAGCAAGGCTCCGGGATGTCCTCCGCGCCACGTCCAGCCGGTTACAGCCGTACGTGAGTACCTCATCGCATCAGTCGGTCGAGTTCCAAGCAGATCGGGCACGGCGCGGTGGTGGCGAAGATGCCGGTGATACTGCGGTTCTAGTCGAGCCAGGTGCATAGTGCCTGTGGGGTGCGGTCAGTCTGGAGCGTTCCTCGAGCGGGCTGCCCCCGCCTGGGGTTGAGCCGGGAGCAATTCCTGCAGCTGCGCCCGCAGCGCATCATCGGAGATGGCGGCCTCTCGCAGGGTCTGGAAGTGCTCGAGGTAGTCGTGCACCTCCTCCGGCCCGCGGATGGCCAGGCCGCGGGTGAGTGTCTCGGCCAGCACGAGTGTGTCGTCGTCGGTTGCGGGGTCACCGAGAATGGCGAAGCTGTGGTACTGGTGGGTGCGTTCCTGGGCGTCGAACATGATGACGGCCAGGTCGATGTGCGGCTGGGTGCTCAGCTCGATCAGCCGGGCGAGCTGAGCACCCATCGCAGCCGAGCTAACCAGCCGCCGCCGCAGGGCTGTCTCCGACATCAGCAAGCAGAACCGTTTCGATGTGTCCGTCAGCACCTGCTGCCGGGCGAGCCTTTCGGCCACCACCCCGTCGAGGTTCTCCTCGGGGCCGATCTGGCGGCCGAGCCGGAACATCGTCTCGGCGTAGTCGGCGGTTTGCGCGAGTCCCGGGATGACGTCCATCGCGAACACCCGGATCACCGACGCCGTCGCCTCCAGCCGCCGGATCTCTTCCTGCTTGCGTCGCCGGCCGGGCGCGAGCTCGCGGCGCCACTCGGTGGCCTGCGCGGCTGCCCGCTCGGCTCGCATGAGGAGGTCTCTGCGGGCGTCGTCCGAGGCCCCGGTGGCTTGTGCCCAGGCCGTCACGTCCGCTGGTGTCGGCAGGGTACGGCCGAGTTCGGTTTTCGACACCTTGGACTGTGACCAGCCCAGCCGCCCGGCGAGTTCGGTCGTGGTCATGCCGGCGTCGGTGCGCAGTTGGCGCAGGGTCGCGGCGATGCGCTGCCGGTCCTCCTCGGTCATGCGGTCAGGCGGAGGTTCCGTCGGGCGATGTAGTCATCGAGCGGCTCGCTGTGACGAAGTGCGCTCGCTCGCATCTCCAGGTAAGGCCCGACGTCCTCGGTGAGCTCGGGCCGCACGAAACGACCCTCATGGTCGTAGATCATCCGCACCGCGGTCTCGTCGTCGACAAGCCAGAAGTCGTCCCGTACATCCTCAAGATCGGCCTCCCGGTCGGCCAGGTAGATCTCTTCCCCAGCGGCCTGATTTGCCCGATAGCCCCAGATCTCGTACCGGGAGTAGTCCGACAGCGGCTGATCCAGGACATGTACCCGGTACCACCGGACTCCGCTCGCCACCCGCTCGGCCACGTGAGCCAGCCACGGGCTGCTGCTCGGGGTCGCCATCTCGCCCCGGCCCGCCCGCCATTCCGCGAACTCCTCAGCCTCCTGCGGAACCAGATACTGCGGCAGAGTCTCCAGGCGAAACGCCGACCGGCGGGCGCTGTCCACAATCCGCGCCAGGTCCGCGATCTCCATCAGCGTTCCTCCCTACAGGTTTCGCATCACGGATCACCTGCCTCCGCAACCGCACCGCACCCTCACCGGGCCCCAGCGGCACAGGTGACGGGTCAAGGACCGGACCCACGACGATCACCGCTCCGTCCTCGCCCTCACCGTCATCAGCCCACACTCCCGGGCACGTGTAACCGTCCTTACACGCCTCATCCACGGACAGCCTGCGCAGCACCATCGTCACCCTCCTGATCGTTAGTCGTTTATTTAGTATCAACATCCGACTAGCGATCGGCAAGTGGACGGCGTGACGGGGTGTTGACCACACCGAGGGGAGAGGTGACATGCCAGGGGATCCCATCGACCCCGTGCTGTTCGAGCGTGACGACCTGCGTTCCGTTCTGGCCGTCCGCGACATCAGTGCGCTCTATCGGGCGCTCACCGAAGCGGGGATCAGCCAGCACCGCATCGCCCGCGCGACTGGCCAGGCACAGTCCGACGTATCCGAGATCATCGCCGGGCGCCGGGTCATCGCCTATGACGTGCTGGAACGGATCTCTGGCGGGCTCGGTATTCCCCGCGAGTACCTGGGCCTGGGCTACGGCCAAGGCGGCGCCTACCGTGGAGTAGCCACGGACGCCGACACCCCGGAAGGGGTGCATCTGGAGATGCTGCGTCGCCACCTGATCGCGCTTGGCGGGGTCGCTCTGACCGGTGCCACCGTCACCAAGCTGGGGCAGCTGCTCGACGAGTTGCCCGGCCCACCGCCAGTGCCGCTACCCGGCCGGCTCAGCGCCACCCACGTCACCCAGGTCCAGGACCTGACCCGGCGCCTCGACGTCGGGGACACCTACTGTGACTCGCAGGTATGCAGCTCAGCCGCCATCCTGGCCACCCGGTTGCTGAGCGTGCCGGGTCCCGACCCGATGCGGCAGCGGCTGCTGGTCGCGGTGGCGGAGCTGCACAGCGTGGCGGGATGGGCGGCGTTCGACGCCGGGCTGCACCGGTGCGCCCTCTATCACCACGCGCGCACCCTGGAACTGGGCACCGAAGCCGGTGACCCCTACCTGCAGACCCTCGCGCTCAACTACTCGGCGTTGGTCACTGTCGAGAACGGTCACCCCGACGACGGGCTGAAGCTGCGGCAGCTCGCCCAGGTCAAGGCATGGGACATCCCGCAGGACGACCACCGTGCGGTGGTGGTCGGAGAAGTCGGGAAAACCGCCCTTCAGGCGTGTGCCCTGGAGGGCTCGGCAGAGGCCGCCGCGATGATGGGTGATCTGGACACTGCCGTCGGCTATCTGATGAAGGGCCGCGATCTGTGGACACCCACCGTCGACGACCCCTTCGGGGACATGGACCGCCCGGCTGCCCGCCTGGAGCTGGCTCGCGGTCGGCTGGACGCGGCGGAGCGGTTCGCGGTGGCGTCGGTGCGTCGCTGGAACGGTGGCCGCCAGATCAGCCGCACCACGTCGGGAATCGTGCTGGCCACCGTCCACATCCGGGCGGGGGACTCCGGTGGTCTGCCGTTGGCGCAACAGACCATCACCGATGCGAGCAGGTTCCGCTCGGCCAGGGTCCGCCGGCAATGGCTGCTGCCCCTTGCCGACGCCCTGGATACCCGTCCCGGCAGCGATGCCCAGGATCTCGCCCGGACGGCCCGTCAGGTCGCTGCAGCCTAGATCTGGCTGTTGCTGCCGCGCCAGAACGGGGTGCGGTCATTGCCTGCCGTGTCAGCGCCGCACCAGCCGGTAGCGCCAGGGCGCGAACCAGCCCTTCTTGAGTCCGGCCTTCAGCGGCGCGGGCTTGGCCACATAACGCTGCATCTCCTCGCCGGGTATCCGTTCTGCGTCGGCGAGTTCCCAACTGCGGAACCTGGCTCGGATCTGCTCGGACTCCATACCGGAGCCGAACACCTGGGTGAAGCCGACCATGATCAGGACAGCGCCGCACGCCGCGACCTCGGTCACGCTTGCGGCGTAGGCGTTCCGCCGCCCCTGCGGCACCATGTGGTAGCAGCCACCGTCCATCAACAGGGTGTAGCCGTCTCCGATGTCCAACTCGGCCAGCCTGGTCACGTCCCCGTGGAGAAGCCGAGGCGCCACTCCGGCTGCGGCCGCGTTGCGACGGGCCACGCTCAGCTCGTGGCTGACCATCTCCACGCCCGTCACGTTCCAGCCGTGCCGGGCCAGGTAGATGGCGTTTCTTCCGGTGCCGCAGCCCAGGTCCAGCGCACGGGCGGGCTGGCGTCGCGCCTGACCCTCGACGGCGTCGACCAGGCCCTTGTCCGGGGTGTCGGACGGGCGTGGCCCGAGACCGGCCCGATAGGCTACCTCGCCGACGTAGCGCAGCGCGTTGCTGTTCACCCCGCTCACCCCGCTTCGCACCCACCATAATTCATCACGTGTTCAATTCAATCGGCCCGGGCCGGTCAAGTCAATGCAGACATGAGGAGCCGGGCTGTCCGGGTGCTGGCCTGTCCCGGGCTGGGGACGCGGATGTTCATGGGTCGCTGTTCGTGTCGGGGGACATGCAGGGATCGCGGGAACGGGTGTGGGGTGCTGGGGGTGGACCCTGATTACGTCCGACCACAGGCATTCGACCTGGCAAATCTTGCCGGTTCGCACGCGCTGGCCCGGGTCACCGAAACCGCCATCACCGTGGGGCATCAAGCCGCCGACGCGATCATGGAACTGCGTCCCGTCCGCGCCGGGATCAGATAATTCGGTGGCTTGCGCCTGGATGTAGACGCCATTGCCGGTACCAGTCCCTTCGGGAATCGTCGAGTTATAGATGACGATAAATACATTGGAATTCCCCAACCTGTCGGTCTGGCAGACCTACCAGCAGCTGCACGACTTCACCTACCGCAGCCGGTTCGACCCCCGTGCCCACCGCGAAACCCGGCCACGGCAGCGCGGTCGTAGATTCGGCGGGTGAGCGGATTGCGTGACTACGAGCAGTGGCATCGCCGGTACGACGACCCCAACTCGGACCTGTCCTGGCGGCTGCGCACGGTCCAGGGTTACCTCCGGCAGGCACTCGACCGGTATACCGGGCCGATCCGCATGCTGAGTTGCTGCTCCGGTGACGGGCGCGACGTGCTGGAGGTGCTGGCTCAGCGGAGCGACGCCGAGCGGGTCAGCGCTGTCCTCGTTGAGGCTCATCCGGTGATCGCCGACCGCGCCCGGCGGTCCGCGGCCGCTGTAGCCGCGCACGTCGAGGTCCGCACCGCGGACGCGGGAGTCACCGACACCTATCTCGGCGTGGTGCCGGCCGAGGTGGTCCTCCTGGTCGGCATCTTCGGCAACATCAGCGACACCGACCTGGCTCGGACCATCGCCACCGCACCGGCGTTGTGCCGGCCGGGGGCGACCCGGCGAACAGCTGTTCACCTTCCTGCGCTGACCTCGGGCGGTTCGTCGTACCACGGTATGTGCGCACCGCGGTACGATTACTGGGTGAAGGTGGACAAGATGAGCATCTCGCTCGACGCCGAACTCGGCGATGCGGTCCGCGACGCGGCGCGACGGACCGGCAAAGGGCTGTCGTCGTGGCTGGCGGAGGCGGCGGAGACCAAACTCCGGGCCGAAGCCCTCGGCCAGTTCCTCGATGAGTGGGAGCGTGAGCACGGGCCACTGACCGCGGCTGAGCTGGAGCGGGCTGAGCGGGAGCTTGGGCTGCGCGCGGCGGATCCGGCGGCGTGAGCGCCCTCGTTCTCGACGCTGGCGCATTCGTCGCCGCCGAGCGCGATGACCGCACGCTGATCGCGCGGCTGCGGGTGGCTCAGCGGCATGGTGTGGAGCTGTGCAGTACCGGCATCGTGATCGCTCAGGTGTGGCGAGACGCGCAGGGTCGCCAGGCCCGGCTGGCGCAACTACTTCGCGGCGTCGACGTCCGTGCGGTCGACGACGAGGCGGGCCGTGCGGCCGGAGTGCTGATCGGCCGGGCGGGCACCACCGACCCGATCGACGCCACGCTGGTGCTGGCCGCGAACCCTGGTGATCGGATCCTCACCAGCGACCCGAAGGACATCGGCCACCTCGCCGCCGCGGCGGGACGGTCCGTGGTGATCATCCCCTGCTGATCTGGACGGGCCGGAGCGTACGGTGGTGTGACGATGACCGCGCGTGGGGCGCCGCCGTATTACTGGGATTACCTGCAGCTGGATCAGCTGCTGGGCGCTCAGCGGCCGCGCAGCTCCGGGCGCGACGAGCTGCTGTTCATCATCGTCCACCAGGCCTTCGAACTGTGGTTCAAGCAGATCCTGTTCGAGCTCGGCACCGTGCTGGAGGTGATGGGAGCCGCCGTCGTCCCCGAGAAGGAGATGGGTCAGGTGGTCGCCCGGCTGGGCCGGATCACGGCGATCCAGCGGTTGTTGCTCGACCAGATCGAGGTCCTGGAGACGATGACTCCGCTGGACTTCCTGGACTTTCGGGACGAGCTCATTCCCGCCTCGGGATTCCAGAGCGTGCAGTTCCGTCTGATCGAGAACCGGCTGGGCCTGCGGCCCCCGCACCGGTTGCGCATTCGTGGGACGACGTACCTGCGGGTGTTGAGTGCCGAGCACGCCCGCGCGCTGGAGGCGTCGCAGCACGAGCCGTCGTTACTCGACCGCGTCGATCGCTGGCTGGAGCGCACCCCCTTCCTGCGCCTGGGCGGGTACGACTTCTGGCGTTCCTACCAGCATGCGGTCGAGCAGATGCTGTCCAAGGAGCGTCAGGTGATCCAGCGGCATCCCAATCTCGACGAGCCGGGCCGGGCCGAACAGCTCGCGACTCTGGACCAGACGGCGGCGAATTTCGCCGCGGTGTTCGATGGCGACCGCTACGCGCAGCTGGTCACCCGCGGCAAGCGGCAGCTGTCGCACCAGGCGTTCCTCGCGGCGCTACTGATCAACCTCTATCGCGACGAGCCGATATTTCAGTTGCCGTTCCGGCTGCTCACCGCGCTGATCGACATCGACGAGGGATTCACCACGTGGCGTTACCGGCACGCGCTGCTGGCCCACCGCATGATCGGGGGGCGAATCGGCACGGGTGGCACCGCGGGCCACGCCTATCTGGAGGCCGCCGCGCGCAAGCATCGGGTGTTCCGCGACCTGTTCGACCTGCCGACCTTCTTCATCCCGCGCTCCGCGCTGCCGACGCTGCCGCCCGAGGTGACCGAGCAGATGGGCTTCCGCTACCGGATGCGGCGATGAGCTACAAGGCGATGAGCTACAAGCAGCACTTCGCCCGCTTTCTCACCCACCGCCCGCAGCGGCTGCATGTCGCCGCGCACAGCCATCACCCCTGGCCGGACGTGACGTTCGAGGCGCAGCAGCGGGCCTGGCTCGACGCCGCAGCACGGCACGACGACAAGTGGGACCTGCTGTTCGGCGAGGTCATGCCCGAAGCAGCCGGGCACGTCGCCGGCCGGTTGGGCCTGCCGGACAGCTCGACGGTGGCCTTCGCACCGAGCACTCACGAGCTGGTGCTGCGGCTGCTGTCGTGCCTGCCGGTGCCGGTGCGCATCCTGACCACCACCAGCGAGTTCCACAGCTTCACCCGGCAGGTCCGCCGACTGGAGGAGGCCGGGCTCGCGGTCGTCGAGCGGGTGGCGGCCGAGCCGTTCGCCACCTTCGCTGAGCGGCTGTGCCACGCCGCCGCCCGCGGCGGCCACGACCTCGTGTTCGTCAGCCAGGTGCACTTCGACTCCGGATTCGTCGTCACCGACCTGCCTGCGGTCGCCGCCGCCGTGCCCGCCGACGAGACGTTCGTGGTCATCGACGGCTACCACGGCTTCATGGCAGTGCCCACCGACCTCGCACCGATCGCCGACCGGGCCTTCTACCTGGCCGGTGGTTACAAGTACGCGATGGCCGGCGAGGGTGCCTGCTTCCTGCACTGCCCGCCCGGCTACGGCGAACGCCCGGTGAACACCGGCTGGTTCGCGGGCCTCGCCGAGCTCGCCGACCCGTCCAGGCACGATCAGGTGCGCTACCCGAGCGACGCCGCCCGGTTCCTGGGCGCGACCTTCGATGCCACCGGCCTGTACCGCTTCAACGCCGCCCAGCGGCTGCTCGGCGAGCTGGGTCTGTCGGTGCCTGCCATCCACACCCACGTCCGCCGCCTACAGGCGCTCTTCCTCGACCGGCTCGCCACCCTCGAGGTGCCCGGGCTCAGCGCAGCCGCCCTCGTGCCCCCGGCGGAGATCGCCGAACGGGGGAACTTCCTGACCTTCCACCACCCCGACGCGGAGGCGGTCGACGCCCGGCTGCGAGCCCACGAGGTGATCATCGACCACCGCGGGGATCGGCTGCGAATCGGCTTCGGTATCTACCACGACGAGGGCGACGTCGACACGCTGTGCCATCGCCTGCGCGCCGCTCTGTCTGTCTGAAGCACGCCGAGCCCGCCATCGCGTTCAGGATCTGACCCGTCGACGGGAGGACCGCAGCCGGCGTGCGGGATCAGGTACCTGAAGACTGACGGTCCAGGGTTGAGGGTGTGACCTGGCCGTCCCCGCTGGTGCGGCGTCCGATGAGTACCAGATGAGGGGAGTGCCGGCGCCAGAGGCTGTCCAAGGAGATGGGTCCGGGACCGATCACCACTATCAGGAGGAACAGCCACGCGTAGAGCGCGGCGAGCTCGCCATGGTTCTGGATGGGCAGTGCCCCCTGGCGTTGATGGACGACGAAATAGGCGTAGGCCATCGTGCCGGAGCAGATGAATGCGGCAATTCGAGTACCCAGACCGACGGCTACGAATGTACCCCCCACCAGCTCGATCATGGCTGCCCACCACTGGGGCCATGCGCCGGGATGAACAACGCCACCTCGCATCGGTACGAGGATTCCGAACAGTGACGCTGCGCCGTGGCAAGCGAACAGGAAGCCCACCACCATCCGGAAGACGGACTGGAGTACTCCACCTAGTGCAGCCTGTCGGTTACGGTTCATAGAGGATCACTCCTCTCGTGATCCACGCTGCGACGAGTCGTTCCCATATAACTACGGAGCGGACGTATTGAGTTACCTGGCTTGACCGGCTGGGCGCGTTGTGTCGCCACCGTCTTCTGTGACCGCAGTCGGCTGTGAACAATTACCGCTGAGTGCGCGGACGGGGAGCATGTCCAACGACCAGCGCCGCGCCAGACCGTTCCTTCCCTGTTGTCAATCCGTGTTGTCGATAACCAGGTCTACTCGGATTCTGCCCGAAGGGCCAGCGGAAAGCCGGCTATCGAAGCGACGTATGCTGAAATACACGGCGATACGGAACAATGACGACGCTGGGTGACAACGTGGCGACGGAATGGGTGCGAATGTATCGTGCCTAGTCGATCAACAGGCCCGCGCCGAAGTTCACCAGCCAGATTTCGCCACGACGCCGCGACCCATGGTGTCTTGCGCATCGCCGTGTCCCCGGGGGGAAGTGCATGCTCGCTGTCCGAATCCGGTGTGGTCGGCATGTCGCCCCGGACGGTGTCGGTGCCGGCGGATACCGTACTGATCCGGGTCCAGTCCGCCGTCAGCCCGCGGTGCGGTACGAAAACCGCTCACGCCGGAACGACTCGACGCAGGGGAGTACTTCATGCAACTCGTGGTCGTGGAAGGCGTCGACCCGAACAGCGTCGCGCCCGCCGTCGGGAACGACTCATATGTGAAGGGCGCCCGGTACGCGCAACAACGCGCGGTCGTGACCATGCAGTGGGATGACGCGGAGAACGCGCTGCAGGGCACGGTGCGGGGAAGCGGCGGCCACTTCTACACCACGGTGGTGTACTTCGCGCTCCGGAACGGCTCGGATCTGGAGTTCGAGTTCGGCGAGTGCAGCTGCCCGGTCGGGTACGACTGCAAGCACGCTGCGGCGCTGGCGCTCACGGCTGCGGGAGCCGCGAACCCTCGGACCGGGGCGAGCCGGACGGGGGCGAGCCGGACCGAGGCGAACCGGAACCGGCCGGCCGGGACGTGGGAGCGGTCCCTGGGATCGCTGCTCGAGCCGGACCGGACCGGCTCTGAACGCAGGTCAGCCGGGCTGGCGCTGGCCATCGAGTTGACGCTGTCCGCCACCCCGGATCCCGCCTCCCGCCGTTCCCCGCAGCTCGGGACGGGCCCGAAGTTGCTGGCCCGGCTGGTGCGGCCGGGCAAGACCGGCTGGGTGAGCGGTGGGCTGAGCTGGAGCAAGCTGAGTTCGTTGCATTATCGGGGGGACTATCGCGCGTCCCATGTGCGGCTGCTCCACGAGCTCTATGCGCTGTATCAGTCGCGCAGCGGCCCGTCGGGCTACTCCTATGGCTACTCCTACGGCGAGGACAAGACGATCGACCTGGCGGCGCTCGGTAGCCGGCAGCTCTGGCCGATGCTGGACGAGGCCACGGCGATCGGCGTGCAGCTGGTGCACGGGCGCAAGGCGCTCGGTGCGGTCGAGGGGTACGACCACGCCGAGCTGTGCCTCGATGTCACCGGTGAGCAGGATTCCCTCGTCGTCGCACCGGTGCTCCGAGTCGACGGGGCGGGCGGGGACGCCGTCCCGGTCCGGTTCATCGGCGCCGAGGGCCACGGCGTGGTGTACGTGTCCGGGGCGCAGACCCGGGCCGGCGCCGATCCAGCGGACTGCCGCTTCTGGTTGGCGAGGCTGGCCGGTCCGGTGCCGCCGCCCTTGCAGCGCATGGCACTGGAGGGCCAGCGCCTGGAGATCCCGGCCGACGCGCAGGCCCGGTTCCGCGACGAGTACTACCCGCAGTTGCGGCGGCTGGCCCCGGTCATCTCGTCCGACGAGTCCTTCACCCCGCCGGCGATCTCGGACCCCACGCTGGTGCTGCGCGCGTCCTACGGCGCCGGCCACGACCTCGGCATCGGCTGGGAGTGGGCCTACGAGGTGGGCGACTCGCAGGTCCGGGCGCCGCTGATGCCGCCCGGTTCTGACGGAGTCGACGGAGCCGTCGGTGGATACCGCGATCGTGCCAAGGAAAGGGCCGTGCTGGACTCGCTCGACGTTCCGCTCGACCGATTCGGGCTACGCGGCGCGGACCCGGAGCAGGGCCTGGCGTCGCACGCCGACCTGGGGGGTCTCGACACGATGCGCTTCACCACCGAGGTGCTGCCGCTGCTGGCGGATGCTCCGGGGGTCGCCGTCGAGGTCAGCGGAGAGCCGGCCGACTACCGGGAGGCGGGCGATTCGCTGCGCATCGGCGTGTCGACCGACGACGTGGTGGGCGAGACGGACTGGTTCGATCTCGGCGTCAGTATCACCGTCGAGGGGCGCGACGTCCCGTTCGCCGACGTGTTCGTGGCGCTGGCGTCGGATGAGTCCCACCTGCTGCTCGCCGATGGCGCCTTCTTCTCCTTGCGGAAGCCGGAGCTGCAGGCCCTGCGTAACCTCATCGAGGAGGCACGGGCGCTGCAGGACAAGCCCGATGGCCCGCTCCGGATCAGCCGGTTCCAGGCCGGACTGTGGGACGAGCTGACCGAACTGGGCGTGGTCAACCATCAGGCGAGGGCCTGGCAGCAGCAGGTAGCCGGATTGCTGTCCCTGGACTCCGTCCCCGCGAAGGAGCCACCGGCGACCCTGTCCGCGCGGTTGCGGCCCTACCAGCGCGACGGATTCGGCTGGCTCGCGTTCCTGTGGCAGTTCCGGCTCGGCGGCATCCTCGCCGACGACATGGGGCTGGGCAAGACGGTGCAGTCGCTGGCGCTGATCTGCCATGCCAAGCAGGCCGACCCCACTCTCAGCCCGTTCCTCGTCATCGCCCCGACCAGCGTGGTGTCCAACTGGTCGGACGAGGCCGCGCGCTTCGCGCCGGAGCTCGCGGTGGTGTCGATCGCCGACACGCTACGGCGCCGGGGTCAGGACCTTGCCGAGATCATCGCGGGCGCGGACGTCGTGGTCACCTCCTACACGCTGTTCCGGCTCGACTTCGAGTCCTACGCGGCGGCGGGCTGGTCCGGCCTGATCCTGGACGAAGCCCAGTTCACCAAGAACCACCAGTCGAAGATCTACCAGTGTGCGCGGCGGCTACCGGCGCCGTTCAAGCTCGCGATCACCGGCACACCGATGGAGAACAACCTCATGGAGCTGTGGTCGTTGCTGTCGATCACCGCTCCCGGGCTGTTCCCGAACCCGGCCCGGTTCCGCGATCACTACGCCCGGCCGATCGAGCGGCAGGCTGACGCCGAGCGGCTCGGCCAGCTTCGGCGCCGGGTGAAGCCACTGATCAAGCGCCGGACCAAGGAGCAGGTGGCTGCGGACCTGCCCGAGAAGCAGGAGCAGGTCCTCGAGGTGGAGCTGGACCCGCGACACCGCAGGATCTACCAGCGGCACCTGCAGCGGGAACGGCAGAAGGTCCTCGGCCTCATCGACGACGTGAACCGCAATCGGTTCACGATCCTGCGGTCGCTGACGCTGCTGCGCCAGCTCAGCCTGCACGCCGGGCTCGTCGACGCAGAACACCGTGACCTGTCCAGCAGCAAGATCGACACGTTGCTCGAGCAGCTCGGTGATGTCATCGACGGCGGGCACCGCGCCCTGGTCTTCAGCCAGTTCACCGGGTTCCTCGCCCACGTCCGTGAGCGGCTGGACACCGCCGGCATCGCCTACAGCTACCTGGACGGCAACACCCGGAACAGGGCTGCGGTCGTGCAGCGGTTCAAGGACGGCTCCGTCCCAGTGTTCCTCATCAGTCTCAAGGCGGGCGGGTTCGGGTTGAACCTGACCGAGGCGGACTACTGCTTTCTGCTCGACCCGTGGTGGAACCCCGCGACCGAGGCGCAGGCGGTGGACCGAACGCACCGCATCGGGCAGTCCCGCAATGTCATGGTGTACCGCCTCATCGCCAAGGACACCATCGAGGAGAAGGTGATGGCGCTCAAGAGCAGAAAGGCGCAGCTGTTCTCCGGTGTCATGGACGACGGCAACGTCTTCGGCTCCGGTCTGGACGCTGACGACATCCGCGCGCTGCTCGCCTGACCCCATCCTGTACCCATGACGTCACTGCTGTGGACAACCCGTGAGTGGCGATGCGAGTCATAGCTCGCATCGCCACTCACGGGGCGCTAGCCGATGTGGCGGTGCACGCTGTCCTTGGTGGACGGGCCCGGTTCGGCCGGGGCGATCCACGGGCCGTCGATGGACGGGTCCAGTACGCCGTCCTCCAGCCAGGTGAAGCGGTCGTCGAGGACATTCTGGGCAAGTGTCCGGTCGCTGGTGTCGCTGTTGGACCACAGCCGGGTGAACAACTCCTCGACCCGTACGGTGGCCTGCGCGCAGAAGGCGTCGGCGAGGTCGACTGCGGTGCCGCGTTCGGGGTCGCGCTGGGCCCGCACGCAGGCGGCGCTCATCGCGAACAGCTCAGCCCCGATGTCGACGATCCGGCCCAGGAACCGTTGCCGCCGCTCGAGCGCTCCCTTCCAGCGCGACATCCCGTAGAACGTGTGGCGAGCCAGGCGGCGGCTGGCCCGCTCGATGTAGCGTAGCCGCGGCGCCAGCCTGCCGAATTCGGTGAACGTGGTCGGGAGCTGGCCCTTGCCGGCCATCAGGCTGGGCAGCCAACGCAGGTAGAACCTGCCGGCCCGGGTCGCCGCGCGTGCCTTGCTGCCGAGGTCCGCGTCCGGGTCGATGAGGTCGCCGGCCACCTTCAGGTGCCGATCCACCGCCTCCCGGGCGATCAGCAGATGCATGATCTCGGTGGACCCCTCGAAGATCCGGTTGATCCGCAGGTCGCGCAGCATCCGCTCGGCGGGTACCCCGCGCTCGCCACGAGCCGCGAGCGACTCGGCGGTCTCGTAGCCCCGGCCACCGCGGATCTGGACCAGCTCGTCGGCGATCAGCCAGGCCATCTCCGAGCTGTACAGCTTGGCCAGCGCGGCCTCAATGCGGATGTCGGTGCGCTTCTCGTCGGCCAGTTCACTGGACAGCTCCAGCATGGCTTCCAGCGCGTAGCTGGTGGCCGCGATGAAGGCGACCTTGCCCGCGACCGCTTCGTGCTCGCCGATCGGGCGGCCCCACTGCACCCTCGCCTCGGACCATTCCCGGGCGATCTTCAGGCACCACTTGGCGCTGCCCGTGCAGACCGCGGGCAGCGAGAGCCGCCCGACATTGAGGGTGGACAGGGCGATCTTGAGCCCCTGGCCCTCCTTGCCGATCCGGTTCTGCGCGGGCACGTACACCTGGTGGAACCGGGTGACGCCGTTCTCGATGCCACGCAGGCCCATGAACATGTTGCGGTTCTCCACGGTGATCCCGGGGGAGTCGGCCTCCACCACGAAGGCGGTGATCCCGCCGCGATGCCCGTCCTGTCCGGGTACCTGCGCCATGACGACCACCAGGTCGGCCACCACCCCGTTGGTGGTCCACAGCTTGACGCCGTCCAGCAGGTAGCCGTCCCCGGTGGGGGTTGCGGTGGCGTGCAGCCGCGCCGGATCGGAGCCCACGTCGGCCTCGGTGAGCAGGAACGCGGTGATCTCGCGGGCGCACCGGGGCAGCCAGGTGCGCTTCTGCTCTTCGGTCCCGAACATCGCCAGCGGCTGGGGCACCCCGATGGACTGGTGTGCCGAGAGCAGCGCACCCAGCGACGGATGGGCCGAGGTCACCAGCATCAGCGCCTTGTTGTAGTACACCTGGGACAGGCCCAGCCCGCCGTACTCGGTGTCGATCTTGATCCCGAAAGCGCCGAGCTGCCGGAGGCCCTTGATGACCTCGTCGGGCACCCGGCCGTCCCGCTCGATGGCGTGCCCATCGATGTCGCCGGCGCAGAACTCCCGCAGTTCGCTCAGGAAGAGCTCACCCTGCTCAATCGAGGCCGAATCGCCGCGCGGGTGCGGGTGCACCAGATCGAGCCGGAAACGGCCCAGGAACAGCTCCTTGCCGAAGCTGGGTTTGCGCCACTGCTTCTCCCGAGCCGCCTCGGCGACCTGCCTTGCCTCACGTTCGGTGACCCCGCTCTCCTGGCCCGCGCTGCTGGTGGTCATAGCGTGAAACCCCTTCGCCGAGCCGACTTCACCGAAGGTAGTGCGCCCGGGGGGCTGGCACAGGGGGCCGTTCGGGTGTCGGACTTCGGGTGCCGGACGACGATCACCGTAAGCGACTCCATGAACGGCATGAACTTGTCCGGAAAGCCGGGCATGGCGCAGCCGATGCAGATGGCGCCCACGTTCGGTTGCCCGGGTCGCCCCTCAGCAGTCGCGTCCGGTGGAGGCGCGGGGGAGCCCGGCCCCGAGGACGAACTCGGTGAGCTGGTCGATCAGAGCGGGTGTGGGCCGCCCGCCCAGGAGACAGCGATAGAGCACGGCACCGGCGACCATGTCCAGCAGGAGGTTCGTGTCCGTGTCGTGCGGGAGGTCACCGCGACCTGCGGCGGCGAGCAGGATGGCGGCGTTGGCGGCGCGACGGGGACCGAGCATGGCCCGCAGCTGCGTGAGCGCCTCGGGGTCGTGGGAGAGGTCGACGGCGAGTGCGGGCAGGACCTCGCCCAGGGGTGGGGCGCCGAAGGTGTCGGCGATTCGTGTGACCGTGGCGCGGATGTCGGTGCGGGAGTCTCCGGTGGGCTGGGGAGGGGGGAGGTCGAGGCCGGTGTCGAGGGCCTCGATGACCAGGGTCGCCTTGTTGGGCCACCACCGGTAGACGGTGGTCTTGGCCACCCCGGCGCGGGCGGCCACGGCGTCGATGCTCAGCTGCTGGTAGCCCTGCTCCCGCAGGACGGCGATGGTGGCCTCCAAGATCTCTTGGTGGGCTTGGCGGTCGCGGCGCCGCCCTGGTCTGTTGCGCTCACGGCCCGCCGCGTCGGCGCGGTTCTCCGCCGACTCGTCTGCCATCGTCGCCTCTCCTGTTCCGCTACAGCGTGTCGCGATCACTGCGGTCGCCCTATCGAAGCATGTCCCGGCGCGTGGACCGCGTCGTCGCCCTTGATAGTCCGAAAGGGTGGTAGATGCTGATCTTTATGTGCGCGCTGTGTGATCTTCTGCGGCCCAGTTAGCTGGGAAAACATCGCACGCGCCGCGCCACGCCGCGCCAGACGGTCCCGCCTCTGACTCTTCGTGCCTGTTACGTCACCAAGCTCTGCGGCGACAGGACGAGTAGTTACGAAACAAGGGGTAGCGCAAACCGGGCTTCGGGACATGCTTCGAGCCGGGGTGCCATGGACACGACACGACCGGGGGTGCCTGTGATGCCGACAGACCTGTGTTACGCCTCTACGGAGGCTCCGCCCCGGCGGAGCCGGTCCGTAGTGCCTGCTCCGCGCCCGGCGGTTGTCCCCTCTCCCGGCCCCATTCCCGGCCCTTCTGCCGGCCCCATTCCCGGCTCCTCTCTGGCGGAGACCGGTGCGGAGCTGGTGGAGGCCGCGGTCAGGGGGGACCGAGAAGCTGTCGAGGGCGTACTGCGCTGGGTCCGTCCACTCATCGTGCGGTACTGCCGGGCCCGTTTCGGCGGAGCGGAGCGGACGTTCGGCTCGGCCGACGACGTGGCGCAGGAGGTGTGTCTCGCGGTGCTGGCGGCGCTGCCCGGCTACCGCGACCAGGGGCGGCCGTTCCTCGCATTCGTCTACGGCATCGCGGCGCACAAGGTGGCCGACGCCCATCGCTGCGCGGCGCGTAACCGCTCTGAACCGGTCGCTGACATCCCCGACGCGCCGACCATGGTCGACGGCCCGGAACAACGCGTGATGCAGAGTGAGCTGGTCGCGCAGATGAACACATTGCTGGGCGCGTTGCCGCCCAAGCAACGCGAGATCCTCGTGCTGCGGGTCGTGGCGGGGCTCTCGGCCGAGGAGACCGCGACCGCGGTGGGTTTGACGCCCGGAGCGGTCCGGGTCGCGCAGCACCGGGCGCTGGGCAAGCTGCGCGGGAAGCTGACCCGCACAGCGGGTACGGCGTTGCACGGTCTGGAACTCGCCCTGACCTGAGCCGGACGCCCTGGGCCCTGGCGATCCGGGCACCGGCTCGGAAGAACGCCAGGTGGGCCGCGACGATCTCCTGTGGCGCGTCCATGAGTAGCCGGGCGGACCACAGATCGTCGGACAGCTCATGCCCGCGCGCCTCGATGACTCAGTGCGCTCGATGACTCAGTGCGCTCGATGGCTCAGTGCGCTCGCAGCACCGGTTCGTGGTGCAGTTCGACCCCATCGACCGAGACCAGCTCGGCGGTGGGGTAGTGCCGCCGCGCGGAGGTGACCACCAGATAGGCCCCGGCCCCGGGCGTCGTCGTGCTGAAGGCGCCGTCCATCCCGGAACGAGCCAGCCCGACCTGCCTGCCCGCCATGTCGACCACGGTGACCGCGGCCCCGTGAAGCGGCTGCCGACCGGCCCCGAGTACCCGTCCTCGGATGGTCCGGCCGGCGAGCTCCGGTTCGGGGGCGGGTTCGACGACCGAGGTTCCGGCCGAGATGCCGGCACGGCCCGCCACCGCTGCCGCGCTGCGATCGGGTTGGCCCCGGCGCTGACCCGGCAGGCTCAGCGCCGCGACAGCCGCCGCGCAGCAGATCACCCCGGCCACCACGAAAGCGCGGGTGAAACCACCGGTCAGGGCTTCGGGCCCGCCTGCCCCCGCGGCGTGCAGCGCTGCGCTGTGGGTGGTGGCCACCGTGGCGAGCCCGGCCAGCCCGATCGCCCCACCCACCTGCCGGGAGGTGTTCACCAGGCCGGACACCAGCCCGGCCTCGGACTGCGGCACCCCGCCGGTCGCGGCGGCGGCGATCGGGGCGAACGTCAGGCCCAGGCCGAGCGTGATGAGCATGCCCGGTCCCAGCACGTCCGCGGCATACCCGCTGGTGGCGGTGATCCGGGAGAGCCAGAAGAAGCCGGCTGCGGTGACCAGGGCGCCGAAGACCAGCAGTGGCCGGGGGCCGGTGCGCGGCAGCAACCGGCCGGTGACCTGGGACCCGACGATGATCGTTGCCGTTTGCGGCAGGAACGCCAGGCCGGCCCGTAGCGAATCGAAATGCAGCACGGTCTGCAGGTACAGCGACACGAAGTACCACATGGCGAACAGCGACCCGGCCTGCAGCAGCATCACCAGGTTCGCCCCGGACACCGACCGTGAAGCGAACAGCCGCAACGGCATCAGCGGGGCACGCGCCACTCTGGCCTCGACGAACACGAACGCCACCAGCAGCACGGCCGCCGTCCCGAGGGTCACCAGGGTGCGCGCGGAGGTCCACGGGTGGGTGTCGGTGGACACGATGCCGTACACCAGGGCGACCAGCCCGCCGGTGACCAGCACCGCGCCCAGGACGTCGAGGCTGCGGGCGGCGCTCGGGCGGCGGCTCTCCCGCAGGGTGGCCAGCGCGGCGACCGTGACCAGGGCACCGATCGGCACGTTGACGAACAGGATCCAGCGCCAGTTCAGGTACTCGGTGAGAATGCCGCCGGCCAGGGCACCGGTCGCACCCCCGGCGCCGGCCACCGCACTCCAGGTGCCCAGCGCCCGCGCCCTGGCCCGCCCCTCGGTGAACGTGGTGGTGAGGATGGTCAGCGATGCCGGGGACAGCACCGCACCGCCGAGGCCCTGTGCCGCCCGCGCGGCGATCAGCATCGCCGGGCTCTGCGAGAAGCCGCCGACCAGGCTGGCCACGGTGAAGAGACCGACCCCGAGCAGGAACACCTTGCGCCTGCCGAGCAGGTCGGCGGCGCGGCCACCGAGCAGCAGGAATCCGGCGAAGGCCAGGGTGTAGGCGTTGATCACCCACTGCAGCCCGGATGCGCTGAACCCCAGTTCGCTGTGGATCTGCGGCAGCGCCACGTTCACGATGGAGACGTCGAGCACCACCATGAACTGAGCCGAGCACGCCACGGCGAGGATCACCCAATCGGGAGCCGCCGGCCGCTCTCGTATCATGATCTCACCGTACGTCGTCATCCTGACACTGTGGCCGTCCGCTGCGGTGGCTCGCAGTGCCGACCGGGTCATCGGGAGAGGGGTGGGCGTGGGCGCCGTGGTCGATGCTGAGCTGACAGGGGACGTGGTGCGGGTCCTGGTCTCGCGGGCCGCTCCCGACGGTCACGTTGTCGACGCCGGTGGCGGTCACCGTGGCGACGCAGGTGTTGACCGATCTTGCCGGTGAATGCGCGGGGGGTGTTGTGCCTCGTTGCTCCCGTGTCGTGCCGATCGGCCAATCAGGAGCCCGGCCAGTTGTATGCTGCCGAGCACTGGAATGCGCAGGGGGCCGACATGACCGACCACCAGATTCGGCACATTGATCCCGGACCGCGCTGCCAGTGTGGCCACCTCGAACACCCCGCCCTCTGCCCCTGTGGTTGCCGCACCTATGTCGCCGCAGGCTCGCACCTCGACCAGTCCCGGGGTGGCGCAGTTCCTGCGGTGTTTGCCGTGGTGGCTTTGGCAGTGCTGATCGCGGCGGCGGCTGTCGTGATGTGGGCGCTCTGGTGAGCCGGCGCCAGGGCCGTTTCCTGGGACGACCCCGGCGCCGGTGTCTCAGCCGTGCGCCGTGACCTCGAGTGCGGCGCGTACCGCGGATTCCAGCGCCCCCTCGATCCAGCTGTGTTTCAGGGAGGTGTGCTCACCGGCGAAGTGCACCGGGCCCTCCGGTGTCGGGATCGACGGCTGGAGTTCGGTGAACTGCCGCGGGTGAAGACCGCTGCCTCGCCGAATGCATAGCGATTGCGCAACCAGCTCTGAGTCTGGCCGCGGCCGGAGTAGAAGGCCTCGATCCGCTTGCCGTATACGGCTTGCAGGCCACGGAGCGCGTAGTCGTAACGCTCCTTGTCGTCCATGGAGTCCCAGCGGGCGGCATCGTCTGACCAGCTGTAGCTGGCCAGCACCACACCGCCGGTACTGCCGTCGACGGGATGAGAAGGGAAGTACATGAACCGGTTGGGTCCGTCGGTGACCGAACCACCTCCGACGGTCTTGGCCGCAGGTACCTTGTCGATCGTCCGGTAATGGTCGTAGAGGCCCGGTCGGATGGCGTTGAGTTCTCGCTTCCATTCCTCTTCGGTGAACTCCCACCAGCGTCTGCGAAACTCCAGCAGCACCTTGGTGGCCGAATCGTAGTGCAGTTCGATCACCGCGCGTCTCTTGCCGTAGGAGAACAGCGGATTGACCTCGACGTGCCGTAGAGCGGAGAACGGTATGGTCACGATCGCCATGTCCGCGGTGAAGCTCTCGGTCTCGATTCCAGGGGTGCCGGAGACGGCGTCGTCCCCGCCGGACTCGGTGACCGTCTTCACCCACACATGTGGCCCGTCCGCGTGCACGATCGGGGACGACGAGTCCGGAGTCCAATAGTCGAGCTGAATCATCCTCCGATTCATGCGCAGTTCGTTGCGCACCAGCGGCAGCAGTGCGTAGGGAAGCACCGCGGTCCCGCCCACAATCTCCCAGTACGTGTTCTGCGCGCTCACCAGAGCGCGGGTCAGGAAATTGTGGATGAATGAGAGTGATATCCGGGAGGTCAGATTCTCCACGGTGCCGATGAGATCGACGGTTCGTTCATCGAGTCCGGCCTGTTCGGTGAGAAATCTCCCCATCGAGAAGCCATCGAAATCGTAGAGGACCCGTGCCCAGCCGTCGATCCAGTCCGGCACCGGCTTGTTGACGCGTCCACCGTCGGAGGTTCGGACGGAGTAGTAGTCGCGTACCGGATCCAACGCGTCGTCGAGCAGCTTGCCGGATGTGGCGCGCATCTCCGCCGGAGGCACCCCGAAGCCGCTGTTGATCAACTCGGGCTTGTTCGCGTATTCGTCACGCCTGACCTGCTGGCCATTCGTGCGTAGCCACGTCCGGTTGCTTGCGTCGGGTGGCCGGAAATTCGGGCTGTCCGGCCTGTTACGCCATGTTTCTCCGGTGAACGCCTGGTACACCACGGGCGGCGTCGGGGCATTCTGGTTACCGGTACCCTGCTTGACGTCGACGTTGTAGAACAGTTGGCGCTTGAGGCCGAGTTTGTCGATCAACGCCAGGGTCATGGGGTAGAAGTCCGGGAGACGCATCGCACCTGCTTCGGCGTACTGGTGGGGGTCGACGAAGGGTGCGGGTCTGCCCGCCGTCTCCGGTCCGGCGCGGAAGGTCTTGATCCGTCCGCCGATACGGTTTCCGTTGGCCTCGATGATGGTCACGTGATGACCGGCTTGTTTGAGTAGTAACCCGGCCACCAGCCCGGCGATTCCGGCGCCGACCACCAGCACCTTCTTCGGTCTGGTCGTTTTGGGCAAACCGTTGTTGATCAGCGTCTTGAGATACTTCAGTTTCAGGTCCTCGCCATCCGGGCCGACCAGTAGAAGTTCGCGAGCCAATTGCTGGCATGCCCGCCACCGCGCTCCGTCCACGGGTACTCGGCGTACAGGTTCGGCGAACGCCGTGCCCGGTGTCAGAACCTGCCCCACGGCTGGGGTCGCCGCAGCCAATCCCACCCCGGCAAGAAATCTCCGACGTCCCACTGGTGCGCCGGAACTGCCCTTCCCACGCTGGTTTTCGGTCATGTTGGAATTAATAGCCACACATCACCCGATCGGCGCAATGGTCGTGCCCAGATCGGGTGAGATCGTCGTCACCTGACCGGTGGTCATCGTTACGAAGATTTCATGCACAATCGGCTACCTGTGCCCAAAAGGGCAGCCGAAGGGGCCGTCCGCCAGGTTGCCCGGCGCCTTTCGGAGCCGAATGGCGGTGGAGTGGAGGGGGTGCCGCGCGGGCTGGGAGGTTATTTGCTGCGGGGGCGGTTGCTCATGGCCCGCAACACCAGCTGCCCGATCCGGGCCCGGCGACCGGTGCCGCCGCAATGGCGGCACTCGCGCCAGCTCTTGCCGGACGAGTTGCGCCGCTTTCCGCTGTCACACCAGCTGCAGGCTCGCCACGGGAAGAGTGCACACGTGACGAGGTAGCACCCGGCCCAGAGTATGACCGCAAGCACGGCCCAGGTGGTGAGGTTCGAGCTGTCGGCGGCGGCAGCAGCAACGGCGAGGGTCACTACTCACTCATCGGCGCCGGAAGCCGAGGGCGCCATCGCTGGACCCGGCGACTCCCGGCCATCGCCCACCGCTCCGGGTGTCAATCATCTGGGTGTCGGTTCCTGCTGATCAGGCCGTCTATGGCCAACGAGCGGCGTCCTTGTCGACCTTTCGGATGATGGGCAGGACATGGGTGGTCCGTGTCCCGGGCAGTACCGGCGCTGCGCCAGGAAAGCCGTGATTCGCAGGAACCCGATCGACCCCCGACCGTCGGGGGTCGACCGCGCGCCACGCTTCCCGCCGCACTCGCGTAGCACTCGAGAACGGACATCTGAGACCGTTCCTGCGCTAAGCTTTTCGTTGTGGTGGGCGGCCTGCGTGGCTTCGAGTCGTCGGTGGCTATTTTCCCAGCGGATTTTTCGATTTCTGCGTGAATCTCGTCGCGAGTCCGGACCAGGTAGGAAATGGTCGGTCCCAGCTTCTCGGTGATGCTATTCTCGATCGCCTCGGCCAGCCTGACCGGTTCGGATCCGGGATGGGCGAAAACGGCGTTGCCGCTTTGCAGGTAGGTGCGGACGCCGGTGTATCCGAGCTCGGAAAGCAGCGTACGCAGATCCGCCATGGCGACCCGCTTCCTGGTGCCAACATTTATTCCACGAAGCAGCGCGGCGTATCTGGGCACGATCGATTCATCCTTACGGGTAGTCCTCTGGCATGGCCGGTGGGGTCTTAACCCGGAGTCGGGACAGGGAGTAATTGATCGCTCCCGCATGGTAGGAATTATTACCTGCTGTAGGTACTTTGCGGAGAAGCCTTGACGCCGTGTGTCCCGAAGAATTTTACTGTGACCTAACCCACGCTGATCTTCCAGAGGCTCCCGTGTCTGCCACGAGCATCGCCGACCTGCCGCACGCACTGCGCGAGGGCAGGCAGTTCGCGCTGCGGCTGGCAGGCAGGCGTCCCGCGGTGTTCCTCGACTACGACGGCACGTTGACGCCGATCGTCGACCGGCCCGAGGACGCGGTGATCTCGGACAGCATGCGGCAGGCGGTACGCGAGCTCGCGCTGCGTTGCCCGGTCTGCGTGGTCAGCGGCCGGGACCGGCTCGTGGTGCAGGAGCTGCTGGGGATCGACGACCTGGTGATCGCGGGAAGCCACGGTTTCGACATCTCCGAGCCCGGCACCGGCACCGCCGGCCACCAGGCGGCGGGCGACGTCGAGGACCTGGTGGCCGAGGTGACCGACCGGCTGCGGGGCAAGGTCGACGCGGTGCCCGGCGTGCTCGTGGAACCGAAGCGGGCCTCGGTCGCGGTGCACTACCGGCTCGCGGCGCCCGTGGACCGGCCGCTGGTCGACGCCGCGGTGGACGCGCTGCTGGCGGCGTATCCCGGCCAGCTCAAGGTCACGCCCGGCAAGATGGTCTACGAGATCCAGCCCGCGGTCGACTGGCACAAGGGCAAGGCCGTGCTGTACCTGCTGCGGGTTCTCGGGCTCGACTGCGCCGAGGTCGTCCCGCTCTACCTCGGCGACGACATCACCGACGAGGACGCCTTCCATGCGCTGGCCGGTCGCGGCATCGGCGTCCTGGTGACCGGGCCGGTGACGGGTACGGGGACCCGGCAGGACGCCGACCGGCCGACGGAGGCGGACTTCGTTCTCGAGTCGACCGGGGAGGTGGAGCGGTTCCTGAACACACTCGGCCACTGACCGCCCCGCCGGAGAGGCTCATGCTCGGCTACGACCATTTCGATCCCGACCAGGAGGGCCTGCGCGAGGCGCTGACCTCGACCGGCAATGGTTACTTCTGCACCAGGGGAGCGGCCGAATGGGAGGACCCGGATACGGTGCACTATCCCGGCACCTACGCGCACGGAGTCTTCAATCGGGAGACGACGATCCTCGGCGGCTATCCGGTATTGAACGAGGATCTGGTCAACCTGCCCAACTGGCTCGTGCTGAAGCTGCGGATCGCGGGCGAGGAGGCGATCCGGCTCGACAACGTCGAGTTGCTGGCCTACCGCCACGAGTACGACATCCGCAACGCGGTGGTGTCGAGGGAACTGCGCTTCCGTGACCGCGCGGGCCGGGAGACCAGCCTGGTCAGCCGGCGTTTCGTCAGCATGGCGCACGTGCACCAGGCGGGCCTGCAGTGGGTTCTGACGCCGCTGAACTGGTCCGGCCGGGTGGAGGTGGTCTCGGGCCTCGACGGGCGGATGACCAACCGGATGGTCGCCCGCTACCGGCAGCTGGAGGGCCGCCACCTCAACCCGGTGTCGCCCCGCACGTTCGGCCCCGAGGTCATCGCGTTGAAGGTGCAGACCCGCCAGTCGAACCTCTACGCCGCCCACGCCGCGCGGACCCGGGTGCTGCGGGGGCGCCGCGGCGAGGACCCGGTCGAGGCGCAGCGCAGCCTGTACCAGATGGAGGACTACATCCAGCAGGTCCTCGCCTTCGACGTGACCCGGGGTGCCGAGGTCCGGGTAGAGAAGATGGTGGCCTTCTACACCTCGCACGACCGGGCGATCAGCGAGCCGCTGGGCAACGCGGGCAAGTCGGTCCTGCGCTACCCCGATTTCGACCCGGCGCTGAGCGATCACGAGGCGGCGTGGTCGGAGCTGTGGCAGGCCTGCGATGTCGAGGTGCCGGGCCAGCCCAGGGTGCAGCAGCTGCTGCGGCTGCACATCTCGCACATCCTGCAGGTCTGCTCGCGGCACACGACCGGTTTCGACGCCGGTGTGCCGGCCCGTGGCCTGAACGGCGAGGCCTACCGCGGACACGTGTTCTGGGACGAGCTGTTCGTCTACCCGTTCCTGACCTTCCGGCTACCGGAGATCACCCGAGGGCTGCTCATGTATCGCTGCCGCCGGTTGGGCGAGGCCAGGGCGGCGGCCCGCGCCGCCGGCTTCCGAGGGGCGATGTTCCCCTGGCAGAGCGGCAGTGACGGCAAGGAGGAGACACAGGTCGTCCACCTGAATCCGCTGTCCGGGCGCTGGGAGCCCGACCGCAGCCACCACCAGCGCCATGTCAACGCCGCGATCTTCTACAGCGTCTGGCACTACTACCAGGCCACTGGGGATCTCGGCTTCCTCACCGACCACGGCGCGGAGATGATGCTGGAGATCGCCCGGTTCTGGTCGTCGATCGCGCACTACAACCCCGGCCGGGACCGCTACGAGATCCACGGCGTCATGGGGCCCGACGAGTACCACGAGAGCTACCCCGGCGCCGAGGATGCCGGATTGCGCAACAACGCCTACACCAACGTCATGGTCGCGTGGGTCAGCGAGATCGCGCCGCGGGTGCTGCAGTTGCTGCCCGAGCGCCGCCGCCGGGCGCTGCGCGCCAAGCTCGGCCTGACCGACGAGGAGATCCGCACCTGGCAGGACATGAGCCGCAAGATGTTCGTCCCGTTCCACGGCACGGTCATCAGCCAGTTCGAGGGCTACGCGGAGCTCGAGGACCTGGACTGGGGCCACTACCGGGCCACCCACAGCAACATCCAGCGCCTGGACCGGATCCTCAAGGCCGAGGGCAACGACCCCGATCGGTACCAGCTCACCAAGCAGGCCGACGCCGTACTGCTGTTCTTCCTCTTCGACGACGACGAGCTGGGCGAGCTGTTCGAACGCCTCGGCTACCACTACTCAGCGGATCTGGTGCGCACGACGGTCGACTACTACGACCAGCGGACCTCACACGGCTCGACGCTGAGCTTCGTCGCTCACGCGGGCGTGCTGGCCACGCCGGATCCGGACAGTTCGTGGGAACGGTTCCTCGTGGCGCTGGAGAGCGACGTCGGCGACGTGCAGGGTGGCACCACGAAGGAAGGCATTCACCTGGGTGTCATGTCCGGCACGCTGGACCTGGTCCAGCGGGCGTATCTGGGCAGCCGGGTCCGAGACGGGGCACTGTGCTTCTCCCCGCGCCTGATCGACCGGCTCGACGGGATGGTGCTGGCGATGCAGTTCTGTGGGACGCCGCTGCGGGTGGCCCTCTCGGACGGCGAACTGACCGTGCGCAACCAGGCCGAGAGCTCCGCCGCGCCGGTGCGGATCGGGGTCGGTGACGACGTCCGGCACCTGCACCCCGGGCAGCAATCGACCTTCATCGTGCGCACCCACGGCGTTGCACAGCAGGCGTCCAGCGACAGGAGAGGGAACGACTGTGCGTGACGAGGGTTTTGCGGGAGCGATCTTCGACGTCGACGGGGTTCTGGTCGATTCACCGCACGAACAGGCGTGGCGGACCGCGCTGCGCGAGTTGATGGAGACGGACTGGACCGATGTCCGGGATCAGAGCACCTGGTCGCCCGAGGCCTTCACCACCCAGGTCTACCAGCAGGTGCTGTCGGGCAAGCCCCGGATGAGCGGGGCGCTGGCCGCTCTGGAGTACTTCGAGGTGCCGGACGCGCAGGCCAGGGTGGCCCGCTACGCCGCGCACAAGCAGGACATGGTGGTCAAGCTCATCGAGGCGGGTGAGTTCGAGGCCTACCCGGACGCGTTACGTTTCGTGCTGGCCGTCCGGGACGCGGGGATCTCCGTCGCGGCGGCGTCCTCGTCGAAGAACGCGGGTCTGTTCCTGCGGCAGATCCGGCTGGACACCTTCGCCGAGCAGGGCGGTCTGCACTACGACTTCCTGCGGTCGGGGGAGACCCTGCTCGACATCTTCGACGCCGACATCTCCGGTCGCGACTTCGCCCAGGGCAAACCGCATCCGGAGATCTTCCTGACCGGAGCCGCCGAGCTGGGGGTGCCGCCGGGGCGATGTTTCGTCGTCGAGGACGCCGCCAGTGGTATCGAGGCGGCCAAGGCCGGTGGGATGGCGGCGCTGGGGGTGGCCCGGGCCGCCGACGCGGACCTGCTGGCCGCCGCGGGCGCTGATCTGGTGGTCAGCACGCTGGACGAGGTGGACGTCGCGCTGTTACCCGCGGGCCGGTTGAGCCGGAGGGCGCCATGACCGGCGCGACGAGCGGTGCCACCACGGCCGCCGGCCGCCCGGCGCACTGCACCCTGGTGGCCGGGCGTGACCAGGCACCGCAAGGGTCGGGCGCCGGTCTGACCATCGGCGTGGACATCGGCGGCACGAAGGTGGCCGCCGGGGTCGTCGACGACAGCGGACAGATCATCGCCGCGACCCGCTGGGACACCCCGGCCGACGACAACGAGAAAACCCTGGACGTGATCACCGCCGCGATCCGGGAGCTGAGCGGCGAGTACGACGTCGAGGGGGTCGGGCTCGGTGCGGCCGGTTTCGTCGACGAGCACCGGGCGACCGTGTTGTTCGCCCCGAACATCGCGTGGCGCGCTGAGCCACTGAAGGCCGAGCTTGAGCAGCGGCTCGGTCTGCCGGTGGTGGTGGAGAACGACGCCAACGCGGCTGCCTGGGCGGAGGTGCGGTTCGGCGCCGGCCGCGACGAGGACCACGTCGTCACGCTGACCGTGGGGACCGGCATCGGTGGCGGCATCGTGTTGAACGGCGAGTTGCTGCGGGGCCGGTTCGGCATCGCCGCGGAGATCGGCCACCTCAACATCGTCCCGGACGGACGGCGCTGCGGATGCGGACTGCAGGGGTGCTGGGAGCAGTACGCCAGTGGGCGGGCGCTCGTGCTGGAGGCCCAGGAGCTGGCCCGCCGCTCACCGGAGCTGGCCGCCGAGCTGCTCGGTCTGGCCGGCGGGCGCCCGGAGAACATCACCGGCCAGATGGTCACCCAGGCCGCGTACGACGGTGACCTGATGGCGCTGCAGTCCTTCGACGAGACCGGCAAGTGGCTGGGGCGGGGGATGGCCGAACTGGCCGCGGTACTCGACCCGGGTCTGTTCATCATCGGCGGCGGGGTCTCCGCAGCGGGTGAGGTGCTCCGGGTTCCCGCGCTCGCCGCCTTCTACAAGTCACTGACCGGGTGCGCGCACCGGCCGATGGCCGATGTGCGGATCGCTGAACTCGGCCACGAAGCCGGTCTGATCGGCGCCGCTGACCTGGTCCGTTTTCGCTGAGGGGGGTACGCGGGGCCGCAGTGCGCAACGGGGCGCGCTGATGAGAGGAGCAGGACCATGACCACGCAGGCAATGGACCAGCGGACCACAGCCAAGGCCATCCTGATCTCGGTCGTTGCCGCGGTCGGCGGTTTCCTCTTCGGTTTCGACACCGCGGTCATCAACGGCGCGGTGGACGCCATCCGCGGCACGTTCCGGCTCAGCGCGGCGCTCACCGGGTTCGCGGTGTCCTGCGCACTGCTCGGATCGGCGCTGGGGGCGTGGTACGCGGGCCGGGCCGCCGACCACCTGGGCCGGGTGCGGGCCATGCTCGTCGCCGCGGTGCTGTTCGCGATCAGCGCGATCGGAGCCGGGCTGGCCTTCGCGGTGTGGGATCTCATCCTGTGGCGGTTCGTCGGCGGCGTCGGTGTCGGCATGGCCTCGGTGATCGCGCCCGCCTACATCGCCGAGATCGCCCCCTCACACATCCGCGGCCGGCTCGGCTCGTTACAGCAACTGGCCATCGTGTCCGGAATCTTCGTCGCGCTGCTGTCCGACGCGTTCCTGGCGAACCTGGCCGGAGGGGCCGGCGACGAACTCTGGCTCGGGCTGGAGGCCTGGCGGTGGATGTTCCTCACCGGGCTGGTCCCGGCGCTGGTCTACGGCGTGCTCGCCCTGCAGATCCCGGAGTCGCCGCGCTACCTGGTGGCCAAGGGCGAGCTGACACGGGCCGCTGAGGTGCTGGGCGAGGTGCTGGGCTCGCGCAGCGTGGCAGCGGTGCAGCAGAAGGTGCAGGACATCGTGGTCAGCCTGCGCCGGGAACGGGAGACCGCGCCGAGCCTGCGGGACCTGCGCGGTCCGCGTCTCGGGCTGCTGCCGATCGTGTGGGTGGGGATCCTGCTCTCGGTGTTCCAGCAGTTCGTCGGGATCAACGTGATCTTCTACTACTCGACGAGCCTGTGGCACTCGGTCGGGTTCAGCGAGTCCGACTCGCTCACCATCACCGTCATCACCTCGGTGACCAACGTGCTGGTCACGCTGATCGCCATCGCGATCGTGGACAAGGTCGGCCGCAAGCCCATGCTGCTGGGCGGATCGCTCGGCATGGCGGTGACGCTGGGCACGATGGCGATCTGCTTCTCGCACGCGGTGGGCAGCGGTAAGGACGTGAGCCTGCCCGGACCGTGGGGGACGGTGGCGCTGATCGCGGCCAATCTCTACGTGGTGTTCTTCGGCGCCACCTGGGGCCCGGTGGTCTGGGTGCTGCTGGGTGAGATGTTCCCCAACTGGATCAGGGCCACCGCGCTGGCCGTGGCCGCCGCCGCCCAGTGGCTGGCCAACTTCGCCGTCACGACGACGTTCCCGATCCTCTCCGACGTCGGGCTGTCGTTCGCCTACGGGCTGTACGCGGCGTTCGCCGCGTTGTCCTTCGTGTTCGTGTTGCGGGCGGTCCAGGAAACCAAGGGCCGTGAACTGGAGGACATGAAGGGCTAGCGCCAAGATGATCAGCACACTGGTACACCGTTATCGAAGTCTGTGAGATAGGGACCCCCGGGTGGGTCTCCGTTGAGGTAGGAATTCGCCACGGTGTAGTATTCCCGATTCCATGGTGGACTGGCGATGAGGTACCACCATCCGGGTTGTACGCTGGGTGGCGCGTTGTCCTCATGAAACCGGCAGACCACCTCTATCTGTTGGCCGCGTTGAACCGGCGGGCCCGGCCCCTTTGACGCACGTGGGTCCCGGAACGTGGGCAAGGGATTATCGCCCGGTCCTGTTTGTTCAAGGAAGGTCTTTCCCCCTGAAATACAGCTGGGGCAGGTTGGTGGTGGCATCTTGGGGGTGTCCGGTTGCAGCGTCGTCCCGGCTGCAGATGAACTAGACGATGCTCGACCTGGTTCACTGCTGAACATTGCTGGTGCAATGCCAATTACAGCGGCCACAACGACGGCTACAGCGCCGATCAACGCCACGAGAACCGCGGTTTTCCCGGCGGCGACCGACTCACCGTCACGTGATTTATACCTTTCCTTACTCATGGTGCCCCCTGTTCGGATCGATGCCTACTGCTGGTTTGTCACTATCCCCGGTCGGCACTCGCAGAATATAGTCGATCATTCACTCAGCCGCGAGAGGCAGTGACAAACGGGACGAGGTGACGACGACACACTCTTGCCCACTACGTTGACCCCGCCACCAGAGCAGGCGGGCCCATCTCCCGGGAGACAGACCGGCATGACCCCACGATTCCAACCAGTCCCACTCGTCGGCGCAGGCAAGGCCCTGCTCGCCGACGCTGAGCAGTGGATCACTTCCCCACCGATCCGAGCCCTCATCACCGCTTTCGGCGGGGACCCCTGCAGGCTCGATGGACCACTCGACCAACTTGATACGCGCCTCGGCTACGCCGGCCAGTTCACCGACCGCTGGGACACCCGCCAAGGCCGCGAACGCAACCAAGCCGACGAACTTGAGCTCACCACCGAACAACAAGAATTGATAGTCGCCGCCACCGATGCCCTCGGCTATCGGGGCGGGACCCGCCTGCGCTTCACCCACTACGACCACGTACTCATCCTCGGCGGCCTGATCCGTGCCTGCCTGTCCCGACCCGCTCACGCAGCCGACCTGCTCACCGCAGGCACCATCACCGCCGACAACGTCACCGCACTGGGCGGGCACCGCCCCTTCACCGGCAACGAATTCGACCAGGCCGCCGCCGCAGGTCTCCCCGAACTCACCGAGGAATACGAAGCCCTCGACCAAGGCATGCGCATCGCCTTCGACCTCGGCCACCCGACACACATCGACGGCGAACAATCCACACTCCTCGGCGGCACCTGGGGCGTGCGCCACTACCGAACCGACGACGGGACCATCCGCGTCGCCGCAGCACCCTCCAGCGACCCGGAAAACCGCCGCGCCGACACCCCGGACACCTACGCCTTCTTCGCCGAACGCCTTGCCCCCCTGCAACCACAGCAACGACTCCTGATGATCACCACGCAGATTTACGTACCGCCACAGCACCTGGCCGCCCTCACGATGCTGACAATCCCCTACGGCGTAGAGGTCGATACCATCGGCACACCGCCACCCGCCCCACCGGCCGACACACCGCCAGCCCAGAGCCCCACCAAATACCTCCTCGAAATCCGCGCCACCATCCGGGCACTGCGCAGCCTCATCGCAACCATCACAAAGTCACAACCAAACCCGGCGGTGGATACGGGCGGCCCTTAACGCTTCATCACAAGCTCGCGGAATGGATCCGCGGCTACTGGTGCGTGGAGAACCGCCTGCACTGGGTCCGCGACCTCACCTACCGCGGCACCATCGATGTCGCCTCGATCCGAATCTGGCTCCGCGACCGCGTCCCATGATCCGCGGGACAGGCCTGGCCGTGTCTTGCCGGGGTGTTGTGGTGTCTCGCGGGATAATTAGGGCGAGAGGAGTTTCCATGACCGATCGCAGCACCGCGCCACCGGTACGTCGTGGCGGTCTCGACCTCGGGGGCACCAAGATCCAGGCGGTGATCGTCGACCAGCAGCACGTGGTCCGCGGTTCCGCCCGGCGCCCTACGCCGACCAGCGGCGGCCCGCGCGATGTCGCGATCGCGATGGCCGAGACCCTGCAGCGGGCCGCGAGTTCCGCCGGGGTCGAGCCCGCCGAACTGCGGGCCGTCGGCGTCGGATCGCCCGGTGCCGTCGACCAGGAGACCGGAACCGTCAGCGGCGCCGGGAACCTGCCCGGCTGGTCGGGTTCCTACCCGCTCGGTCCGGACCTGGCCGACCGGCTGGACACCCCGGTCCTGGTGGGCAACGACGTGCAGGCCGCCACGGCAGCGGAGTTCGCGCTCGGCGTCGGACGGCCCTACCGGTCGCTGATCGGGGTCTTCTGCGGGACCGGTGTCGGCGGCGGGCTCATCCTCGACGGCCGACCCTGGCTGGGTCGGGGTGCGGCGGGGGAGATCGGGCACATGGTCGTCCGGCGCGATGGCGCGCTCTGCACCTGCGGGCGGCGCGGGTGCCTGGAGGCGTACGCCGGGCGCGGGGCGATGGAACGGGAGGCCCGGCGCCTGGCCGAGGACGGCGAGCGCACCGCGCTGTTCGAGATCATGGAGCACAAGGGCCGGTCCCGGCTGTCCAGCGGGGTCTTCGCCAAGGCGCTGGCCCGCAAGGACCCGGTGGCCACCCACCTGATAGACCGAGCTGTGCAGGCGCTCGGCGCGGGCATCGCCTCGGTGGTCAACCTGCTCGACCTGGAAGCCGTGATCATCGGCGGCGGGCTCGGGTTACGGCTCGGGGAGCCTTTCGTCGAGGCCGTCCGGGAAGCGGCCCAGCCGCATCTGTTCGTTCCCGACCGCCCGCCGGCCCTGCACCTGGCCGCCCTGGGCGACCTCGGTGGCGCGATCGGTGCCGCGCTGGACGCCGAGCCCGAGCCCGCTCGCTGACTGTGATGGAAGCCCGCGCACAAAGTCGGCGTGGTGACGTGCAGGCTTGTCTCACTCTGCTGCGGGCTGGGCCTGTTCGGCGCGGTCACCGGCGGGGCGGAATCACCAGGCCACTCTGGTAAGCGAGTACGACGGCTTGAGTTCGGTCGCGGGATCCGGTCTTCATCACGACCCGGGCCACATGCGTCTTCACCGTCGCCTCGCTGACGCCCAGGCGGTCGCGGATGTCAGCGTTCGACAGCCCGTGGGCCATGAGCACGAGTACCTCACGCTCTCTCGGGGTGAGTCGTTCGACGAGCGCAGGCGCACCACGGCCGAGGTCACTGAGGGCGGCCACCGCGGCGATGACCTTGCCCGCCACGGCGGGGTCGATCCAGGCGTCCCCCGCGGCCACCTTGCGCACAGCGGCGATCAGGTCCGTCGGGGCGGCATGTTTGAGCAGGAATCCGCTGGCTCCGGCGCGCAGCGCGCCGTACACGGATTCGTCGTCGTCGAAGGTGGTCAGTACCAGAACCTTCGTCAGCTGGTCGGAGCCGCTTCCGCAGTCGTCCGTTGTCAGCTCCCTGGTCGCGGCCACCCCATCCATGCCCGGCATCCGGACATCCATCACCACTACTTCCGGATGCCGGGATCTGGCGAGCGTCATGGCCTCGCGGCCGTCCGACGCCTCCCCGACGACCTGGATATCGGGCTCGGCGGCGAGCAACATCGAAATGCCGGCCCGGACCAGTGGTTGGTCGTCCGCTATGACCACGGTGATAGTCACCAGTCCTCGTCTCCCGGCGCCACCGCGTCGCCGCTGACCCGGCCCGGTTTGTTCAAGGGCAGTTCGGCGCGCACGAGGAAGCCGTCTCCGACCGGCCCTGCTTCCAGCCGGCCCCCGACGAGGCTCACCCGCTCGGCCAGGCCGATCAGCCCGTGGCCTGAGGACAACGAATCCGCGGTGGTCGCGGGTCGGGATGACTCCCGGAGATTGCGCACCTCAATGGATACCTGTTGCTCCGGAAGAACATAGTGGACGTGGACGTTCACGGTCCGGCCGCCATGCTTTGTGGCATTCGTCAACGCTTCCTGAACGACTCGATAGGCCGCTAGATCGACGCTGCGATCGAGGCGAGCCCGGCGTCCCTCGACAACCAGGCTGACGTCGAGGCCGGAAGCTCGAGAGAAGTCGACCAGCGCAGGCAGGTCTTCGAGACCAGGTTGCTGAGCATCGAAGTCGGTGCCCGCGGTCCGGTCAGGATCCACAGTACGAAGCAGTCCGAGCAGCCGATGTAGTTCATTCATCGCCTGCACTCCAGCCGATTCGATGACCGTGAAGGCCTGCCGCACCCGTCTGTCCTCGGTCTTGACGAGCGTCCGAGCGCCGGCCGCCTGCAGAATGATGGCACTGACCGCATGCGCGACGATGTCGTGCAACTCCCGCGCCAGCCGAAGACGCTCGGTGCGCACCGCCTCGGCCGCTTCATGTGCGTGCGTCTCCAGCGCCACCCTGGCCCTGCGATCCGCCAGATACGTACGTCTCCCGAGCATCCAGGCGCAGGTGGCGGAGGCGAAAAGTATCAGACTGGCTGCGGTGAAATTACCGAAGAAGGTTCCGTGCTTGCTGAGGCTCGCAGCATTATAGCTGTCGATTCCGAATGGAACCGCGCATGCGGCGAACGCAGTTGCCGAGATGCGCGCCGGGCGGCGGCAAGCCACGGCGTGCAGGCCGACAAGCAGGCAGGCGAACGGCACATACCTGGGTATAATCAGGCCCGCGAGTGCATAAAGCCACTGGACGGTGAACAGCCCCACCGGCCAACGCCACCGAAACAGCAGCGATCCGTAGATTCCGATGGTGAGCGCAGGAACAACCCACAGGGGCAGGATTTCGCCGCTGCGGAGCAGTCGATCGCCTCCCCAGGCGACAAGGTCCACAGCGATCGCAAGGCTAACAACGAATACCTCGCCGGCGAAGCGCCGCGACCATGACACTTTCACCGACGATCCTTCTGTACCTAGTTCTTGCAACCAGGACCGTGTGGCCACACCGAGCACCAAGGAAAATCATCGGTACCCGCGGGATGGAACGGAGTTCGGTTCTTGTGGCCAACCTGGGCCGACCACTCGTCCGAACTGGAATCGGGCAGGCTTTCGAGATACCTAACCAGCAGGTCGGTGGCAGCCTTGGTGTCATCCCCGACGGGGGACAGCGGCGCGACCGGCGCAGCCGTGGGTCGAGGAAGTTCCAGCGCCACGAGTGGCTCAGCGGAGTGGCTGGGCGACACGTGGAGGTTGTCACCGTCGATAACCTCGACAATACCCGGATCGGTTCCGGTCGAGGCGATCCCCACCCGTAGCCGTACGGAGTTCCCGCTACCGGCCAGTCGCTGACTCAGGGGTGGATGCAGGAGTATGAAAACCGGGTCGATCAGAGTACCGCTTCCGAGTAGCGCGCCGGTTGCGCCGGCTTCGTCTACGCCGTAGATGGACACGTGCGTTTGTGCACTCATAGTTTGATTGTCCTCGGTGGTGGAGATGCTGTCTATCGTCGGCTGACGGTAGGCCGAGCGCGTGCGACATACCGTCAGGGGCTGACCTGCCTCACCTCTCGGTGGTAGCCGCCGATTGCTACCGGCGGTCGACGCCGACAGCGCCTGTTTCCGGCACTGTTGGTCGTGCCAGGAGCCCGGTCTGGCGAGTGAACCGAGAAGACAGCGCGCGTGACTGACAAGAGGAGGTTTCATGATCACTAACAGCGTTATTCGTAACGCTGCGGCCACCACTCTGCTCGTTGATGAGTCCGCCGCGGGGCCAGCATCAGTGGGTAGTTGCGCGACGTATGTCGTGAGTGGCGGGTGAACATGAGCAGTCCCGAGGGTGTTTACGGCCAGCAGTCAATGATTGTGCAGCCCATGCGTGCTGGTTTACGCGAAACCTGCCAATGTCAAGCAGCCGGCGAGCGCCGCAGCGCAGAGGATGACGGAAATTCGATTATGCTTGATCACCCTTTTCGTATCCTATTCCTCGGTCGTGGACCCCGTCGCGGGGATCAGCGACCCGCAAGGGCTACGTTGGCATAGGATGGGGCTATCCCGGTGAGGTATTCGTACTCATCGCCTGATCGTGTGAATTGAGTCTATTGCGTTGCCTCGTCGGGATCTTTTGTGCAACCGGGAGGGCGCTCGGCTTACGTGTCACGCTGCCGGTGCCGGGGTGGGCGAGGTGTCCCGGGTGCGGGTCGCGGACGTCGAGCGGCGCCGGTGGACCGCTGCGGTGATCAGGACGGCCAGGGACAACAGCGGCATCGGGTAGCCGAGTGCTGTGCCGATCACGATGTCGGCGGTCGGAGCCGCGACGCCCATCCGCAACAACATCGTCGGTGCGGCCGGTAGCTTCGGCGGCCGGGTTCGCGCGAACCATCGCGTCGGCCCCCACGGCTTGGCGATCGACACCCAGGCCTGGAAGGCGATCGCCCCGGCCATCAGGGCCGCGCCTGTTGTCATCAGCGTGGTCGGTCTCGGTCCGCCGCTGTGCGCCGCCTCGACCGCCGCGTGCAGCGCGTCGGAGAGCACGAAGATGCCGAGGTAGAGCAGTGTCACGGTGATGGCGGCCTTGACCAACACCCACCAGTGGCGGGTGAGGCCCCATGGTGTGGCGAGCGCCAGGAAGAACCCGGTGAAGGCGGCGGCGTTGGCCATCGGGGCCAGTACGTGCCCGTCGAGGTGCTCGGCCATCGAGACGGCGCTGAGCGCGGTCGCCGGGTCGGTGGCCGAAACGGCGGTCGCCGTCAGCGCAGCCAGTGCGATGGCCTGGGCCATCCAGCCGACCGAGGCCAGCACGTGCAACCACACCACCAGCCGGCGCCACCGTGGCGCGGAAGTCGCGGATCTCGCAGCCATAGGGTCGATCGTCGGGCCGGTCCGGCCACGCCTCATCCGGGAGCGGCACCGAGATGTCCGCGCGTGGTCAGGGGGAACCCTGACAGGTGCGGCTCTTTCCACCGGGACCGGTCACCGGATCAGGACAGGTGCAGCCAGACCCCGGGTGAGGGCACGCCCGCCGCGCTGACGACGAACAGCAGGTACCAGCCGGGGGGAGCCAGCGTGGCGCCGCCGGGCATCGCCAGGCTCACCTCGTCGGCCGCGCTCACCTGGTGTGGCACGTCGACCAGGCGGTGCTCGACGTTGGCGGAGTGGGTGGCGATACCGGGCCGGATCAGGCAGGCCGAGCCGATCCCCGCCGCGGCCGGCACCTGGGCGGTCAGCGACTGGCCGTAGTGCACCTCGGTGGCGGACGGGGTGCACGCGGGCCGCGGGCCGGCGAACAGGTACGGCGGCCAGTACACCTCGATCCGGAGTTCCTCCACGGTGCGCTGCGGGTTCGAGCCGGCGGTGATGACCTTGCCGTCCGGCATCAGCAGGGACACCGAGTGGTAGAGCCGCGGGACCCGCGAGGTGGCTCCGACGGTCCAGGTCCCGGACTGCGGGTGGTAGATCTCGGCGTCGAAGGCGGCGTCGGCAGTCATCTCCTCCATGGTCGCGCCGCCGTTGACCAGCACTGTCCGGTCCGGCAGCAGCACGGCGCACAGATGCATCCTCGGGGTGTGCAGCGGCGGCCCGGGTTGGTAGGTGGGGTGTGGTGCCTTCAGGTCGACGATCGCCGTCGTCGCGGTCGGCGGGGCTTGGTTGTGCATGTCCCATGCGCCCCCTCCCATGATCATCACCCGCTGGTCCTGAGCGGGCGGCAACAGCACGCTGGCCGACTGGTTACGCAGGTCCTGCTCCGGCAGACCGGGCACGTCGACCGTCGCGTTGGTCGTGATGTCCCAGATCGCCGGGCGCAGCCCGTTGTCACTGCCGTACTGCCCGCCGCTGTAGAAGATACGCCCGTCGCCGAGCAGGTAGAGGTGCGCGTACATCGGCCACGGCGGCGACGGCGGCAGCGACTTCCAGCCGGTTCCTTCGGTGTAGACCTCGGGGACCACGTTGAGGTTGCCGTCCTCCCCCAGGCCGGAGACGGCCAGCACCCGGCCGTCGGCGAGCGGCGCCAGGGTGGGGTACCAGCGGCCACCGGCCATGTCCTGCTCGTGCATCCAGGCGCCGGTCGTGCTGGTGGGGCTGGCCGGATCCGCGGGTCCCGCGGTGGGGTCGAAGATCGACGCCTGGCGCAGTCCGTGGAACGGGTCGTACTGCTCGGTGCCACCCGCGGCCAGCACCTGGCCGCCGGCCAGCGAGGCGTGCCCGCTGCAGAACAGGTCCAGCGGGGTGTCCGGTGCGCTGAGGTTCGGTGCGGGGTAGTGCCAGACCCGGGTGCCGTAGTGGTGCGCGTTGTGGTTGTCGGGGTTGTTGCTCGAACCGGCGAAGAACAGCACGCTGCCGGTGTGCAGCAGCGCGGTGTGCACGGCGAGCACCCCGGTGTCGTTCTCCAGCAGCCGCCACACCCCGCGGGCCGGCGCCTCCGCCAGATCGGTGGTGACGTCCAGCATGCGGTAGTAGCCCTGGTTCTGCCCCTCGGGGTTGTCGACCGCCAGCACCGCCAGTTCGGGAACCCCGTCCCCGTTCACGTCGGCCAGCGTCGCGCCCGCGCCCTGGTTCTCCCAGAACACCCAGTCCGGCACCGGCTCCCACGGCCCCCACCCCTCGGTGGGCCTGCCCCGGCCGTCCAGATGCCAGCCCACGCAGTAATACCCGGCGTTGCGCGCCTGCGGGTTGTCCACGGCGAGCACCAGCAGCTCGGGCACGCCGTCGGAGTTCAGGTCGGCGATCGCGAGTCCGGCGCCCTGGTTCTCCCAGAACTTCCAGTCCGGCACCGTCGCCCACGGGGTCCACCCGGACACCGTCCCGGTGCCGTCGATGGTTGCGGAGCGGTAGAAGCCGCCATTCTGGCCCGCCGGATTGTCCACCATCAGCACGACCAGCTCCAGGTGGCCATCGCCGTTGATGTCCGCGACGGCGATGTCGGCACCCTGGTTCTCCCAGCTGAACCAGTCCGGTATCTGTTGCCACGGACCCCAGCCGCCGATCGACCCGTCCGCCCGGAGACCCGAACCCACCCGGACGTAACCGGCGTTGCGGCCGTCCGGATTGTCCACCGCGAGCACGATGAGGTCCGGCGTACCGTCGCCGTTCAGATCGGCGACCGCGATCCCCGCGCCCTGGTTCTCGAAGAAGGGCCAGTCCGGTACCTGTTGCCACGGACTCCAGCCGCCGTTGACCGCACCGTCGGCACCGAGTCCCCGGCCGACCCGGTAGTAACCGGCGTTCTTACCGGGTGGATTGTCGACCACGAAGGCGACGACATCGAGCTGACCGTTTCCCTCGACGTCCGCGACCGCGAAACCGGCGCCGGCGTTCTCGAAGCCGAACCAATCGGGAACGGCCCTGAATGGTGTGTTCATCGCGAGTGAGCCTAGCGGCTGACCCGCGTTGCCGAAGGGGAATTCGGGCACCCGACGATGACCGGAGCGCGACCCGATGGGGAGCCCGATCGGGGGACCAGGGCGCACGCAGGGTGGCGCGAAGGGGCGGGCGGCCGTCACGGAGGTGGGCGGGGAGTGCACCCGGAAGGGGGGCCGGGGCCGAGGTCACTTGCCTGTGCCGGGAATGCCGGGAATGCTTGACCGGGCAAGTATTTGCATGTGGCATGCAGTAAAGGTGGCCTGATGCCTGCTCCTGCGCCGAGAGCCGACGAGTCGACCGTCGCGGGCCGGATCGGAACCGGGCTGGTTCGGCTGATCCGGCTGATGGAACGCGCCCCCCTCGCGCGGGACGACGGCCTGGACCGGCCCTCGTTCATGCTGCTGTTCACCCTGGTCTGCGCCGGACCGTCCCGGGTCACGACGCTGGCGGGCGCGGTGCACTCCGACCCTTCCACGGTCAGCAGGCAGACCGCCAACCTGGTGGGGATGGGACTGCTGGAACGGCGCGCCGATCCCGACGACGGGAGGGCGTCGCTGCTCGCCGTCACCGAGGCCGGGATGGCGCTGCTCGGCCAGGTTCGACAGTGCCGCGACGAGCGGATCGCGGCGATCACCGAGCCATGGGAACCCGCCGAGCGCGAGCAGTTCGCCGACCTGCTCGACCGGTTCACGGCCGGCTTCGAGGAGAACTGGCCCAGCCGCTGAGCGTGCGTCGGCCCGCGGGTCACAACGCCGCCTCCGCGGAGGGGAGTGCGTCGGCGGGGTCAGGAGCCCGGGTCGGCGCGCAGCCCGCCGGACCCGCCGCCTTGCCTGCGGGCCCGGTCCCAGGAGTTGTGGATCTCCTGTTCGGCCTCGGCGCGCCCCACCCACGCGTCGCTCTCGACGCTCTTGCCCGGCTCCAGCGCCTTGTAGACCTCGAAGAAATGCTGGATCTCCAGCTTGTAGAACTGCGAGAGGTGGTGGATGTCCCGTAGGTGCTCCTGGCGCGGATCGTTGCCGGGCACGCAGATGACCTTGTCGTCGCCGCCCTTCTCGTCCCGCATCCGGAACATGCCGATCGCCCGGCAGCGGATCAGGCAACCCGGGAAGGTCGGCTCCTGGACCAGTACCAATGCGTCGAGCGGGTCGCCGTCCTCGCCGAGGCTGTCCTCGACGAACCCGTAGTCCGCCGGGTACCGGGTGGCGGTGAACAGGGTCCGGTCCAGCCTGATGCGGCCCGTTCGGTGATCCATCTCGTACTTGTTGCGCTCCCCCTGGGGGATCTCGATGGTGACGTCGAAGTCCACGCCTGCACTCGCTCCTTCCTCGGGGTGATCCGTCGGGTGATCGTCGGCACTACCTGGCCTTGACCACCAGCAGCGCGATGTCGTCCTTGGGCGCGGTGCTGGAGAAGTCCTTGGCCGCGTTGCGGAGCGCGGCGGCCATCGTGGCGGCCGAGGCGCCGGCCAGCCTGGAGGCCAGCTCGGCGAGGCGGGTGCGGCCGAAGAACTGGCTTCCGTGCCGACGTTCGGTCACTCCATCGGTGTAGATCACCATCGCGTCCCCCGGCCGCAGAATGTGGCAGGTGGTGCACAACCGCATCTCGTCCAGTAGTCCCACGGCCGTGCCGAACTCGCCGAGGAATTCGGTCGACCCGTCCGCGCGCACCAGCACTGGCTGGTCGTGTCCGGCCAGCACCAGCTCCACGTCCAGACCCCCGCGTTTCGCGTGCCCAGTGACCAGCGCACCGGCCAGGGTGCAGAACTGCTGTTCGTCGATCGCTTCGCCCATCGCGTCGTTGAGCAGCTGGACGGCCCGCTCCAACCGGCAGCCGTCCCGCACCAGGACCCGCAGCACATCGCGTACCCGTCCGGTACGGGCCGCGGCCGGAGCTCCCTTGCCGCAGACATCCCCGACGGCGACCAGCCAGCGCGTGTCCGGCAGTGCCAGCACATCGTAGAAGTCGCCGCCGACATCGGTTCCCGCGCTGGCAGGCAGGTACGCGGCGGCGAACTCGACCTGCGCGGAGGTCGGCAGCGCCCTCGGCAACAGGGCCCGCTGGAACGCCTGTGACACGGTCACGTGCGCGGCGTTGAGCTGGGCATTGGCGATCGCCAGTGATGCCCGCCGGGCGATGTCGCTGATGAGCGCGACATCCTCGGGGGTGTGCGATCGGGTCTCCGGCCGCCCCACCGTCAGGGTGCCCAAAGTGGCGTTGCGGGCGACCAGCAGGACGGTGACCCCCTCGACCGGCGTGGTGTAGGTGACCGGCCGGTTGCCGCGCAGCGCCAGGTCGATCCGGGACCGCAGGGCGCCCTCGTCGCCGCCCTTCTCGCCGTCCAGCCAGGACCGCAGCGGTTCCAGCGCGGACTCGTCCGCATGCCCCCAGGTCGCCCGGGTGATCTTGCCGCGTTCGTCGACCAGGTGCACCGCGCACCACTCGCCGAGCCTGGGCACCACGATCTGGGGCACCAGCGCCGCGGTGAAGTTCACGTCCAGCGACTGGGCCAGCAACTCGCTGGTGTCGGCCAGGTAGGTCATCCAGGACCGGCGGCGGCGGTCGGCGCCGCGCAGCCAGTCGGACTCGATCGCCAGCGCCATGCGGTGCGCGGACAGTTCGGCCAGTTCCTCCTCGGCGGTGGCGGGGCACGGGTGGTGCACCCGCAGCCGGCCGCGCAGCGGGGCGTCCAGCCCCAGCCGTACGTCGATGGTGGCCCGACGGGGCACCGGAGCCGGGCTGCCGTCGTCGCCCGCGTCCGCCGCGTGCCCGGACCCGGGGGAGCCGCCGGAGTACCGGGCCAGCACCTGCTCGCCCTTGGCGTCTCCGTAGTCCAACGACACACTCGCCTCGTGCGCTCCGATCACCTCGCACAGCCGTCGCAGCAGCTCGGTCACCAGCGTGGGGACGGTCAGCCGCGCGGCCACGGGGGACGGCATGTGCAGCAGCCATCGGCAGGTCTGCGTACCCGGCCAGTCGCCCGGTGCCTGCGCCGATTGGTGGTCCGCCGCGGCCGGGTCCGGCGCCGCCTTGCCCGCCGGTGCCGGTATGGCTGCCGGTACGGCTGCCGGAATGTCGAGAGAGAACCACATCAGGTGGCGCCCGGCCGCCTCGTGCCGGGTGCCCCATGCCGAGGCCAGGGTCGCGATCATCTGCAGGCCGTGCTGGCTGACCGGACTCCCCGCGGAGCCCGGTGGCCTGGCGAGCTCGGGCGGTACCGGCCCCCGATCGGTCACCGCAACGGTCAGCCTGGAGTCCTCGACGGTCACCTCGAGCTCCAGTTCGGTACCGGCATGGCGGACCGCGCCCGCGCACAGCTCCGTGGCCAGCAGCAACGCCATATCGGTCAGCTGCTGGAACCCGGCATCGGCCAGAGTGGTTCGCAACATCCCCCGGGCTGCTGAGGTCGAGTGCGGGCTGGGCGGGAGCTGGATTCGTCGCATCAATCGGGGGACCACCCGTCTAGTCTGCCGAACGGGTACCGGCGCGCGGTGGGCTCTCGCATTCCTTACCCGGGCACGGTAGACATGGCAACAAGTAGACGGACCTGGTCCGTCGGGGCGGGCTGCTTCATCGTCGCTCACCGTGAGCGAGGTGCGACATCGGAGGGAGGACAGCGCCGATGACTGCTGCTCCGCGAACCGGGCCGCGCGTGAACTCCGGTGAACGCGCGCCGTCAGGTGCCACGCCCGCGGTGCTGAACGAGCTGGCCGACGCGCTGGCCCAGGTCAGAATGGGTCACTTCGGTGTCCGGCTGGCCCGGCGCAGCGGGCTGGCGGGTGAAGTCGTCGACCGGTTCAACGAAGTGGTCTCCCTGCAGGAGCGGCGCAACCGTGACCTGCTGCGGATCAGCCGGGTGGTCGGCCGGGAAGGCCGGATGCTGGAGCGCCTCGACGAGGAGGCCTTCGACGGCTCGTGGGCCGAGGACGCGCAGGCGGTCAATTCCCTCATCGACGACCTGGCCCGCCCGACCGGCGAGATCGCCCGGGTGATCGTCGCGGTCGCCGAGGGCGACCTGTCCCAGCACATGGCGCTGGAGATCGAGAACCGGCCGCTGAGAGGCGAGTTCCTCCGGATCGGGCGCACCGTGAACACGATGGTCGACCAGCTGTCCTCGTTCGCCGATGAAGTGACCCGGGTGGCCCGTGAGGTGGGTACCGAGGGCAAGCTGGGCGGTCAGGCCGACGTCCGGGGCGTCGCGGGCACCTGGCGTGCGCTCACCGACTCGGTGAACACCATGGCGTCCAACCTCACCAACCAGGTCCGCTCGATCGCGTCGGTGTCCACCGCCATCGCCGAGGGGAACCTGTCGCGGCGGATCACGGTCACCGCCCGCGGCGAGGTCGCCGAACTGGCCGAGACGATCAACTCGCTCACCGACACGCTGCGAGTCTTCGCCGATGAGGTGACCCGGGTGGCCCGTGAGGTGGGTACCGAGGGCAAGCTGGGCGGCCAGGCCGGGATGCCGAACGTGGCCGGTACCTGGAAGGACCTCACCGACGCGGTGAACCTGATGGCCTCCAACCTGACCGCCCAGGTGCGCAACATCGCCCACGTGGCCACCGCGGTGGCCAAGGGCGACCTGAGCCAGAAGATCACCGTCGACGCGCAGGGCGAGATCCTGGCGCTCAAGAGCACCATGAACACGATGGTCGACCA
>DASXOV010000102.1:0-2772 GCA_036494005.1 Pseudonocardiaceae bacterium | reverse complement strand
CATGGAGGTGACCGGCCCTTCTCGTTGTTTATGGGGATCGAGCGATTACTACTGCGCGCTGAGGAATCCAGCCACCTCGGCCGCCAGAAGCTCCCTCTGCTCATCGTCGATCATTCGTCGAATCGTCTTCACCATGTGGTCGGTGACGTGGTCGCCAGACCTTTCCGCCAGCCTCTTCGCCAGCGTCGGCCGGCCCATCCCTGGCGACGTCGCCAGCTCCTGCTTCGCCAGCGTCACCAGCTTCGCCAGATCGGGCGCGACCTGCGCTGGTGATGCTGGCGGCGGCTGGCGACGGGCTGGCGACGCGGGCTGGCGACGGGCTGGCGACGGCGCTGGCGAACCGCTGGCGACGCGGGCTGGCGACGCTGGCGATCCGGCTGGCGAAACCGACCCCTGGCGGGGGATGGCAGAATACTGGCGCGACGATTGTCCAGTCCCATTCAAGCCGGCCGCTGTCATTGCGACGACGCGCATTGTGGTGCTCATCAGAATGAGCCCAGACAGCTCCCGAACGGATTTCTGAGTTGCGTGCTCGCGGGCTTCCCGCTCGAGCGTCGCAGCAGTCTCGCTCCGCTCCCGCTCGACCGTCAGCGCGGTCTCGTTCCTCTCACGCTCCATCGTCACGGCCGCCTCGTTCTCCTCCCGTGCGACCGTGACGCTCGCCTTGTGCGCCTCAGTCTCCTTCTCGGCTTCCTTGGCTGCCTTGGTGGCCTCGGCAGTGCGGCGGTTGTTCTCCGTGCGGGTCGTCTCGTGGTGCTCTCGGGTCGCGCGCTCGCTGCGGATCCTCTCGTCGTCGTCCGCCTGGCGTTTGCGGGCGGCCTCGGCGGCTTCCTTCTTCTTCAGCAGGTCGTGCAACTTGTGCTGCGCCTCCCCGCCGGCCATCGACAGCACGAACAGCACGACCGGCAGGAACGCGTGCGCACCGGCCAGGGCGTAGTTCCCGTCCAGCATCGAGGACCCGGAGTTCAGGCACAGGGTCATCAGGGCGGTGATGCCCTCGAGGACCGGCCCCCACGCCGTTTTCACGCCGGTGGCGCGGAGCTTGCGGGAGATCAGCAGCCACGAGGCGAGGGCGGTGTCCACGGCCAGGCCGATGATGAAGCCCATGTAGAACGGCTCGTGGAAGTGCCCGAAGGCGTACCCGGCGCTGAGCGCCGAGCCGCCCATCACGACCGACGCGACAATCCACTGAGCGGTGGTGACGATCTGGCCGGTGCGCACGACGTCGCTGATGGACGTCTCGAGGTCCTCGGCGCTCTCCGGCGGCGGCGGCGTAGGCATGGCGGGTCTCCAGGTTTGCGGTAGGGGATCCGGGTGCTGGGGTGCGCTACCCGTGTGTTGATGATGGCCGTGGGCGGGTGGTGGCTGTGGGCGCCTGCTCGGCGTGTCGCCCGATCTTGGTGCTGGGCGGTGTGCTATCCGCCGAATTCGGGCTCGGGACCAGCCGCGGGGGGGCGTTCGGGACGTCGTGAACCGGGTAGGCGCGCGTACCAGGCCATGAACGCGGCGACCACTGCCGGGTGCTCTTTGCCCGCAGCTGCGACGAACGCGTCCTGAACTTCCCGGTCGACGCGGATCGGGTAGTTCGGTTTCTGGCCCGTGGCTGGCCGTCCAGGACGGCGCTTCTCGGTCATCGGCGGCTCCCTGGTTCGTGTGCCACAAGAATACACAGTTTTTGTGACACGTAAACCCTTGCGCCACCGGCCACCGCGGCGTAGATTGTGTATTACAGAAACCGGGGCCACCAGGAGGACCAGATGACCGCCGCCCGCTACATCGACACCGCCGAAGTCGCCAAGCTGCTGCGCCCATTCCTGAAGCGCGGATTCCCCGCCGTGAAGTTCTCAGTCCGCATCGAACGCTACGCAGGCGGCTCATCGGTCAACGTGTTCTGGACCGACGGCCCCACCGTCGACCAGGTCGAGGCAGTCGCGAACGGTTTCCGGGGCGGCCGGTTCGAGGGGATGACCGACTGCGCCTACTCGGCCAACTCCTGGTACTGCCCGCAGCACGGCGCCCGCGTCGCCGAGACCTACGGGTGTGACGTGTCCAGCAACAACGATGTGCACACCTCCCGCTGCTGCGCGAAGGCGGAGCTGGTGCACTTCATGACCGGGCATGTCTTCGCCAACCGCACGATCTCCCCGGAGTTCACAGCCGAGTTGCGCGCCGAAGTGATCCGCCAGTCCGGGCTGCCGGCCGACGCGGACAGCCGCACGAGGCTCCCGGAGATGTCCCCGCACTGGCACGGCACGTACGACACCGTGCAGGACGGGATCTACCGCTTGTCACGCGAGATGGCCCGCACCAGCTAGCCACCCCCGGTCAGCGACTCCCCACCGCTGACCGTCCCTACCGCAAGCGAGGACCCGCGATGTTCATCCCCACCGACGCCGACATGCGCCACCGCGATATCGACAGCGCCGCAGCGTTCCTGCTCAGCGGCACCGCGTACACCACGCAGCAGTGGCGCCGGTTCGCCGACTGCAACCCGCACACCCGCACCGGCGACGTCTACGCACGCTGCGCCGAACTGGCCGCAGCCCGGCAGGAATTGGGGGTGCTGTGATGGCACGTTGAGCGCTGCTGCGGCGATCTCCGCGACCTCCACGGTGCGGGCGTGCCCGTGCAGCGAGTGATGATCGCCAGACCAGCCGCGGTCACCTTGGGGATCCACTCGACATCTGGTGTGTCGGTGCGGGTGATCGAGCACGCAGGAAGATGCCAGCGCGGGCTGTGCCGCTCACCCGAGTCACCGGGGAAGGTGACGTC
>DASXOV010000101.1:0-3042 GCA_036494005.1 Pseudonocardiaceae bacterium | reverse complement strand
GCAAACCATCGTAAGAGGAACTTCGTCAAGTGGTTGGTCGGCGGCTTTGCGATGAGTGTGTTGTATTGGGGTTTCGGCTGGTGAGTAGCGATGGGTTCCTGCCGCTGTTGCGCCAGCGGACCAGGTTGATCGGGCTCGGAGGTTGTTGTTGGGCATGGTGAGGTACCGGTCCGGCATCGCCGGGCCAGTCCAGTCTGGTTTTGTGTGCCTCCCGGACTCCGCTGGTTAATTCTGGTTATGCAGCCAGGGTGAGTTCCAGGCGTGCGAGGTGGCTGGTCTGACGGCGGTCGAGGGGGTAGCCGTTCCACCAGGCATCGAGGCGGATCAGGTTGAGAGCGACGGCCTTGTAGACGTGTTCAAGGCGGGTCTTGGGCAGGCCGCGGTAGCGGGCGTGGCGGGTGTCGGTGACCTTGACGGCTTGCGCGATCGTGGATTCGGCTCCGGCGCGTCGGGCGTACTTGGCCTGCCAGTCGGCGGTGTTCTGTTCGGCTCGGGCCTGGTCGAGGGCTTCCTGCACGGGTTGAGGTCGCAGCGTGAGTTGCCGGCCTCGGCGGGTGGCGGTCGTGCATGTGGTCTTGACCGGGCACTGCTGGCAGGTCTGACGGTCGAATCGGGTGACGATCACTTCGGTGCCGCGCTGGATGGCTGGGGCCCACGATGTGCTGGTCTGCCCCTGGGGGCAGGTGACCTGTTGCTGGTCCCAGTCGATGGTGAAGGCGGCGCGGTCGAAGCCGTCAGCGGCGCGGGCCTGGGGTGAAGTATCCGCGAGCATCGGGGTGACCAGCGCGACGCCGAACCGGGCCATGCTGGAGACCAGCAGGTCCGCCGAAGGGTAGCCGGAGTCCAGGTAATGCTCGCCCGGCAGGATCTGGCGCCGGGCCATCGCTTCGTGGATAGGCGCGGTCATCGCCACGTCGGGCACGCTCGCGTCGGTCGTGGCCACATGGGTGATGAGGTTCGGGGGTTTTTCGGGAACCCAGCCAGTCGTACTGCTCGGCAGGTCGGCGGCGTCAACGTCGCAGCTCTCACTGATATGGATCTTGTAGCCGTTCCAGGTCAGGTCCCGTTTGCCGCCCCACCGGGCGTCAGGGTCATACGGTGAGGTGATCCTCAATCTGCCAGGCGGGAGACCGTCCGTGTCCGCCTCCCGCCGTCGGATCACCTCCCGCCCCTGCCGATCGACGTCGACCAGGTAGTTCTGGACAAGCACAACCCGCAGGATTTCCACAGCGGGCAGGTACCGCACCCACTGCGGGGCGGCGGGAGCATAGACGGCCTTGAGCAGAGCGAATCCGTCGCGCCCGTAATCCGTGGCCAGAGCGTCACGTCTCGCCTTGGACGTCGGCAGTCGCCAGGAGTCCACCCGCGCCCCGTAGCGGCGCCCCCACCCGTCCAGGTCGATCGTGGCCGCCAACCAGTCCGGGTCCACCGCCGCGATCGCCTCCACACAGGCACGCACCGTCTCCCCAGCCAGTTCGAGGCGGTTGAGGTCCCGCACCGCGGCGATGACATGCGAGGAATCGGTACGCTGCTTGCCCCCGGCCTTCAGCAGGCCCCGCGCGACCAGCGCCTCAACCAGCAGGTCCAGGGCCCGTTCCTCCAACCCGTGACCGGCCACCCGGCTGCGGAACTCCGACAAGACCGACGCATCGAACCCCTCATCGGTCAAGTCCAAGCCCAGACAGTACTTCCAGTCCAGCCGCAACCGCACCGCCTGGGCAGCCTGGGAATCGGGCAGGTTCTCCACCATCTGCAACGCGGTGATCATCGCCAGGCGCCCCGGCGACCAGCCCGGCTTACCCCGCACCCCAAACGCCTCGGCGAACTGCGCATCATCGAACAGCTCATCAAGCTCGTCTCGCACCACGACCGGCAACGGCGCCCGGCGCCCGGCGAACATCACCCGGATAGCCCTAGCCACGTCATCGGCGGGCTCGGGCCACGGCTGGGGTTGCATCGACATCAAGACACCGATCCTACGGTCGGGGGCAGGGGTCAGCGAGCGCTACCGGATCATCCGCCCGTACACCACCACACCCGCCGTAGCCACACCGAACCAACCACTACCAGCGAATCAGAAATTAGCCAGTGGAGTCCTCCCGGGGTGTGCGGGGGCTCCGCCGTGCCTGCGTCTCTACGTAGCTAACAAGCGGGCTTGTGCCACCACCGGATAGAGGGATGGTGTCCCGACAGCGCGCAATCGAGCTTGTGCAGGTAGTGGCGGGGCTGCCCATGGTTTGCGGCGAGCTTCGAAGCTCTACGCGAAGTCGGGCTCGCCCCGGCCGGGAAGGATGTCCATGTAGTTGTCGTGACCGGCCAGCGGCGGGGCCGCCCCCGGGATAGGTACTCAGGCCGCGGCAGGCAGTCCCACGCCGGCGCTACAGGCAGCGGGGACCATTCCGCTGGCAACCCGCTGGTCCCATGGCTGGCGCTTGGTGACCACCGCATACAGCCACCGCAGCAGCGCCGCGGCGCAGGCCGCGCGGGCCTGCCCCGCGGCCAGCCGTTGCATGTCCCGTTTGGTCAAGTGAACGAACTTGGCGCCCAGGACCGGGTTGTGCGGCAACGCACCCCACACCGCCCGCCACGCCGCAGCGCGCAACTGCGGGCGCCCGCGGTGCGACACGCGGGTCTGCCCGCGCATGGTCGCCGACGTGTTCTCGGTCGGGTTGAGCCCGGCGTGTTTGACCACCGATCGAGCCGAGGCGAACCGGGTCAGGTCCCCGGTCTCGGCCAGGATCACCGCGGCACCCACCCCGGAGAGCCCGACAATCGAGCAGACCAGCTCCCGCAAGCCGAGCTGATCCAGGACTTCCAGCATGCGGCCCTCCACATCGCGCAGCCGAGCCCGCGCCGATCGCCAGTCAGCCATCACCAGATGGACACGTTCCAACGCCCCACGCCGCTGCGCGGGCACGCCACGGCTGTCGGTCAACGCATCCCACATCCGGCCCAGCACCCGGTGGCTGACCTTCTTGGCCTCCCACCGAGGCAGTTCACCGCGCACCGTGGCGACGAACTTCTCCCGACCCATCTTCCGGA